>NZNP01000124.1 GCA_002694945.1 Gammaproteobacteria bacterium
ACCAGTTCCTGTTCGTTGTGGCTGCCCTCAGCAAACATGCAAAGGTCCAAGCAGGCGCGTGCGCCATTGTCGTAATCAACGATGACAAAGGCGTTGTCGATGATGTCTGGCTGTTCACCGTCGTAACGTTCTTCGCGGTGATTCACGTCTTGCGCGCCGGAGGCCATGACGCGAAGAGGCCTTGCATCGATCGCATGATTCATCAAATCAAAGAAGTGACAGCATTTCTCTACTAGCGTGCCACCGGTGAAGCGGTTGAACCGGTTCCAGTTGTCGACCTTTTTAAGGAAGGGGAAACGATGTTCACGTATGAAAAGCATCTTCAGGTCACCCACCTTCGCCAGATTATGCAGGAACGACTGGGTGGTTGGCATGTAACGATATTCCATGGCGATCCAGGTGAGAGCAGACCTTTTTTCGGCAATTTCGACCAGTGTTCGTGCATCGGCCAATGTCGTGGTCATCGGCTTCTCGACCAGCAGGTGAANGGGTGANTCCCCGAAGTNCTTGACCAGTTCGAAGTGGGTGTAATTCGGGGTGGCAATGATCACCGCGTCGGGCTGCAGATCAATGACCTCAGCGNNNCTCACGCAAGCCTTNGGCGTAAATCGCGTGCCGCANGCTTTGATCGCCCAGTCTAGTGACCTTNGGTTGGGGTCCGCNACGGCAATCAGATCGACCTCGTCGTTGTGNGCTAGGTTNCGAATNTGCTCACACCCCATCATGCCTGTTCCGATAACAGCGAATCGCATGTCAGTATCTTGGCTCATGTCGCGATATGACACCCTGCTCGGTGAGGGCGACATGGGTCAGGGTTCGCTCATCATGGTTCATTCGCCAGGACAGCAGCCGCTGGGCATAGTTCAGGATAGTAGAAANGTAGTCTGGATTACCCACCCGGTTGACGTGTTCACCGGGATCTTTCTCCAGATCGAAAAACAGGGGTGGCAGCCCGGTGAAATGCACATACTTGCCGGCATTATCCCTGATGACATTGAGTGTGCACTGATCCGGTGTCAGCTCCAGCTCCGCTTCCATGCCTGAACCTTGAGGGATATCGCGAAAGTCATATTCCCAGTGAACCGCATCGCGCCACTCTGCTGGTGCCGTGCCGGTTTGGAGAGTCTCGNTGAGAGATCGACCGTCGCACTGGCGCGGCACATCGATCTGGAGCCAGTCCAGCATGGTAGGCATGATGTCGACGTTTTCCGTGAAGTGCTGGATGATCGCTCCTCGGCATGCCTTTTGATCAGGATCCCGAATGATCAGGGGGATGTGGTAGGACTCATCGAAATAACCGGTTTTGCCTATCAGCCAGTGATCACCGATCTGTTCGCCATGGTCTGATGTAAAGACAATCAGCGTGTTGTCCCACTGGTCGATCTGCTTCAGGTATGCGAACAGCCGCCCGAGGTTATCATCCACTTCTGTCATCAGGCCGAAATAGGATGCCTTCATCCTCGCTGTCTTCCGATCATCCGCGGGTGCTGCATAGTAGGGGCGGTTGAGGTAGTGCTGCAGGAAAGGGTGTTGGGCGGCCTCCTGCTGGACGTCAGCCTGCCGGTTAAAGTTCATCAGCTCAGCAGGGTGATAGAGTTGGTTATAGGGCGCCGGTGCGACCCAGGGTGGATGGGGGCGCAGAAGCGATAGGTGGACTATCCATGACTGATCTTGATTGCCGATGTAATCTATGACCTGATCGACCATAAAGTGCGTATCATGATGNTCCGGCGGTAAATCGAGCGCGAGGGGATGCGTCCCGCCGGTTTCGTATTCCTGCCCCTTCTCTTTCGCGGTGTACAGTTGCCAGTTGGGTTCAGGAATCGAGTAGCCCTGGGTGGCGAGCCACTCGGCCCAGGCATNNGGGNAAGTACCCATCATGACAACNGGGTTGATACCCGGTAAGGGTCCCTCATAGGTGCGCATGTACTCATGATCGGGGTCGAACTGCCGCGGATCATTGGCTGTATCTGTGTAGCCGAACAGGNCCGGGTCATAGCCGTGTTTACGGACTTCGATAGCCCAATTGGTGTGCCTGGCATCTAGGGGCGTGCCATTGGTGCCTGAGCGGTGGTTCTGGAGGTACATGCCGGTATGGAGGCTGGCACGCGAGGGGCCGCACGGGGCGGCGTTGGCGTAGTGTTGTTTGAACAGNATGCCGTCGGCAGCCAGGGCATCNAGGTGAGGAGTCTGTACGCGNTGATTAAGGCNCGANAAGCACTCGCCGCGCCACTGATCGGCGGTGATAAACAGGACATTTCTCATAGTGCCAGCATACTCTCTTTTCCTGTACTTGGGTGATGCGTGTGTTTTTTGTCTGCCCAGTTTTTCTTCCCCAGATCTAACCGATGCAGTGACGAAGCCGGCTGGTTNCGCCGCGGGGCAGGCGATTCAGTTTTTGNTCACAACGCCGCTTGAGTTCTGCTTTGCTGGCGCTGGTAAAAAAGCCAGCAAGAACCGTGTTGCTGTATAGGTTGTTGCTGTAGATCAAGACCTGATCAAAAAGTTGGTCGAAGCGTCGCTTGACATCACGGGCGTGGGTGCTTTCTATATGATTCTGTACGACCGCGCCCCCGGGTTTCAGGTGTCGGCATAGGAGATCGCACCACTGCCTGTCAGGGAAGAAAGGTCGCTCCGGGTCGGTATCACCATGNAGGTACACATCATCGACGATGTAATCAAATTGCTCTGTTTGCCGGTTCAGCCAGTTCCGGGCGTCAGCAATGATGAGTTCGGTATGACGGTAGGACAAGGCGAAATGATGNTTTGCGATNTGCAGATGNACGGGATCCAACTCAATCCCGATGACTCGCCGGATGTCCTGCAGGGCGTCCAATTGATGGATCACCGTTCCCCCGCCGACTCCNAGGACCAGCGCGTCTCGTACCGCGCGATCCGTCGACANGGAGGGCAGGCTGAGCAGGTCCCAGACGGCACCGGTAAANAGGTGGCGCGGNTTGTACTGGGAGTGAAAAGCACCGTTGGTNTAGAGTCTTACCGTCTTTCCCGCGGTGCGNACTTCGTAAGTCACGCCCTCTCTGNTTTTTTTGAAAGCAACCGCCACTAATCCAGGAGCCCTGTCTTCTTCATGAGCGAGAGGGTGGAGGGATCATGATCCGTGCTGCCATCGAGTACGGAACTGGCCAGGACCTTGCCGAGNTCTACACCCCATTGGTCGAAAGGGTTGATGTTCCAGACAGCTGCCTGCACAAAAACCTTGTGCTCATAGAGTGCGATCAGGGCGCCTAGAGTCGATGGCTTCAGTTCCTCCAGCAATATCGTGGTGCTTGGTCGGTTGCCGGGATGAAATCTATGGAGATCGTCCGTCTGACTACCGACCATTAGCGCTGAGCTCTGAGCGATCATGTTGGCTAGCAGCATACGGTGATGTGATTCCATACTGAGGTTGTCTTTAACCGTGGCAATGAAGTCCACAGGGACGAAGCGGGTGCCCTGGTGCAGCCGCTGGAAAAATGCATGCTGGCCGTTGGTGCCGGTTTGCCCCCAAATAACGGGTCCGGTTGCATGCTCTACGATCTTGCCATCCAGTCCAGTCAGTTTGCCGTTACTTTCCATGTCCAGCTGTTGTAGGTAACTGACCATCAGTCCGAGGCGCTCGCAGTAGGGTACAACTGCATGGCTGTGGACCTGTGCCACGTTGTTGTACCAGATGCCCAGTAGACCAAGGATCAGCGGTAGGTTGCGGTCTGGCTTCGCTTTCAGGAAGTGCTGATCCATNGCAGCCGCTCCGTCNAGCAGCTCNATNAACCGGTCAAAGCCCAGCGCTATNGCAATNGGCANGCCTATCGCTGACCACAGGGAATACCNGCCGCCGATNGCCTCGGGGAAAGTGATCAGAGACTGCTCCGGAATACCGAAGGCGAGGGCATTTGCNGGGCTCGCGGTTATCCCGATCGCCTGCCTGGCTGCATGCTCAAGCCCCAGGCTGGTTGCTTGCCACGTTAGCGCCGAGTCAGCGTTNCGCAGGGTTTCGGTTGTCGTAAAGGTCTTGCTGGAAATCAAAATGGCAGTGGTGGCAGGGTTCAGCTTGCGTTGGAGGACCTGCAGCTCAGCGCCATCGACGTTAGAGATAAAGTGACACTGGGGGCCGTCCGCGAATTCGTGCAGGGCCGTGCAGACCATTTTCGGCCCCAGATCAGAGCCGCCTATACCAATATTGATAATGTCAGTGATGGTGTCCCCATTAGGTCCGCGCCGCTCGCCTGAACGAATGGCGTCAGCTAAAGCCTTTATGCTCGCTCGGGCGGCCATGAGGTCCTTCCGCATGGCGGGGATGGCATGAGGCTGGCGCAGGGCCATGTGCAGTGCTGCTCGTCCCTCGGTTGGGTTGACCTGTTCACCCGCGTAGGTGTCTATGCCTCTCTCTAGCACCCGACTGTCGCCGGCAAGTTCCAGGAGTGCGGCCATGACCTCGTCATCGACGAGGTGCTTGGAAAAGTCGACATAGATTCCGCAGGTGCTGAGCGAGTAGTTCGCCAGACGACTTTCATTGGCTAGCAGNTCAGCAATCTGCAGATCATCAAATTTGTTCCTGAGTTTGCTAAGTTTTCGCCATGCTGTTTCGGTCATGCGGGTTTCTCTTGGTTGCGACCGGCATGATACTCGCATCGACCGTTTTCCTTCTAGTCAGGGCAGAACGGAAACAGTGGATGCTGTCAATGTTTTCAACTTTCCAGCGGCGGTATGTAACAATGCGCGTCCCTGAGCATCGATAAGCCTGATCGGCGAGTCCGTTAGTAACAAGGAGTTTTTATGTCTGCCTCCCGTTGGGCTGTTCTGGCGTCTGTCGTCCTGGCCCTTTCTGCATTTTTCTACTTTGATCTTAACCAGCTCCTGACGTTGGCGAATGTCAAGCGGGAACAGTCCGAGCTTGAACAGCTGTTGTTGTCACACCCGGTCGAGTTTGTCGGGGTGTTTTTTGGTATCTATGTCGTTGCCACGGCCCTTTCGCTGCCAGGTGCTGCGACCCTTCTGACTCTCGCTGCTGGTGCCCTGTTTGGGCTGGGCTGGGGTACGGTGTTTGTATCTTTTGCTTCATCGATCGGCGCCACATTAGCCATGGTTATCGCACGGTGGTTGTTTCAGGAGCATGTACAGAGTCGGTTCAAAACTCAGCTGGAGTATATTAACCGGGGAATCGCGCGAGATGGTGTCTTCTATTTGCTGACCCTGCGCTTGGTGCCCGTTTTTCCGTTTTTCGCTGTTAACTTGGCGATGGCAGTGACGCGCATGAAGGTCTGGCAGTTCTACCTGGTATCCCAGATTGGTATGCTCGCCGGCACCATGGTGTTTGTTAACGCCGGTACCGAGCTGGGTAGGATTGCCAGTCTAGGAGATGTGGTATCGAACGGTTTGATCACATCGTTTGTGCTGCTCGGGTTGTTTCCCCTCGTAGCAAAATGGCTGGTTGGCTGGTTGAAAGCCCAACGAGTTTATCGGGGTTTTCAGCGTCCAACGAAGTTTGATTGTGACCTGGTGGTTATCGGCGCAGGCTCCGGTGGACTGGTGGCGGCACTGATTGCGGCGACCGTCAAAGCTCGGGTAACGCTGATCGAAAAAAACAAAATGGGGGGCGATTGCCTGAATACGGGCTGCGTGCCCAGCAAAGCGCTTATCCGGTCGGCCCGGCATGCGTTTGATCTACGCCACGGCAGTCAACTTGGCTTCAGTGACCTGGAACCGGATGTTGATTTTCAGGCGGTCATGGCACGGGTGCAGCGAGTAATCAGCACCATAGAACCGAATGACTCGCCAGAACGCTACCGTGGGCTGGGCGTGGATGTCGAGCTTGGGCTGGGTGAAATCCTGACGCCCTGGGAAGTCAGTGTGAATGATAAGGTTTTGACTACGCGGAACATTATTATCGCCACCGGCGCGGAACCCCTTGTACCGCCGATTGAAAACATCGAGCAGGTAGATTTCCTGACCTCCGATACCCTATGGAAGTTACAACAACTGCCAGAGCGCGCGATTGTCCTGGGTGGCGGGCCTATTGGTACTGAACTGACCCAGGCCTTCTCTAGGCTGGGCAGTCAGGTCACTCAGGTGGAGCTGATGCCCGCGCTCCTGTCCCGCGAGGACCCAGAGTTTTCCGACATGGTAAAGAGGCAGCTGGAAAGTGAAGGGGCCAGGGTACTTACGGGTCATCGGGCAACATCGGTGAGTATGTCCGGTCCTACTAAATCGCTGGTGGTTGTCGACGGGGATGGGGAGCAGTCGCTGGTGGACTTTGACCAGTTGATTATTGCCGTCGGTCGACAGGCGAATGTCTCGGGGTTTGGTCTCGAAGTGCTGGGAGTTGAACTCAATCCGAACGGCACTGTCGCGGTAGATGATTTCCTACGGACCAATTTCCCTAATGTTTATGCGATCGGCGATGTCGCAGGTCCTTACCAGTTCACTCATACGGCTTCGCACATGGCCTGGTATGCAACGGTCAATGCTCTTTTTGGCAGCTTCAAAAAGTTTCGGGTCGATTACTCGGTGATACCCTGGGCAACTTTTTGTACTCCGGAAGTGGCTCGCGTTGGCATCAACGAGCGGGAGGCACAGGCCGAAGGGATCGACTACGACGTCGCCTCCTATAGTGTGGCCGACCTGGATCGAGCCATTGCCGATGATCAGGCTTATGGGTTGGTAAAGGTGCTGGTAGCCAGTGGGAGTGATCGGATATTAGGGGTCACCATTGCAGCCCAACATGCCGCTGATCTCATTAGCGAATTTGTCCTGGCCATGAAGCATGGTATAGGTCTCAACAAGATTCTGGGTACCATTCACATCTATCCGACATTCGCTGAGATGAATAAGTTCGCAGCTAGCGAGTGGCGTAAAAGCAATAAACCGGAGTGGGCTTTAGCTATCGCAGAGCGTTATCACCGCTGGCGCCGCGTTGGTCTGAGGTTTGGTGATCATTAAAAATGGTAAGGATATCGTTCATGATAATGTCAGGATGTAGGAAAGAAACAGAGTAAATATTTCGAATGTTGCGCTTTTGATCAATTAGATAGACGCGGAGGATATGGGAGAGCGTACCTATTTTTTTACCGTTATCGTCGACATCTTCAATAACAAATTGATTGTAGCCGCTCAGGATCTGTTCAAGGGCCTGATTTGATGGGGTTGTCAAAAACTGCCAGTCGAAGTTCTTATGTCGGAAGTTGGCGGCGTATTTTTTTAAAGTTTCTGGAGTATCGTTAAGCCTATCAAAACTTAGAGAGATTAGACGAACATGATCCCTTAGTAGTTTATCTTGTTTGATGCGGTCCTGGACTTTGCTGAGGACGTAAGAAGCGAGCGGACAGCCGTTGACGTCATTACAACTAGTGTATATGAAACTAAGGATCACGAACTTATCGCCGGTTAAGGCGTGCAGACTAGTCGATTCTCCACGACTTGTGACCAGCTCCCCATTAGACGCCTTGCTAAGGCTCGGGAGGTTGTAGGTGCCGGGCTTGGGAGCTTGGAATGTAAGCTCCGCATACCCCGGCGCCAGGATAGTCTGTTCTGATGTCCTATGATGGGGAGCTGAGAAGGCTGAACAGGTGATCAGCACCAGACCCAGAGCCATCGCCCTCACTGATTAGATGCGAATCGAGCAGACATTGGTCGCCGTAGTCCGTATAGCGAATAGGCGCCGAAACGCATCTGATGCGGATAACCCAGTTGCTGTTCGATGAAATCTACGGTTAGCTTGTGTTCTAAACGCTTGCCATCAAAGTCATAGATTTTGAAGTACTGTAAGTCCTTGCCGGTAGATTGAGTTTTATCCCAGTTTGCTAATAGAGACGAGGTAAAGTAGACACGCTTGCCATCCCAGCTCTGAGAAATCATATTGATTTGCTCACCGATGGATTCATTCATTAGTTCAACGGGCTTGAAAGGATCTGAAATATCGAACAGTCTAGCCAGCCCATCGTTCCATGTGTCGACCCAGAGAAGGTTGTCATCGGATGTGATAGAAATATCCACTGGCAAAGGAATTTTGCTGACGTCGCCGATATCAGCCACCTTCTTAGCGTGCCAGTCGTTGTCTTCCTCATAAATCAACCAGATTTCTGAGGTAAGAGCAGTGGTCGTAAAGCAGTAGTTATTGTTGGCACCCCAGGCACATCGAATTTCCAGCGGAGCGCCAGGCACATCAAGAATTTTCTTTGGCTTTCGTGTATGCAGATCCCAGATAACTACGGTATTACCAAATTGGGCCATTGCTTCAGGACTTGCCATCATCTCGCCCAGATTCATCATGTAATTGTTCCAGCCAGTAAACGAAGATGTAACCATGATGTTTCTGCGTGGCAAAGCGCGAAGGTCATAACCATAGCCGTCAGCATATTTGCCTGACTTAACTGCTCCTTGCAGGTCACCGTCTTTTGGCATCCAGTAAGTTGCGATGTAATCGCCTTCGTTAGTGTATTCCGCTAATGCTGTTACGCCACCGTGATCCTTGTTGTTGGACAGTCCTGTTAACATCATTCGACCAGGTAGTGCATAAGAAGTATGAGGTCCGACAACGCCGCCAGTTTTTTCCACAAAGTCATCAATGGTTTTATGCAGTCTTGGCTTGGCAGGGTCAGTATGTACGTCGAAAATAAAAATCCTATTGGTGTCGAGCCCGCTTGCCCAGAGATAACGACGGTCGTCAGTGAATCCGGAGTGGTGTGCTTCATTACGGCCCCCTACAGACAGACTGGCAACCACCTCGCCGTAGTTCTGATCGTTGGGGTTGACCGCGATTGTCACTAATTTATCCTGCTCGTCGCCAATTCCTTCAACACCAAGAGTCCAGACGTAAACAAAGTCTTCTTGGCCAACTATTTTTGCCATGTAGGGAGACATGCAGGTTTCATCGGCTAAGCTGATCTGGCTGACAAAGAGAACGGCAAGTGAGAAAATGCGCAGCATCATTTTTACTGTCCTTTAATCTTTAGATTTAATTTAAAAAGCTTAACATAGATGCTGTTTCCCCAACGAGTCAAGATAGCCGCCTTGCTATTTGGATTGCTGCCGGTCTTGAGTCAGGCAGATGTCGGCCTAGGTTTGCCCAGTGTCGAAACTTCCCCCGAACGTTTGGTTGAACTAGGTAAGAAGTTATTTTTTGATCGTCGTTTGTCAGTTAACAACACTCTCTCCTGCGCCATGTGTCACATTCCAGAGCAGGGTTTCGCCCAGAACCAGCTCGCGACACCGGTTGGACTAGAAGGTAGAGTCCTTAAGCGCAATTCCCCGTCGCTTCTAAATGTGCGTTATCGGCAGTCGCTATTTCACGATGGACGGGAATACTCCCTAGTAAACCAGGTCTGGTCGCCACTTTTGTCCGAACGTGAAATGGGTAACCTCTCTATTGGTATGGTCATAGGTAGATTGAAAGAGCTAGACGATTATTCCGCTGAATTCGCTGAGACTCTTGGTGATATTGATGCTGTAACCATCGGCGAAGCACTGGCGGCCTATCAGCAAAGCCTAGTTGCTGGGGATAGCCCCTTTGATCGTTGGTACTTTGGTGGCGATGAATTAGCGGTGGAAGAGGCAGTGAAGCGAGGGTTTATCCTATTTCAGGAGAAAGGCTGCATAGCGTGTCATCAACTTGGCGATAAGACAGCTCTCTTCACGGATCACAGCTTTCGTAACACTGGTATTGGGTACGAGCAATCCATGGGTTTAAAACCAGGCCAGCGTACCATCCGCCTGACTGATACGGTTACCATTCAGACGGATGTAAAATTTGAAGGTGATGTCCATAATGATTTAGGACGCTATGAAGTCACTGGTGAGCCAGAGGATCGATGGCGATATAGAACGGCAGGATTACGGAATATTGCCTTAACTGCACCCTATATGCATGACGGGTCGATATCGTCACTCGCCGCGGTTCTTGAGTTTTATT
>NZNP01000125.1 GCA_002694945.1 Gammaproteobacteria bacterium
GCTTGGAGAGCTCCTGGGTCCAATACCAATGCATTTTGTGAGCAGGGTTTTCTCGATGAGCTAGCGGTACTGGCGGGTAGAAATTATGCGGACTTTCTTATAGAGCTGTTAGGCGAACCTCGTTGGCTTGAGGAAGGAAATGTTCGTGCATTAAACACGGGTCGTGCGGTTGACGTCATTAAATTGGCGGTCAAGGAGTCAGGTTATGGAAAAAGAATGGNCGCGGGAAAGGGGCAGGGNCTGGCCTTTTATTTCTGTCATGCAGCACACATAGCTGAAGTAGCGGACGTGACTGTCAATAAAGACAACTCATTTACAGTCGACAGGGTGACGGTTGCCGTGGATGTTGGTCCAATCATCAACATGAGCGGCGCTATGAATCAGGTTGAAGGTTCGATAATTGATGGCCTTTCAACGATGGCGATGCAGGAAATAACGATCACAGATGGGGTTATCCAGGAAGATAACTTTGATGAGTATGANGTCATGCGTATCGATGCTGCACCANAAATTGACGTTTACTTTATCCAGAGCGCTAATGCACCAACTGGACTAGGTGANCCTGCCTTACCGCCTCTCGCGCCTGCCGTCGCCAACGCCATCTATGCNGCTGTGGGCANGCGAGTNAGAACTATGCCTCTATCAAAAGCAGGTTTCAGGCTGGTTTGAAGATCCAGTTAGTTTCATAGCAAAGAGTCGAAGACTTCGCGAGTCGTCATGGGATCCATTGTTGTTCTTGGGGCGTGTAGTTTGAGTGTCTCGCTCTCTGATAGGCCGGCCTNTCTCCGATGAANGANATGTATCTTTTGCACTCCNTGCCTAGTNCGGCGCCATAGTCCTNGGCCCAGGTNAGACAAGTCTGTAGCATGATGTCNGNGAGNGAAAAGCCCTTTTCAAGAACGTATTGNTGCCCTNTGAGATGGTTTTCGATTACATTGAGATGACGATTCAGATAANCGAAACAAGATTGNACAACTGTCTCGCTGCCGCCGTATATTTCAGCCAGATCCCGGTGCCGACGGATAACGTAAAGGCTGGTCTCGTCGAGTTCTCCATATGTGTAACAGCACCAGGCATCTTCTTNCGCAATTTCCGCNGGAGATGATGGAGTGCTCAATGTTTGGTTACCATATGCATTTANTAAGTATCTTGAAATAGCGAGACTTTCAGAGATTTCCAGCTCACCGTCGCGCATGTAGGGTATTTTTTGCCTCGGATTCAATTGAATATACTCTGGAGTCTGTAACTCACCGGAGCGCGGTGCTAGTGGATAAAGCGTATAGTCAAGTTCAAGTTCCTCGGCAACCCAGACCGGCCGGAATGTGCGAGCGGTGTGTGCTCCCCAAAGTTCTATTGAGTTGGCATGCTGCATATTGCTTTTCCTCGCTTGGTCGTTCGTTTTGCTCGGGTTTAGCTTACATTTAAATTATCCTTAGGTTGAATCTTTAGGAAATTCGCAGGTAAAGAATGAAATAGCTCTCTTTGACCGTTTGTCCGATTATTTTTCTAATTACTAAATCTACTTGGCGGACATGCTACGATACGAGGAATTGAAGCTGNAGACGAGTAAAAAGGTGTTCATGGTGTTNGNGNAAAGTACAAAAAAAAATTGGCAAAACTCANGGCTGTTCGTTTGGATNGNAACGNTACTTGTTATAGGTTGTAGCGACACCAAGACNAGAACGGTNACNGTCCCNGGAGAAACTGTNGAAGTTCAAGTCGTNGAGGAAGTNCCGGTAGAAACCAATTCGCTGGATTTCGGAGAGNCTGCTATNGCNGGCACGGTGCAGNTTNCCTTNACGACACCTCCAACGATCGGTGCTGATCTCGATACGAAAACCACNGATGGAGACAATGACGATCCATCTGCGGCTCAATTGGTCCAAAGTGGAACNAGCATCTCTGGTTTCTCATCTGCATCTGGAGACACAGAAGATTGGTACTTGTTCAATGCGGAGGCCGGTCAAAGTATTCGTCTAAANATTAACGGCGATGGGGCGCAAGATGATTTGGATTTGCAACTGTTCAGAGATGGAGCGAATGGTTTGGAGTTCGTTGACGGTTCCTTTAGCGTTTCNAATGTCGAAAGNATTTCGATTAATGAAGCTGGTGAATATTTCCTACAAGTTGTCGTTTTTCAGGGCGAANCTGGTTATTTGNTAGCATTTGAAGATTCTGGAGCGCAGTCGCTGAATGCGAAAACGTCTATGCGTCTATCAGAAATAGGTGCCGCTAACTGCGACCAAACAGAGTTGTGCTCGCAGATACGAGCTGGTGAATGGGTTATGTCGACCTCTTCCGAGTTCAGAACGCTTATGAAAGATGCCCCACGAGCTGAAATTAGCGCTGCACAGGAAGAAACGATCAGTGCAATGGGCATGACCGTAATGGGTGGTGCTGGCAGTATGGTTATGCAAGTAGGTTTGCCCGACAACTCATTGAGTAGTTGGACGTCTATGGCGCANCGAGTGGGTATTAGGACCACNCCCTGGACNNCGANTGATGATTTACAGTTTTCATTTGCTGCGGGCGATAAAGATGCAAACGGTGTACCCGATCAGCAAGAACAATACCTCACAGTTCTAATCGCTAAATCGGTGGGCAAGAATGAATCGATGATTAAATCGGTTGGTTTGAACTACATCCGATATAAAAGTGCGCTCCCGAATGACGATCCAGATCTCATCGCCCAGCAATTCGCATCACATTACTCNCTAATTAAACTTGAAGAGGCTTGGGATAGTGGAATTTCAAACGCCCAAGGCAGAGAAGATGTTCTGGTAGCGGTTCTAGATACAGGTATTGTTCCACTCACCGGTGACGCGGCGCATCCAGATTGGTCAAGTGTTGATACAGATGCGTCAGATGCGACCGGAAAATTACGGTTTGGGTTCGATTTTGTTTCTCCGCCAGACATTGATGGAGATGATACTCCGGGTATTGACCCAGACTCTACGGATATCGGTCCGGCAAGCGACACTGCGTTTCATGGATCGCACGTGGCGGGCACAGTAGCTGCACCTACGAACAATGGAGTAGGCGTAGCTGGAGTGGGAAGAGATGTATCGATCATGTCTATTAGAGTTCTGGGTAACTGCGGGTGCGGTTCAACGTTCGATATATTGCAGGGTAACCTTTACGCGGCTGGCCTTCCGAACGACTCTGGGATTGTGCCGGCACAAACAGCGGACATCATAAATATGAGCCTGGGTGGAGGCGGTTTTAATCAAGCCGCTCAGGATGTTTACGACGAGGTACGGGCTGCAGGAGTAATTATAATTGCCGCGGCCGGAAACGACGCTAGTGATCGATTGGGTTATCCTGCCTCGTATGAAGGTGTCGTGTCAGTATCGGCTGCAAGCCATGGCCCAGGGGGTACCCCAGGAGACGCGATTTTAGCTTCTTACTCTACTTTTGGTACGGAAGTTGATGTAACAGCTCCCGGCGGACAGTCTTTTGCCGATGAAAACGGAGATGGTTTTAATGATGGAGTCTTGAGCACCATTGGCTCTGATAGCTGCAGTGAGCCAGGTGGATACGCTAGTTATAATGGAACATCGATGGCTACACCACATGTTGCAGGAGTGGCAGCGCTAATGGAGTCTGTCCATGACGGTTTGACGCCTGACGAGTTCGACCAGGCGCTAGAAGACAAAACGATTGTGCTTGATATTGGTGAACCTGGAAGGGACGATCTTTTCGGAGCAGGACTAATAGACACTCTTGACGCCGTTCGCGCAGCGGAGTGTTTGGCGGGAATTTCTTCAACGCCGATAGAAGGAGATGAGGACCCCTGTGAACCAGGCGAGCCAGTCGGAAATCTTTCTGCGCGGCCGAGTAGTCTGAATTTTGGAACAGGGCTTACTAGCATTGAAGTAGAGTTCAGAAACTCCGGAGACGCTGACGCGACGGTTTCAATTGATAGCCTTTCGATTAATTCCGATTTATTTTTGATTTCAGAGAATCAGGTGGATTCTGATCGCCTTGGTTCTTATGTAATTACTGTGGATAGAGAAGATTTGCCCGAGGGGACAAGTCAATTCACCCTCGACGTAGTGTCGAATATTTCCAATCTTTCACTACCAGTGACGATAAATAATGCGCCGCCCGCAGAACCACTGAACGCGGGGCCCATGCATTTAGTTCTGCTAGACGCCTCAAGTCTTGAGCAAGAAAGCTGTGAGCTAGTTTCGCCTGCAGATGGTGTTTACTCTGCCAATTTTGATTCAGTCCCATCTGGAGACTATTTCGCCCTTGCAGGGTCTGACACGGATGGTGATGGCTTGATCTGCGGTCCGTTCGAAGCTTGTGGTGCATTTCAGAGTTTGGGAGATTTGAAACAGATTACCTCGGCAGAGGTAAATTTCGCTATTACTTATAGCCTCTTTGCACCTTTTCCCTCTGGTCAGTTTGCGGGTTGTAACTGATTAGCTGTGAATAACATATGTTTTCATGGAGGGTGAACAAAGCCCTGCGATAGATAAGAGCCGATTTTGACCGTTAGCAAACGAGCGCAGATTTTTTCTGCGCTCGCTCTCCTAAGAGGCTATTATCGCGAAGACCTAGCTGCCGAGTTCTATACGAAAGGTCAATTCTTTAGTGCTCTGATCCGTTTTCTAATCGGCGTTCTTTATAGTAAGAAAATAGTCGTGACAAGTTTCATGGAGTTTGTATGCAGGTAATAGGAGCGGGCCTTGGTCGTACCGGTACCAATTCGCTAAAAGTAGCACTGGAGGTTCTGCTAAATGGTCCTTGCTACCATATGTTTGAGTTGTGGCAACATCCAGAGGACGTTTCCAGCTGGCAATCAGCTGTAGACGGCCAGCATATGAACTGGCAGCAATTTCTCGGTAATTGGGTAGCCACTGTAGATTGGCCCGGTGCACCGTTGTTCGATCAGATGGCGCAGGCATTTCCTGATGCGCTAGTATTATTGTCGATCAGAGAGGACGAGAGATGGTATCAATCTATCAACAGCACTATATTTTCCATAATGCGACGATCTTCCAAGGGCGAACCTAACCCGACTGCAGCGCTGGTTGCTTCTGAATTCGCCAAATGGTTCACTCTAGATATCGATAATAAAGATGAGGTAATTGCCGCCTACTTAAGACATAACGAGCGTGTTCGCTCGATAGTTCCAAAAAGTAGATTGTTAGAATGGCATCCTGAAGATGGATGGGAGCCGATCTGTCACGCGCTGAATTTACCTGTACCAGAGGTCCCGTTTCCCCACGCTAATACCTCTGATGACTTCTTCGATACTGTGAANGCGGCTCAGTCTGGAGACGTGCAGCGTGGTTTTGATCCTGACAGNGNTGGAAAATAAAATAATAAGAAATAGTCCGTCCTAAGAGAGTTTCGATTCCANANCCTCNCAGTACATTTTTTGGGNAAATCACTAAAAGATTAGAGTAACGTTTTGGGTTATTTTGAAACCAAAAAATCTNAGTAAAACTAATGTATTACATTAGTTAATTTGTCNTTAGCTCAAAGCTATAATCGAAAGGATTAAATNANACGACTGCGAATAATTCGCTGGAGGAACGAATGGGATTTCAGAAATCAGCGCGAGTCATTGATTTGGATGCGCGATTGGAATCGTTCATGCGTGAGCATGTCTACCCGCGCGAGCATGATTATGAAGAGTACACCTTAAATCCNGAGAACCTATGGCAAACTCCGCCTTGGTTCGATGAGTTGCGTGTTTTGGCAAAAGAAGCGGGNCTCTGGAATCTATTCCTGCCAAAGGAGTATGAGCCNTGGAGTCCAGGGCTGACTAATCTGGAAATCGCCACGCTTTTTGAAACCATGAGTAAGGTCGCTTGGGCTCAACCAATTTTCAACTGTAGCGCACCCGATAGAGGCAACATGGAAGTGCTGGCTAAATACGGTACTCCGGAACAACAGGAGGCTTGGCTTAACCCGCTTCTTGCAGGTGAGATTAGGTCTGCCTATGCGATGACTGAACCGCAAGTCGCATCCAGTGATGCCACCAATATGGAATTGCAGATTAAACGAGATGGCGACGACTATGTGCTCAATGGGCGTAAGTGGTGGACAACCGGAGCGGTAGGTCCTCGTTGCAAGGTAATGTTGGTTATGGGACAGACAGATCCAAACGCATCCCGGCATAGGCAACACTCGACCATTCTCGTGCCACGAGAGACTCCGGGAGTTGAACTTGTCCGACCTCTCCGAGTCTTCGACAGCCTTCATTCTCCAGGAGGAGAGGCGGAGCTTGTTTTTAATGATGTCAGGGTGCCCGTCACGAATATGATTAAGGGAGAGGGTTGCGGTTTTGAAATAGCCCAAGGTCGATTAGGCCCGGGCAGNTTTCAATATGCGATGGGATTTGTCGGACTTGCTCAACGTTGCCTAGAACTGATGTGTGAGAGAGCTGAGGCCAGAGTGGCTTTTGGTGAGCAGTTAAGCANAAAGACTAGCGTCCAGCACGAAATTGCTCGTAGTGTGTGTGAAATTGAGCAATGTCGTTTGCTAACGCTCCAAGCAGCTGAAGTCATGGACAATGAGGGTTTGGATGCGGCAAGGCCCTATATCTCTATGGTGAAGATTGTTGCGCCTCAGATGGCGCAAAATGTCGCTGATCGAGCGATGCAGGTGTTTGGAGGTAAAGGGGTATGCCAAGACACCTTGATACCTACGGTTTTCACCCGAGCAAGATTCTGCCGGATTGCTGATGGTCCTGATGAGGTTCATATGTCTCAACTTGGCAAGATGACGATGCGTGAAATGAGCGCTGGATAAGATTGAAAAATGAGCTCCCGTTTAGAAATTGACGTTTTCTGGTCTTTTCGTAGCCCTTGGTCATACCTCGCTACAAAACGCCTGCGGGAGTGGCAAGAGAGCTATCAANTAGAGGTGCATTTTCGTCCTGTGTACCCTATTGCGGTTAGAANCCCTGATTTTTTCAACGAAGTTCAACCACAATGGTTTTCATATTTCAGGACTGACGTCTACCGCGTTGCAGAATTCCTTGATTTGCCCTTTCTCTGGCCTAGTCCGGATCCGGTTATTCAGATCCCAGGAGATAACGGACGTCCTAAGACGGCGGAAGATCAGCCTTATATTTATCGTCTAACTCGGTTGGGCGTGCTTGCGGTAGAAGCTGGGCAAGGGATCGAGTTTGCAGACGAAGTGTCGTCGTTGATCTGGGGAGGCACACCAGATTGGAATCAAGGTGACCATCTNAAAGGGGCGACGGCAAAAGCAGGTTTGGATTTGGAAAAGCTTGATCAACAATTANCNGCTGAANCGGAGAGNCTTGAGTTGGTNATCAAGCAGAATCAATTAGATCATGANAAAGCAGGCCATTGGGGCGTGCCCACCTGCACTTTTGAGGGTGAGCCGTTTTTTGGTCAGGACAGGCTGGACGTATTGCTCTGGCGTCTGNAGAAGGCCGGCTTGAGGGCTCGTTGAGCAGGTNAGAANNTTGAAAGTAACCGTCAGATTTTTGAAACGTCTTTCAATCTTGCTCGCTGTAATTTTAACGATTTTATTCTGGGGNNTGTTCTTCTCTGCACGTCCANCCTTAACCATTGACCCGTTNATTCTCGAAGGTGACGGGAGCGCACTCAATTACTGTGACTTGCCTGAACTTGATGGAAAGGGCAAGTCGGCGGCTGACATCCCAAAGGGTAATACACCTGGGTGTGGTTTTGATCATTTCCCGCTGCCAATTCTAGCCGAATGTACTGAAGCTCTGCCTGAAGAGGCGGCTGANATTCGTGGGTTATGGCTCGGTGTTGAGGGTGGACATGTCGGCCATGTAGAACGTGTAGAACAGTGTGGCCGTCGTGTTGTGGTGACTGCCGCTGGGTTAATCCACGATAGTGGTCCAAACAGCACGGCTGGTTTGACGACAGACGATACCGAGGGAGCTATCTTATTTAAGATCGGAGAACGTGAATATTGCCCCAGAACATCTGCTGAAATGATCTGGAATGAGGGCGTTCTTAATTTCCATGTCTTTGGTTGGGGGCCAGTGGTTGTGCGTCGCTACATGGAAGGCGAGCAATTAATATGGGAATATGCCGACGGTTCAATAACTCGTATGAATCGACTCTGCTTTTTACCTGATGAACACAAGTACCCTCGAAAGCGCGGACCAAAATATCAGTTGGGTTGGAACTGAGGAAAGAGCGTAGTGTTTAGCACGTCTTCATGCTTGCCGTTTAAGTGCTTCGATCCGCATTCTTTTTTGATACATTTCTAATCCGATTTTGTAATCACGCACGTTGATTCAGCCAACTTTCTCAGGAATATTCAAAAACGAATTCTTGCAACTCTAACGTGCTTTTTTTCGAAGACATCTGTCCAAGTCACGAAAATTTCATCGTTACGTGAAGTAATCACAGGAAATCCACTTTGACGAGAAGAGACTGTTTCCGCAACGATGGCTGTATCCAGTAAATTACCATCGAAGTCATAAGACGCAACTTTTAATGAAGCTAGTTTCCCTGCAGTTTCAAGCCAACTGATTGCAACTTTGCCAGACCGAAGCATTGCAACGCTTATCCTACCATTGGTGTTACCTTGAGCTACTGTAACGGTGT
>NZNP01000126.1 GCA_002694945.1 Gammaproteobacteria bacterium
GTAATCGTCCCGGTTACCCTCGATATCGGGTAGTTCATTCTGTTCACCTTCCTCCTCGGAAAGGCCAAGGCTTGAAAGTGTCTGGCGGGCTACGAAAACATTTGGCTTGAAAACACCCGGCCACTTATGTGAGCCCCTCACGTACTGCATCGCACTCGCATCTTCGGTGACCACGTCCGGTGAGACCCACATCCCGCAGACCTGTTCACCCTTCAGGTGATAATAGGGTTCATCCGTGTGAAAAGCTGTGTATTCTTTTGCACCAGGTTCCTTGCAGAGGAGCTGGTCATCGTAGAAGTTCACTTTGGATGAGCCGAACAATCTCCCAGCGACGTGGCTGAGAGGGGATTCTAGGGCAACTTTTCTAATGTTCTCGTTGACAGTCCAGCCACCGATTATCGTGAGAAACCTGCCGCTATGGGACATGGCTCGCGATCTTTCATCATCGAGCACCTCAACCCCCTGTTGTTTCATCTGTTCAGCGATCTCGGTCGAGTCGTAGAACACAGGGAAGGATTCCTGCGACGTCGAGAAAACTTCATCAAGTCCGTTTCCCAGCAGGTCGACCCAATCCCTGCCAAGGATGCCCTTCAGGTTGACGACTCCTATTTCCCTGTATTCTTCAATCTCTTCTGTTGTCACGTCTCTTGTCAGCCCATCTACCATGGTATTTGCCCTCCCCCGATTGGTGATTCTTATCTATCTTGTGCATAGCTGACTCCCTAGCTCAGCTGAACGCTCATCGACTAAATTGCGTTGAAGACCGTGGAGCTGGCTCGAACAGGTTCGCCTAACACCTCAACTCGGTCAAAACGTTTTAGGATTTCTCCCCATACAACCCTAAGCTGCATTTCCGTCAGAAAGCGGTGGGCAGGTATTATGAAGCACGCCCATCCCCGGTTCTATTGATATTACACATCCGTTTCTAACCACTATGCATTGACCCACCGTTTTTATAACCTCATTACCTTCGCTTCAAAGGTGGTATTTCTCCTGCGGAGTTTTCTTAGAAAGAACGAAAATTAAATCAGGTTTGATACCTGCTAATCAGCTGATTTTTATCCGGTTTACCTACAGGAGTCAGTGGAATGGAATCCGAAAAATGGATCGCTTTTGGTGCTTGTACCGACCCTTTGGCGGCTTTTACCGAATCTATCAAAGAACTTAATAATTCGTCTGATTGCCTGACTCCCGGTCGTAGTTTTAATACTGCAGTGACTGCCTCTCCCCAGCGCTCATCCGGCAGACCGAAAACCACCGATTGCTCTACATCGGCATGAGCGGACAAAACGTCTTCGACCTCACGTGGAAACACATTGAAACCACCTGTAATGATCACATCTTTTTTGCGACCGACAATATACAAAAAGCCGTCTTCGTCGAAACGACCAATATCCCCGGTATGCAACCAGACACCTTCAAATACTTCCCGGGTTTGTTCCGGTTTGTTCAAATATCCCTGCATCAGCAGCGGACCACGCACACATATTTCTCCGGCAGTACCTCTCTGGACCTCAGAACCATTATCATCCAGTAATGCAACGTGGACCCAGGGTGAAGGACGACCACAACACTCCAGTCTTCCTGGCACGTCCAGATCATGGTCCTCACGACGCAGATTCGCAAAACATGTCGGCGCTTCCGTCTGACCATAGAATTGAGCGAATATCTTGCCCCACTTCAGAAGAGCCTCTTGCAACCGCACCGGACTGATTGCTGATGCGCCATAGAAAATGGATACCATGCTGGACATATCAGCAGAAGCAGCACGTTCGGAATCCAACAACGAGTACAGCATGACTGGCACCAACATTGTTGCGTTGATGCGATGCTGTTCGACCATGTCAAAAAATGTGTCAGGACTGAAAGAAGGAGGTACATAGAGACAGCCGCCCCTAAGCAGGGTTGGCACCAGACAGGTATAGCCCGCGTGTGACAAGGGGGTCACGACCATAAATCGAACTCTGGAAGGAATCTCCCATTCTGCCATTTGCATCATTGTCATATATGTCAACGAAGCGTATGTATGCACTACCCCTTTGGGTTTGCCCGTTGTGCCTCCGGTATAGACGATGTTATTCACGTCTTTCCCCTGAATATCGGGAACCGTCAAAGGAGCAGGGTCGAACGTACTAGCCAACGCTGTACAATCCTCACCCACCTCACTGGGTCCAAACGCAAGGAACCGGTTTACACCAGGTGCTACCTTTGCTAATTCACGTGCTCGCTGCTCGTACTGGGATGGCTGATAAACCAAAACCTCTATTTCAGCATCATTGAGAACATAGGCATGATCTTCTGATGAGCCCTTGGGGTGCAGGGGGGTAACGCAACAACCGACGACATTGGCAGCCAGCTGGAGAAATACAATCTCAGGACAATTTTCTGAAAGCAGGGCAACTCGAGTACCGACCTTGATATTCTTTTCTTTTAACGCCTGGGAGTATTGGCTTACCTTGCGCCTAACTTCCTTGTAGGTCGCGGTCTCGCCGCCGAGATAAAGACAGGGGTGCTCATCATACTTACCTAGCGCATCCACTATCAGATGGGGAAGAAGCCTCTCCTCATATAACGAATTGTTCAAGAACATTTCTGTGCGCAGGTCCAATAAGCTTAGCTTTTACGGTCGACGCCCACGAGCACTACGGCCATGGTGCACTTCTCAGTAACGCGCCAGGCATGACGCGTTCCGTTCTGAATCCAGACATCTCCAGGACCCAGTTCGGTAACTTCTCCTTCATCCAGTTCCATTGTAATTTTTCCGGAAAGAATGACGCCATAATCGATCGAATCCGTTGTATGCATTCCGGGGTTATCGGCTTCCACATGGCTCGTCAAACCTGGCAGGGCTGAATTCATCTCTTCCATTTCCTGTTCATTAAGCGTCGAAGGGTCGAATCGATTTGGAGAAAATTCAAGAACACGAAAGATTGATTTGCCAACGCTCGGAAACACAGAATCATTGACAGTCTCGCGTTTAGGTCCACTGGGTGGATCGATGGGTAGCGTGTCGTCTGGATAGCTACTCCAAAGCTCAGTCCATCTCAAACCCTCATTTTCATAGGTTGCTTTAGCCTCATCTTGGCTTATAAATATAGATGTACCTTTGCCATCAAAACCTGTTACAACTCGCTTCATATCTAGTCCCCCACTAACTTCTGCAAAATAAATAATGCCACAATCGGCTCCAGTTATCTTTGGTCGGGTCTCTCACCTCTTCCTAAAATAATACTTCACACGCAGACCGTAGGTTCTCGGTTCCGACCATGCTTGCTTCTCGGCGAGTCCGGAACCATCTGTTACGAATGCGGACCTTACATATCGTTCATCAGTCAGGTTCCTGCCATAGGCACCAATCGTCCAATTCTCGAACTCATAATTTAGAGANGCATCTTAAACCCTCTCCGAGTAGATTTAGATCTGACTCAAACTTCTTATAAAGCCATGGTAAAGCTATACCCTCGCATTACGTTACAGGTTAGGTATCNGCAAATTTCAATATCTTCCTCTCATTGCCGCTGATGTGCCAGAGACGNAGAGCCATGGCGATGCCAACAATGGTCAAGCCCAGAGTGAGGGCCGACCAGTAGCCATAAATTCCAGGGGCAAAGCCCGGGAGCAGGATACCTTCGGCCAGCAAATAACCCAGGGGGACTGCAATCCCCCAGAACCCCACAAGTCCAACGTAGAGGGGGAATCGCGTATCTTTGTATCCGCGCAAAGCGCCGACAGCAACTGCATTGCTGCCATCAACCAGTTGGTATGCAGCAATAAAAAGCACGAGGGTCGCCGTTAGTTCAACAACAATTATATCGGTTGTGAATATGAAGATGAGTTGGTAACGGGCAAGAAGCAGGATAATACTCATAGCCACCGCGTAAAGTAGGAAAAACTTATAGATCGCTGCTGAAGTCGCTCGAGCTGCTAGAAAATTACGCGCGCCGACATGGTAACCGGTACGGATACTCGCAGCATTGCCCAATGCCGCNGGAATAACATAGGTTGCCCAATTGAGATTTCCCGCGATTGAATGGGCCGCGATTTCAACCACACCAATGCGGGCGATCAGAATTCCAACAACCGAAAAGACCGCCATTTCAAAAAAGACTGCCAGCCCAATAGGCACCCCTATGATCAAAATACTCTTGATACTCTGCACCATCGGCCATTCAAAATGCCTGAAAGCGCCTAAGTTAGCGAAGACCGGCATTCGGCAAACAACAAGCATGATGATCAATTCAAGCCAGAAAATAATTGCCGTGGCGTAACCGCAACCGACGCCACCCAGTTCCGGGAATCCGAACTTGCCGTAAACAAAAACATAATTCAGCAGCCCATTGATCGGTATCATGGCTCCTGCAATCCACATAGGAGGGCGGGTCTGACCAAGACCTTCGAAGACGTACCTTAACGTTACATAGAAAATCACCGCCGGGGCGCCCCAGGCTGCGGCGGCTAAGTATTCCTCTGCGATCTGGGTGGCCTTAGAGTCAACGTCCAGCAAATCAAAAGCCGTTGCCACATTCATCAAGACCAGCACGAGCAGAGTTGAGGTCAACACACAGACCCAAAGACCCTGGCGAACCTGATGTGCGATTTGGTGATCCTGGCCTGCTCCGCGCAGTTGCGCGATGATCGGAGTCATTGCCATCGTGAGTCCAGTCAACAGCATGAAAACGGGCCACATCACCATGCCACCCAAAGAAACACCCGCAAGATCAGTCGAACTGTAGTGACCCGCGAAGGCGGCGTCGATCGTTCCTGTCAACATGATAAAGAGCTGGGTCAAGACGATCGGCCACCCAAGACTTAGAATGGATTTCAGTTCCGCCTTAGTGTCAAAGCTGGCGATACGCGCTTCGTTAGTTTCCATACTCTAGATCAAAATTTTTTTAACTTGTCATTTGTGAGAGAAGTGGAGATTGCAAAAATGACCACAAAGAAGAGTATAGATCAAATCCGACTAACGATAAGGCTGACTAAACACCCAATTTAATAACTTCTCTGCAGTTTTTGTGGAACTTGAAACAAAGGCGAATCTAAGGATTATAGGTAAGCAATTCCCGCTGTTAGTATCTAAGAATTTTAGCAGCTTCAAAATTGACCATCGTTCGCCTGCGAGGGAATTATGCTGAAAATCAGCGTATTTCCGATTGCTTCTGACCGTCATTTCAAGCAAGTTATCCTTCCCGAAATTTTAGACCTATTGTTCATGTCACGACTTATGATCGGCACAACCGGATCACCTGAAATGCTTTCAGGTGATTTCACCAATCGAATTTCGCTAATCAGGCGAGTTGAAGAATCAGAAATCGATCATCTTTTTATAGCTGACCACATCAGTTTCCATACTGGCCTGGGGATGGACGGCATTGTTAACGCCGCAACGCTGGCAGCGATGTCACCGAAGACCACAATCTTTATAGGAGTCTATCTCCTTGCGTTGCGACATCCGGTGCCGGTAGCACGCCAATTGTCATCTATTTCACAGTCAGCTCCCGGCAGGATTATCCTCGGGATTGGCGTCGGCGGCGAAGATCGACATGAAATGGAAATCTGTGGCGTCGACCCTGCGCGACGCGGCAAACAAACTAACCACTGCATGAAAGCCCTTGACGACCTGATGAGCGGAGAGCCTGTTAGCTACGAATGTGAATTCTTCAGATATGAGGATGCACTAATCAAACCTGCACCAGCACCCCGAATTCCGATGATCGTTGGAGGCAGATCGGATGCAGCAATAAGACGTACCGCACTGCTCGGAGATGGCTGGCTCGGTGTTTGGTGCTCGCCGGAGCGATATAAAAATGTGCTCACAGAGATAGACAAAATCGCCGAGGCGCGGTCATCGAAGCCACAATGGCAGCATGGGTTACAAATATGGACCGGATTTGGTGATAACGACAGAACTGCAAGATCTCATCTGGCCGGCCAGATGGAAAACATGTATCGAATGCCTTTTGAACGCTTTGAAAAGTACAGTCCTTTCGGCTCCCCTGAGGCTGTTGCCGAATTTTTAGCTTCATACATAGAACAGGGATGCCGATGGCTGAACGTCAAACCTTGTGCTGCCTCCGAGGAAGCTGGTCTCGATGCCATATCCGAGGTCTCTGCCCTACTCAAGAAGGAATTCCCCGAACTGGTTAACTGAAAATCCATGCTATATCCGAAGTTTAGGCATAGTCCGCTGAAACCTCTTATGAGAAAGTAAAAGTAAGACCGTCATAACAATCTCTGCAATTATTTCTGCCGTCGTTAACTCCCCTCCATGAACAACCCAGCCAAGGCTTCTGAACACGGCGGCCGCACTGAGGAATATCGACGCGCGATAGAGCCATTAAGCATTCTTCACCCAGACACAGAGGAAACACATTATGGCGGTGCAGAGGAAAAACGAGATTAAGTCACCCAGTTGGAAACTCATCCCTGCCCCCTCCATAAGAGGCATGCCAAGAATATTAAGACTCTGCTCTGGTTGAAAAATAAGCATGATCGCGACCATCAGTAGAGGAACGCCCGGCAGAGCTGCAAGTAGACCGCAAGTCATAGTTAAGTCCGCGTTTACGTTACTATTGTTTATATTTATATACGCGGTGGTTTGTTGTGCACAAAGTTACATTGAAAATGAGGATGAAAGTAACAGCGAATGAGGCTTGGTCGATCCTGTCTAATTTTAGTGGTTTTATGGAGTGGGCCGGGATTGATCAGGGCAAAATAAGGGTTGAAGGAGAAGGCATCGGAATGATCAGGCATCTGGCAACGCCGATTGGCGAGATCGGTGAGCGATTGACATATTTGAACCATGAAGCCCAACAAATCGGCTATGAGATAGCCTATGGCGAGCCTATCGGTATGCAGTCCTACCAAGCTCTGATTACCGTCATCTCAGAGGACCACTCCAGCTGCACAATAGATTGGTCAGGTCAGTTCATTCCTGTGGACCCAGAGGCAGTCAAGGAAGTGACAGCTGCACTGTCCGGATCATATCAAAACATGCATCAATCTTTGGAACGCTATATACATGATCGACTCTGATTATCCGCTAGAACAAAGATCTGCCGAGCGGTCGTTATTTGGCTTTGACGCGCACCGGTAATGTCTTCAGACCCGATACGAACGTCGACTGAATTAACTTAGGCTCACCATTCAATTCAATACTCGAGACTCTGCTAAAAAGTTCTTCGTAAAGATGCTTCATCTCCATCTTTGCCAAAAGATTACCTAGACAGTGGTGCGCGCCGTGACCGAAGGCTAGATGACGATTAGGACGCCGGTCTGCAACAAACCGGTCCGGCCTGTCAAAGACCTCCTCATCACGATTGCCGGACGGGTAAAGCATCATAATCGGGTCATCCGTTTTGATTTGTCGACCTCTAAGCTCGTAGTCTTCGGTCGCATACCTAAGAAAATGCTTTACCGGACTCACCCAGCGGATAGCCTCGTCCACAGCAAGGTGAGATATCTCGGGGTTCTCCTTTAACTTCCGAAATTCGTCAGGGTGGTGCATTAAAGCCAACAACCCACCCGCAGCAGAAGAACTGGTTGTGTCGTGTCCTGCGGTCGCGATGATAACGTAATAAGACATGGCTTCCAGATCACCTATCTGTTTTCCATCGATTTCAGCATTGGCAATGACCGAGGCGACATCCTCACCAGGACTCTTGCGTCGGTCCTCAGTCATAGCATTGAAATACATAAAGAACTCCATGAGCGTCTGCATACGTTGCTCTTCCGTTTCTGCTTCTCGCCGCATATCAGGATCATCCGCACCAAACAATTCCTGAGTCAGTCTCAGCATCATCGGTAGATCCTCTTCAGGCACACCCAGAATCATCATGATGACACGAAGCGGGTACCAAACAGCGACGTCCTTGACGAAGTCAATCTCCTCGCCACGCTCCAACATGTCATCCACCGCCAGAACA
>NZNP01000127.1 GCA_002694945.1 Gammaproteobacteria bacterium
ACTGGAAGGCAGCTGCCGCAAATCTGACCTGGTCCCTTAGATCGCTAAATCTCTTATTGGCGAGGGTTATACCGCCTTCCAATTCATTATCGTCTGGAACGTAATCTAAAAACTTTTTTAAATTATCCTGGCCGGATAGCGCAAGATTATATGCCTGTAAATTACCTTTCTGCCGGTTCATCAACGTGGCATCCGACATCATCTCCTGGGTTTTATTTTTTCGAAATTCTCGGATATTCGTTAAGTTTACTTCTGTACTCAGGGGGGTCCTGCCAAAAAGATAAGCAGGGTCGAGCAAAAAGTCGAGTCCTGCACCACCATTAAGGCGGCTGTACCGAATCAAATTCGCGGTTTGGGAATAACCACCAAAATTTAAATAGGATAAAGGTTGCTCGGGCGCATTGTTCGCCGCGAACATTGCGGTAATCGTCGGATACCCCTCCGTGTTGCGGCCACTCCAGTTGTGCAGAACCCCTGTCGTGTGGGAGTTCGTTTGCATGTCGACGCCGTTGATCACGAGCATGTCCTGATAGTAGTTGTCGAAGAAAGACTGGTTGTTGGCGAAGGGCGCGTACTGGATATTACCCGCCGTTTGAATATCGTCACTCCTTGACCACTGCGTAATTTCTTTTTCGCCAGGCTGGTTGGATTTCGGGTCGCAAAAGCTGGTGACATCCCAGGCGCCATCACACTGCAGCGTTACCAGTAGCCGACCGGAGTAACCCTCAGAAGGTGCCGCATACAACCGGGGCACAGGTAGCGACAGACCGGCCGCGCCGAGTAGCATGGTTCGTTTTAAGAGGTCTCTTCGTCTCATTGCCTTTGCCTTACCAATTACTCGTGAAGGTAGTCAAAGTCAGTCATAAGAGCAACAAGCACAGTGATCCAAGCGTATTTCATCCCAGTAAAGTCTTTATCAGGGTCATAGTTTTGGGCTCTTAGTCCCCAGTCATACCATAAACAAGTTACTTCAGTGTGGGGGCTAGTAAATGTCGATTCCATTGTTTTCCTCTCTTCCCATGCAGACTCTAAGAGTTCGTAAGTTGATGAAATGACATTGTCAGTAACTGAATACTCCGTCCCATGAAGCCGTTGATAGAGGTCGACGATTTTCGTTTTGATTTGCAGTGCCCCGGCCCTTTGCCCCCCTACGCTATCTGACTTAAACGATACTCCTAGTTTGGGTAATTGGAGGCCTGCTTGATCTCCCCAGCCTGTTACTGTTACTAAATAACTGCCTGCTTCGGCAGAGTTAAGCGGTAATTCAAACGCGCAGTCACCATAAAAAACATATGCCCCTAAGTTCGAGTCAAGGTAACCTTTAAAACAAGATGAATTTGTTAGGCCATAATCATCTAGATCTGCACCGTTTTTGTTTCTAAATTCCAACGCCAAAACAGGCGTACCATTAGGGTCAGTAACCCTTACACTAGTAATGTATAGGCGCCTTTCTTCTGCCTCGCCATCGTCCGATCCTTTGTAATAATGATTGAGAAAGCCGATCGAAAGAGATTTTTGTCCTGCCGACAATGCAAATGTATCGTTAAAGGATTCTTCATCCTCTGACGACTCTGCAGATACAAAATATGCAGCTGCAGCTTCAGTGTCTGGGTCTATTTCGGGCTCGATCCCGGCAAACAAAAGCCGCTCTGAATCGTTCCGGTCAAAGTCCATAACCACGGCCTGACAGGTGGTTTCCATTGCGTGTCGCTCGGCAACGTTGAGCATCATTGATGTCGTTGCTCGTGCTCGTTCTTGGATACCACTGGAATTGATCCCACCATAATACAGTCGATATTGATCAATAAATTGGGTGTCTTTACGATCGTACTGATGTAAATCACCATCGCCGTCATATCCCCATAGTACGCCCGTCAACGAGTGCGTCTTCACCTCCAGCTCTTGAGGGGTCAGTAACCGGCGGGTACCGATGTTTCCGACGGCCGCTGACGTCGAGGTCACGCCGTCCTCAATGCCGGCGGCAGTGAACCAGGGGCTTAACATCATCTCGGTGAGCAGGTCCTTGCCATTAAACGGCTTGCCGCCGTTGATGCCCTGACTGAACTGCTGACCCAGGGCCTCGATAAAGCCGTTCTGTTCCTCAAACAAAGCCAGACGCTCCGAGTAATCACTATCAGAGACCTCTTCAGGTGCCAATGCTGCGTTGGCACCCATGACCGCGGGCCACCAGAACTTCACCGCTGCGGTGGCGAAGCGGGGGTCGTTAGCGATCCGGTCACCCAGCCATTGCAACGAGTGGTCTGGGTTGTTAACGAGACCGCCGTTAAAGCCCGGCGCCCGCATATCCCTGAACCAGGTGTCACCGTCCTGATACAGCCGCTCCGTATTAGGGTCCTCGGGGTGCTTATAGGTATCGGGCAAAGCGTCTCTACCTCCCCAGCCGCTGCGGTAACGGCCCTCGTTCCCATAATTTTGGAAGGCGCCCGCTAGCGGATCCAGTATCTCATGACACACCGTGCACGCGGGGTTGTTCATGGTCGGGTTATTGGTGTCGGCGAGGGCCACGGGGTCCGTGGTCCGGGGCGCGGACTTCTCGATATCAACCCCTAAGAAGTGGTAGTAGGTCCAGCGGGAACGGGCCCGGTTCCGGTTCGTGTCGGTGGTGGGGTAACGGTTTAAAAACGCATGGGTGTTCAGCACGCCGGCGTGTGGGTAGTCGATAAAGTCACCGTAGGAGTCGAATCGAGTCCCGAAGTCCTGAACAAACTCGGCTTGGTGCTGGTCATCCCGCACTACCTGGCCCTGGTTCTTAGCGGGCTTATACTCCAGCCGATTATCGGGATCATCAAAGGTGATCCCGCCCCGTAAAATCTCCGACACGATGGGGTTCATCATCATGTAATCGGCCGTGACGACTTCCTGGTAGGACCGGTCTTCCTCGACAATGTGAGCGATCAATTCGGTAGCGGCTTTGCTTAGGCCATAGTTCCAGTCATGCAGCCAGTCGGGATAGGGCACCTCGAGCTTATTNCCCTCATCAAAATACTTCTTGGCGCCGACGGGGAAAACCCAGCCGTTATTCAGATCGCCAACATTAAACATTAAGCCGTTTGTAAAAGCATCGGTATGNAGCCGGTCATTAGCGCCGGTGACGAGGAAGTCATGGAAGCCAGGGCCGTCCATCAAGGCTCGGATGGCTGTCCTCAGCTGCGCCGTTGACGCACCCTTGACCGCATCAATCTCATCAGGGGAGGGCACTCGCCGGCCAACGATGATGCCCGCGCGACGGTAGATCTGCTCAGGCGGCGCAAAGGTCACGCCCTGCCAGAACCCAGCCACATTGCCGGTGTTATCCGAGTTAACGTCCCCACCATAAAGCCCAATCAGGGCCAGCAGGTTTTGATAATCATCAGAACCCGACTGCAACTGCACACCACCGCCATGACTCACGCCACGGACCTTCTCCAGCAGTCGGTTAGCATTGTTCGCGTCGTTACTGATGTAGTCTTCGAGCACGGTGTAGTTGTTCGACTTGATGCCCGTGTCATTGCCGACCTGGAAGAGTAGGTCGGTGCTTGAGGCAACGCCGTCAGCGGTATGACAGTTCACACACTTCTGCTGAACCACTGGGCTCGAGATGTTCTCTGTAAAAAAGGTAATGCCGTCAGTAGGACCCGGGTTAGAGGTGTTCTCGTAACACGAGAAGTTGAAGAAGGTCTCTTGATTGACAAAGTTCAGGTTGAGCAACCGCAGGTCTTGATCGTTACTGGCACTGACATTTAACGTCGCCTCACCCGTCCAGGTAGACCCAAAGATCTCCTCAAAGTTGGTGCGGTTGATCCACACCTGCTGCTTCGGCGAGAGCGATGACAGCAGTTGCTGATTAGCATCACCAACGACTTGCCCGGACGGATCGTAGAGCGTTCCTCGGATATTGTTGATCGTGGTCGAACCCTGATTGATGAAGCGGACATAAGTCATGTCAGGGGAGTCCGCGCCCTCAATATTATGAACGTTATCCTCGCGCACACAGTTCGTGTTACTGACCAGGCCGCTGGGACTCGTCAGTCGAGTCATCAGGTTAAAAGACTGCTCACTGTTAAGCTCGAGCATGGCCGGGCCGCGCCAGGTCTCAGCGCCGAGTGCCCGCTCAACGTCAGCAGCCGACACAATGGTCCTGCCACCGGGCGGGATATCGCTCGCCAATACCCCTGAGCCAATCTCTTCGCCTGAACCCGCGTACAGGCTGCCGCTAATCGTGGCGGCACTCTCACCCGTATTAATCAGATGAGTCTCGCTCACGTTGTTGCTCGCTGAGTTCGTCATGAGATAGACACGACCACTGTTCTGCGACTCAAAACAACTGAAGTTAAAGAACGTCTCACCATTAACAAAGTTAAGATTGAGGAGCCTCAGGTTCGGCATGGGAATCGAGGTCCGCAGGCTGGCGGTGCCGTCCCAAGTCTGACCGATAAGATCGCTGATTTTGGTTCGTGTCAGCCAAACGGCTTGCTTCGGCTGAAGCTCGGCGATGAGCTCAACATCAGACGTGCCAACGATGTTGCCAGCGGCATCTCTGACACTACCTCGGATATTGGTGAGCGGTTCATCGCCGATGTTGATAAACCGAACATACGTGACGTTCGATGAGTCGAAGCCCTCGAGATTATGGACCTCGTCCTGGCGGACACAGTTCGTGTTTGAGATTAAACCGCTGGGACTGGTCAGCTTGGTCATGACGTCGAAGCCAAGCGTGCCATTGATCTCGAGCATGGCCGGGCCGGACCAGGCTTCGATGTTAAACAGTGTTAGCAGGTCAGCGGACTCAAGGATTACCCGGCCTTTAGCGGGGATGGCCCCGTTGTGCAGGGGGGCGTTGGTGGAACCCAGTGCTGATCCAGCGACGCTGTACAGTGTGCCCTTGAACTCCTGAGGCGAGTCTGATGAGTTGACGATATGCACAAACGTCCGGTTGACCGACTTAGGCGTCGTCATCAGATAGGCAATACCGGTTGAGCGGTTATCCGTATCGGCGTTATCGCCGATGCCGTCACCGTCGGTGTCGGCCCACTCGGTTGGGTCGTCAGGGAACGCGTCATCGACATCGTCGACGTTGTCACCATCAACATCGCTGTCACACGCATCACCGGTGCCGTCGTTATCAGTGTCCGCCTGATCGGCATTAGCAGCGTTAGGACAGTTATCGAGATCATCATTAATCCCGTCGCCATCAGCGTCTGCGGCAGGGGCATCATCTTCCAGTGTGGCGCCGTTCTCGATCCAGTCTCTGACAGTCGATAAAAGACTGCTGGAGAGGCGGCCTGCCGGTGGCATGCCGCCACCCGAGATGCCCGAGGTACCTTCCATCTTTTGTAACAAATAAGAGTTATCAGGCTCGAACGGGGTGACCAGGTTCAGGCTGGATTGGTTTGATCGCTGGTTAACAATGGCATCNAAGGCTTGGCCTTCTCGNAGGTCCGGGAAGACTGACCCCGCATGACANCCTGAGGTCGCACAGGAAGGCGTAAAGACATTGTCCTGAACCGCCGCAAAATCAGCAAAAGCAGGCCCTGACAACAGACTCAAGGCCAGAAGAACCCGCTTAACGTGCGTCAGAAACCTGTTCATCCCTCGGATAAATGCTCAAAACGATAAAAACCCCGNNATAATACACCGATTAACGTGGCCCNGNTAAGTACCGTTTATCTCGTTTATTCAGGCCTTTACCAGCTTTGCCGAACTGCCATGATGAATTCCTGACTGATCGATAGCGAAGAACGGTACGTCGCAACTTTGNAGAAAATTGATACCTTCTGTTTCCCCTTTGAGTAGAGCGATACTGGACAGTGAGCCTGCTATCAATGCTTTGGTAGTGGAGACACTGACAGATTCTAGGCCTTCAACTGGCCATCCGGTTTTAGGGTTTAGTAAGTGGCTGTATCTTTTCCCATTTATCATCATGAATCTTTCATAACAGCCGGATGTCGACACGGCTCCTTTATCCAGGAGAATTATTGCCGATGGTTCTTCAGGACGACTAGGATTACTGACTCCGATTGACCAGGGAGCGCCATCTCGCTGAGGACCAATAATCTTTATATCGCCGCCTAGATTTATATAACCATTATGGATGCCTTTTTGCCTCGCCTGAAAGGCGATGGCGTCCGCTGCGTACTCTTTGACGACTCCGCCAAAATCGAGTTCCATGTCTGGCAGCTTCAAAAAGACAGCATNGGACTCTAGNACTACCTTGTCCCACCCAGTGATATCCAAACATCGTTTAATCTCACCTTGTTGGGGCACTGATTTTGTATTCGGATTCCAGATGCGTCGTAACACACCAGAGGTTATGTCAAATAAGCCGTCGCTTTCCTCGTAACACGCGNCNGAATATTCCAGTAGAGCNTGGGTTTCTGGGTCAATGGTAACGGGAGACCGACCAGCAGCCTGGTTGATTNTACTGATTACGCTGTCTTTTCGATATCTTGAGTATTTGCGCTCAAATCGCAAAGCCTCTCGCTGACTGGATCGCAAAACTTTTTCGCCCAAACTGCTGCTGGGAGCAGTTAGTCGGATTTCGCACGGACATCCCATAGCCGTAAATTTCAGGTGATGGTCTGTTTCCGACATGANTTTACTAAAATCTGAAATTGAAACCGATAGATGTAAGCTGAAAGTCTAAAAGCGCAGGATGCTCATTGTCGGAAGCGGAAAGTCCTTTGCTTTCGTCAGCGCTATATTGATCATAGCTGAGCGTAACGTCCCAGGTGTCGGCTCGAAAGATNGCTTTTAGTCCAAGGCTCCANGCTCCGTAACCGGATAATCGGAAGTCGCTCGATTGGGCGGTGGTCCGTGGTAGGCTGAAGTTATCAACCGCAAGATAAAAGTCGGCTTCCCTCTGAGAGTAGAGTCTAATATTCGGAGCTATCTGAAATCGGGCTCCAATCGATTGGTACCAAGCCGAATAGATAGTATGTGAGTCGATTCCCCAGTCGTCGTTGAAATATCGATAATCNAGATGCAGTGCAGCATTTCTGTTGTCGAAAAATCGCCGATAACGCAAGCTCAAGGCCCACTCCGTTCTTTCGTCGGGCCGAACGTCACGTAATTTATAGGGGTCAGATAGATAACCNTCATGCTGCGTTATGTTTAGCGTGCTGGAGATAGCTGAGACTTTATTGATCACGCGNGAATAGCCAACGGACATTGAACGAGTTCTTTTTTCAGCTTCTACGATACGGCCAAAGGCGACTGCGTCTACTGGCGATAGGTCGTCGGTAGAATAGCTGAAGCCCAACGATAGAGTCGATAACTTGTTGTTGAATTCCCANTCACNGCCTAGANTTATNGCCTTGGCTTCGTAATCATCTTCATCCGAATGAGCGAGCCCAAGGCTGATACTCCGATCTTCGCTATAGTGAATCAAGGTTAAATCTGCAGCAGATCGAGAATCGCGAATAGTCGCNCCGCTCATAATCAGGCTCTGATCGCCGTTGACGCCGAGCAGCGTGGCCCATGGTGATGCTCCTGACATNGTTTCCTGAGCGTAACCTGCCTCAATGCTCCAGTTACTTCCAACCGGCGCAACCAGTCGAAACTGACCAATATCGATGTCGTATCTACTATTTGCACCGGAGATTACTGCCTGGCTAGAGATGTCGTCTTCTTTGTAGGTCGAGGCCTTGAGAGAAACNGTCGTTTCAACAGGCTGNCTGGCTGCGAAAACCGGTAAAGACATGGCGGCGCTCGNTAGGGCTATAAAAGGGTTGTGTCGCTTCATCAGTTGCACCCGCAGCCTGCGCCGGCGGACTGGCTGCCACCGCTGCTGGCTTCCTTACTTTCGTGAACTTGGTTCATTAACGCAGCTTCTAAAGGGTCAGCGGTAAATTGCATATCTGGCCTCGCGAGAGTGCCGCGTTCCCAGGGGTCGACATGGCTGCAGGCAGTGATAGACGCAACCGACAAAAGTAACGAAGCCATAAGTTTGATGCGCGANCTCATTGAGCTGATTCCATTTCTAATAAGTGATCAATTTTGGATCTAATTTTTTTCATGTCTCCTGGCCTGAAGCCNGAATGNCGCATTTGAATGACNCCTTGTTGATCAANTACAAACGCGGTTGGCATNCCTGGTAGCTTGTATTGGCTAGCCCACTNGCCATTCTCATCCCAAAGGATTGGATAGGGCACTTTGTAGCGACGTAGGAAGCGTCGGGCATCTTCTGAGTTTTCATCAACGTTGATCGCGATNACCTCGAATGGTTTGTTGGAGAGGTCTGCCTTNAACTGAATAATCTCGGGGAACGACACCCGGCAGGGCGCGCACCAAGAGGCCCAGAAATCNAGGTAAACAACTTTGCCCANGTAATCAGTNAGTTGATGNTGCTNATTGGAGTTGAATTCTGGCAGCTCAAAATTGGGTGCTCTATCATCCTCTTTGGCAGCGAAGACATATATAGGCAGGGCGAGCGTAATAAACAATAAAATAGTTTTCATTTGCTAGATTAATCCATAACCCAGCCAATATTTATAAAGCGAGAAAGCAACGAGAGTGGTTCAATCGCGCATGATCTTCTTTGTATCTTCGTGCGGGTGTCGATAGCAGTTTTACCTAATTTTTTCTTATTCTGGCATATTACCTTGCGTATAGTAGGAGAGATAGATGAAGTGGCTAAGAAGAGCAGCGCTCGCAGTGGGTATGCCGTTTATCGTTTTGACTTGTTTTGCCGTTTTGCTTTTCATTCTCCGCGTCATCTTCATCGAAATTCGGGGACCAAGTGTCGACAAGCCTCACCTTGCCAACAAGAAAACGTATCTAGAACAGTTGCAACCTCTGCGTGGAGAGCCCTTTAATATTGTCCTCGTGTTCTTTG
>NZNP01000128.1 GCA_002694945.1 Gammaproteobacteria bacterium
TTTGTTGCTACTAACCTCATAATTGGTGACTCTCAGGGCACTTAGAAGACGATCACGCTAATCACTAACTTTGAATAATGCACCATTATGGTGCGTTATTCAAAGTTAGTGATTGGCCTTGTGCTTTTAATGTAGGATGCTGGATCGAAGTAAACTGATAATAGTTGAGGGTCCGTTAAAAATAGTCTTTCCATCAGCGCCTTTGATTCGAATTTGGAACTGGTGTGTGCCGCGATCGAGGTTATCGAGTCTAACTGTACCGCTTCCGGAAATAGCTTGAATAGCGGCACCATCCATCATGAGTTGAGCCGTGTGACCTTGTGACAAGACTGGTTCGATTACGATAGTCAGACTTAGAGAGCCGGCGTTGTTACGTATAGCCGCGTATCCATTCGGTTCTGTAATTCTTGCGTTATAGGCGTTTGTTGCTTTCGCCGAAGGTTTTCCCGAGCGATTAGATTCCCGTAGTGTTGTACCTTTTGGCTGCGAATAAGTTGAGATTGTTCCGACCTTCACAGAGTCACTGTCAGGTGTTTCTTGACTTGAATAAGACGGTATGCCCTCGGCATCGATTTCGCGATAGATCTCATCTGCTAGGGAGAGATTGATGAATGCCGCAAGTATAAAAGACGAAACTGGTCTCATGGGTCAAGTTTGTGCTCATATGCCGCTTAATTAAAGGTATCGATCCTTACAGTTGAGTCCCCATTCATCTGGCCGCCTTTACAACTTCTTCAATTAGACTCTATTATTTTGCCGAGCTTATGTCTTAGGTTGTTAATTTAAGTTAATAAAAAAGCCCTACCCAGAAGATCTTCATGGTAGGGCTTTGTGAAGACAGTAGCTGTTTAAGCCTTTTTTGAGTCTGCTAAGCCAGGGCCTCCTTGGTTGTTTTCACGATAGCAGCGGCCACTTTATAAGGGTCTGCATTAGAGGCTGTCCTTCTGTCTTCGAGTCGGCCGATCCAGCCGTCCGTGTGGGTTGTCACAGGAATTCGGATAGACGCTCCACGGTCGGAAATACCATAGCTGAACTGATCGATTGACTGCGTTTCATGTTTGCCGGTTAGGCGTTGATCATTGTCTGCTCCATAAACACTGATATGGCGCTCGATGTTCTTACCGAATTCTTCGCAGATCTTTGTGAAGGTCTCTTCCTTACCTGAAATTCTCATTGCCTCATTGGAGAAGTTGGCGTGCATGCCCGACCCGTTCCAATCCAAGTCTCCGAACGGCTTAGGGTGCCAGTTGATGGAGTAGCCATATCTCTCTCCCGTTCGCTCTAGAAGATAGCGGGCTATCCAGGTTTCGTCACCGGCCCGCTTTGCGCCTTTAGCAAATACTTGGAATTCCCACTGTCCCGCTGCAACCTCAGCGTTTATTCCTTCAACGTTAATTCCGGCTTCGAGGCATAAGTCAAGATGCTCTTCGACGCAGTCACGGCCATGGGCATTAGAAGCGCCTACTGAGCAATAGTATGGCCCTTGTGGACCAGGAAAGCCGTTGACTGGGAATCCAGGCGGCCTATCGGTTTCTGTATCCCATAGGAAATATTCTTGTTCGAAGCCGAACCAAAAATCGTCATCATCGTCATCAATAGTCGCACGGCCATTTGAGTCGTGTGGTGTTCCGTCCGCATTAAGCACTTCGGTCATCACCAGAAAACCGTTTTGTCTCCCGGGATCTGGGAAGATAGCGACAGGTTTGAGCAAGCAGTCTGAACTGCTGCCATCTGCCTGCTCTGTTGAGCTTCCATCGAATGACCACATTGGACATTCTGCTAAGGTCCCGCCGAAGTTGTCGCGGACTTGCGTCTTGCTACGCAGACTTTGTGTTGGCTGAAAGCCATCCAGCCAAATGTATTCGAGTTTAGCTTTCATATCTTTATTCTCCTCAAAGTGCTAAATCGCCCATGCTGCAACGAACCTTATTGCCTCGATGACAAATACTAGGAATTTCGCCCGACACATGTGGGTGCCATCTATAAAAGCAAATATTATGCCACACACTATAAGTTGTTACCCTTTGATTTTATTAGGGAAAAAATATTTCTTTCAAAATTCCGCACCAATTAAGTGCTAAAATAGTAATAACGCACAATTATAGTGCTATTTATGCACCTCAATGGTGAATATCTGTTGATGGTCAATGCAATGGCTTTGAATAACTTCGTGACCATGAATTCTGCACCAAGCAGGAATATCATGGAGCGCCCCGGGATCGCTGCAGAATACCGTCAACTGATCACCGCTATCTAATTTCGCGATGTAATCCTGTGTCCTTATTACCGGTAAGGGACAAAGGAGATTGGTAGCATCTAGTTGATGGTCAGACATGCCAACTCTTGAGAATTTCATCGGAGGGCAGTGGTTCAACTGAGTATTCTGTTTTTTCTGGCTCTCCCGGAGTGTTAATACTTACTAACACTTTTTCCGAGTCACGACCCTGGCTGTAGCGGGCTGTGATGCGTGCGGCGAACATGAGATCTTCAGAACTTGGATCGCCATCGACCAAAGCGACAGGGCCGCCATGCGATAGTGTTCTAATTGTGGGATAGCTGTGTTTATAGCCGCTAAGGTAACGGTTTTCGCCTTCTTCGCGGCTAATAATAACCTTGTAGTGAGGTTTTGGCCTCAGATGACGCCCAATCTTTAGGAGCATTATATCGTCTAAGTCGTAAGTTCGCTCGCCTCGCGAGAGCCAGAGATCACTGAGTTTGTTCGAATACGCTTTGTCGGTTAGAAAACAGCAACCGCCTGCAGGTTGTGAGTAGTCCTCGAAGCCGAATTCGCTGGCGAGTGAAATTTGAGGCTTTCGACTTCTTCCAGAGAAGCCAAACAAATCTTCCCGATTCACCCAGCCCTCGCGTTCAGGCAGCGTTGGTGGCAGGTTTTTGGCGCACAGAGGTCTTAATAGCCTATCATCTGCGCCTGACTCGCTCGCGATAATGGGCATAGTTTTCTTGCGTTGTGACTTAGGTCTTTGCCCTATGACCTCGCCAGTGATAATAAAGTCAAAGTTGTTTTCCTCCAGCCAGGCCCAATCGACGGCTCGGTTGACCATAAAAATCTTGCAGTCCAGACAGGGGTTCATGTTCTGGCCATAGCCATGTTTAGGGTTTAGAACGATGTCCTTGTATTCTTCGATGACATCGATAATGTGAAGTTTAATACCCAATCTTTCGGCTACCCAGAGAGCGTTATTGCGTTTTTCCTTCTTCTTTGCCTTCGCGCGAATAGCTTGCGTGTGACCTTCCACGCAAAATCCAGTGAAAAAATTGATCCCTTCGACATGTATGCCCTGATCCATGACGACCTTNGTTGCCAACATGGAATCTAGACCNCCAGAAATCAGCGANACGGCTTTTCTTTGCTTNTTCATAGCGCCANGCATTATACACATACGCNATAGCAAGCTTAGGGTTATAATGCGCGCTTTTTTGCGTCTAATNATGNCCCACCCCGTCAAAGCTTTGCGAAACATAGCTATCATCGCGCATGTTGATCACGGTAAGACTACGCTGATCGACAAGCTGCTTTCGCAAGCAGGTGCTCTTCAGCGAGGCGAAGATGAAGGCGAGCGGCTGATGGATTCGAATGAGCTCGAGAGAGAGCGTGGCATCACGATCCTAGCCAAGAATACGTCATTGTTTTGGCAAGGTTTAAAAATCAATATTGTTGATACCCCCGGCCACGCGGACTTCGGTGGTGAAGTGGAGCGTATTTTGTCCATGGTTGATTCCGTTTTATTGCTAGTGGACGCGGTAGAGGGTCCTATGCCCCAGACTCGATTCGTCACAACAAAGGCATTTGAAAACGGTCTTAATCCCATTCTTATGGTTAATAAGATAGACCGAGAAGGGGCACGGCCGCATTGGGTTGTTGATCAGGTCTTTGATTTGTTTGACCAGTTGGGGGCCACAGAAGAACAGCTGGATTTCCCCGTAATATATGGATCCGCAGTTCTTGGGCATGCTGGGCTGGAACCTGATGAGTTGGAAGACGATTTATCCTGTCTCCTTGAGGTCATCAGTCAGCAGGTGTCGCCCCCCGAGGCTGACCCAGATGGACCTTTACAGATGCAGATATCCGCCTTGGATTACAGTAGCTATCTGGGTGTGATAGGCCTCGGTAGGATATCACGAGGGAGTATCGAAACTGGCGAGCAAGTTACTGTTGTTGATCGCGAGGGCATGGAACGGCGCGGCAGGATTTTGCGGGTTATGGGTTATAAGGGTCTTGAACGTGCCGCTGTTAAATCAGCTTCAGCCGGCGATATAATTTGTGTTGCCGGGCTCGAAGGTTTGCAGATTTCTGACACCATTTGTTCGGTTGATTGCGTCGCAGCGCTCCCGGCACTTGAGGTTGATGAACCTACGGTATCCATGACATTTCAGGTTAATTCTTCACCGTTAGCCGGGCGCGAAGGTAAGTATGTTACCAGCCGTCATCTGCAGGAGAGACTCGATAGGGAGCTGCTGTACAACGTAGCACTTAGGGTTGAGCCGACAAAATATGCTGATCGATTCAAGGTGTCTGGTCGTGGCGAATTGCACCTCGCCGTGTTGATAGAGACGATGCGTCGCGAGGGGTATGAGCTTGCGGTTGGCAGACCAGAAGTTATATTTCGCAACACAGAGGAAGGCCGAGAAGAACCCTTTGAGTCTATGGTTATGGATATTGATAGCGATCATCAGGGATCGATTATGGAGACCTTGGGGGCTCGCAAGGCGAGTTTAGTAGGTGTTATTCCAGATAGTTCGGGTCGAGTTCGTCTTGAATATCTTGTACCAACTCGGGCATTGCTGGGTTTTCGGTCAGAATTTCTAACTATGACCTCTGGTACCGGATTGATGAATAGTGTTTTTTCTCATTACGGACCCGTTATTAGCGATGATTTGACTTCCAGAAATAATGGTGTCTTGATTTCGATGGCTAAAGGAAAGAGCGTCGGTTTTGCTCTTAATAATCTTCAGGCCCGTGGTCGGTTGTTCATTGGTCCCAACGAAGAAATTTACGAAGGTATGGTGGTTGGTATGCACGCTAGGGGTAATGACTTGACCGTAAACCCCTTAAAGGAGAAACAGCTCACGAATATTCGTGCATCTGGCAGCGACGAGAACATTATTTTAACTTCTCCGGTTCGACATTCGCTTGAGTCAGCAATCGAATTTATTGACGACGATGAATTAGTTGAAGTCACTCCCGCGAACATCAGGATTCGTAAAAAGCTGCTGACCGAAAATGAGCGAAAGCGAGCAGGTCGTGTCCGATCAGGCTGATGTTCGATTTACGTTATGCGATAAAAAGACGGATTTGTTTAAACAGAAATGACACCGAAAAGTTAATTGGGCTAGCAGAAATTATGCAACAGATACTGTTAGAGAGATTTGAGTTTATCAAGGCGGATGATTGTCTAGCCAAGTTGATCGATGCTAGGCCTGATACAACGCGTTAGTGAAGCCCGTGTTCTGGTGAAGGGCAATACAGTCGCGGAAATCGGTCCTGGGTTGCTGCTTTTGCTTGGGGTAGAGCAATCGGATTCGGAAACTGAAGCCGTAAAGTTAGTTAACAGAGTCCTAAATTATCGAGTTTTTAATGATGATCTTGGTCACATGAATCTATCGTTGCTGGATGTGATTGGTGAGTTGTTGGTGGTTTCCCAATTTACACTCGCGGCCTCGACTAACAAAGGGCTCAGGCCTTCCTTTTCGTCTGCTGCTTCCCCGGAGGATGCGCAGGCTTTGTACGATTTTTTTGTTAGAGTAGCCGCTCAGCGGGTGTCTGTTCAGACTGGTCATTTTGGCGCCGACATGCAGGTCTCGCTGGTAAATGATGGGCCTGCCACTTTTATCTTATCTGCATAACGTAAGGTTCCTATTTTATTTTATGGGCTTCGTCACTTTTGATAGGCACATCCAATCTAGTTGATTTTTAGCGTGAGATTACGGGAGCGGTCTCAAGAAAGCGTCGCATGATCTGTGGTTTGTCCTAGCCGAAACACTTTAGCGAAAATGATTCCAGCCTCAAAGAGGAGCCACATAGGGAGAGCTAGAAGTATCTGCGAAATAACGTCTGGTGGAGTAAGTAGCATTCCCATAACGAAACATCCGACGATAACATAAGGGCGTTTGCTGGCCATTGATTCAGGTGTCGTTGCGCCTGTCCATATAAGCAGAACTGTTGCGATAGGAATTTCAAAAGCTAGACCAAAAGCGAAAAATAGCTTTAGAACAAAATCAAGGTATCTGTTGATATCAGTCATGACGGTCACTCCCTCCGGCGCGACTGAAGTGAAAAAACCGAAGACCAGTGGAAAGACTACATAGAAAGCGAAAGCTATGCCCGTGTAGAACAAAACGATACTAGATATAAGTAGTGGNGCGGCGACTCTTTTCTCNTTGACGTAGAGACCCGGGGCGATGAAGCTCCATATCTGGTGCAGGATATANGGCATAGCAATGAAGATCGCGAGCACCAGAGTAAGCTTGAAGGGGGTTAGAAAAGGCGAGGCGACTTCGGTTGCTATCATGCTTGTGCCTTCCGGCAAAAACATTCTCAAAGGCTCAGAGATGAAGATATAAATTTCGTTAGCGAAGTAAAAAAGAGGTAAGAATATAATCAAAACCGACAGCAAAGCATAGAGAANTCTAGAGCGTAGCTCTATAAGGTGCTCAACCAGCGGTTGTCCATGATCATTGTCCGCATCACTCATGGCTTTTTCACGGTCACTTGTGCTANNTCTGTTTCTGCNGACCTGATGGTGTTTTCAACATCCTTTTTAACGTCNTGCATGCTGTTTTTGNCNTCTTCGAGATCTTTCATNATGTTTTCATTGTGAAGCTGGGTGCGTATCTCGTCCGCTCCTATCTCATTTTCAATCTCTCTTCTTAGATTTCGAAAGCTGCGCTGGATTCTGCCTACCCACAGCGAAATCGTCCGAATAGTTTCTGGAAGTTTTTCAGGTCCGATGACGAGCAACGCAACAACGCTGATCATCAGTAATTCGGGNAAACCGATATCGAACACTTCTAACCTCTAGGAATCAGCCGANTCAGACTTATTTTCGACTTTTGCCTCGACGGGGGTTTCTTTGTTTGACTCATCGGTGACTGCGCTTCTGAAACCCTTGATAGCTGATCCTAGGTCGCTGCCCATTGATTTCAGTTTGGTCGTGCCAAAAAGCAACACCACAATTACNAGAATGATTACTAGTTCTGTTACGCCAAATGACATGCTTNTCTCCTGATATAGTAGTCAGCGATTCCTTGCTGCTTTTTCTGTTAGGCCNGAATTCCCCANTCTNCGTTCGAGCTCAGAAATAACGTCCTGCGAGGATGCTCCCAGATGACTCAGAAGAACTAATGTGTGAAACCATAGGTCCGCTGTTTCTTTGATGACTTCACTGATATCTGGGTCCGACACAGTTCCTACATCTTTTGCCGCGATAATCGTTTCGGTTGCTTCTTCGCCGATCTTTTCCAGAATTTTGTTAATACCCTTGGTGTGCAGCTGAGCAACGTAAGAGGTGTCAGGATCAGCGTTTCTGCGTTCCTCAAGAACCTTGCTAAGTTCATGCATGATATCAGTCATTAGCGTAGATCTCTGAAGGTTCTTTTAAGACGGGTTCCGTCACTTGCCACCCATTTCTCGTCAAAGTTCTAAAAAAACAGGANTNCCTGCCGGTNTGGCAAGCGATATTNCCGGTTTGCTCAACCTNNAATATTATCACATCGGCATCGCAGTCCAGTTGCACGGACTTCACCAACTGTTCGTTGCCAGAGGATTCACCTTTGCGCCACACCTCTTGCCTAGAGCGTGACCAATAGGTGGCTTTGCCGGTTTCGACAGTCTGCGCTANTGTTTTCTTGTTCATCCAAGCCATCATGAGGATNCGACCCGTAACATNGTCCTGCGCTACCGCNGGNACNAGCCCGTCGTGGTTAAAACTGACCNCNTCGAGCCAGTTGGNTTTCATTTCCATGATTAATGGCTGAGGAGAATGGCAAGGATNCGCGAGAATATCATGTCAGGAGTGAATATACATCCAATAGACTCCTANGGAACCGAGTATCGAACCCGAAAGAATCGGGTCNACAGAGNTCGCAAGGCCGCTGGCTGGCCATAACATAGAAAGGATTGCCCCTAGCATAGCNAGTCCGCCCAGTCNTTGTGATCGGTTTTTTTTGTTTTGAGCCGTGAGGCTATCCTGTATCTCGATAAGCATCCGCTCCTGCTGACGGCTGCTNTCAGTAAGATATTTCATTTCTCGCAATGTGTTGAGGACGAGGTCGGGTACTTCTGGTAATTGTTCGAGCCAGCGAGGCGCATTATGCGCGAGCTGCCTGATCACGCTGCGTAGGCCCAATCTTTTTGNCATCCATCTTTCCATGAAGGGNGCNGCGGTTTCCCAAAGGTCNAGATCTGGATAGATCTGTCTNCCCATTCCTTCNATATTGATGAGCGTCTTTTGAAGTAGAATCAGCTGAGGTTGCACTTCCATTTTGAATTGCCGTGCAGTCCGGAAGAGCTCTAGCAAGACTGTACCGAAAGATATTTCTTTGATGGGTTTTTGGAAAAAAGGATCAACCACTCGTCGAATGACGTCAGCAAACTCACTTATATTGGTATCAGGAGGCACCCAGCTGCTGCGGACGTGGAGCTTGGCGACTTCTTCATAGTCCCTGCGAAAGAAAGCCACCAGATTTCGTGCAAGGTAGTCAATGTCTTCCTCTGTCAGCGAACCTATAATGGCACAGTCAAGAGCAATGTATTTAGGGTGACTTGGGTTCGAGATATCGATAAAGACGTTCCCAGGATGCATGTCGGCGTGGAAAAAATTATCTTCGAAGACCTGGGTGAAGAAAATTTCTACACCAAGATGGGCTAGCTCCCTAAGGTCGACCCGGTGTTCAGTTAAGGTCGATATGTCGTTAGCAGTAACGCCATGAATTCTTTCCATGACCATGACCTTCTCGCCACAGTATTGTTCGAATACCTCGGGCACATAGAGCTTCCCGGATTCAAGCCAATTTTCCCTTAGTCGTACTGTTTTTTCAGCCTCTCGCCTAAGATCTAATTCTTCTAGAATGGTGCGTTCGTAATCGCGGACGATATCGACAGGGTGCAGTCTGTTTGCCTCTGACCAGAAGCGTTCGAGTAGTTTTGCTAGGAAGTACATCAATCGTATGTCTTCCTTAATGGTTGTTTCAATATTGGGTCGTCTTACCTTAATGACAACTTCTTTGATCGAGCTTTCGTGTATCAGCTTAGCGGTGTGGACTTGAGCTAGCGAGGCTGAAGCGAGTGGCATAGCATCAAAGTCTGTGAAAGCGGTTTGGAATTCGGCTCCAAGGCTGGCTTCGATGATTTTCGCTGCCTCGATAGAAGAGAAAGGACAAACTTGATCCTGTAGTTTGGCCAGCTCCTTTGCCATATTTTCGGAAAAAAGGTCCCCACGTGTCGAAAGTAATTGCCCGAACTTTATGAAGATGGGTCCGAGCGACTCGAGCGCTAATCTAGCGGATTCAGGTCCTTCCTTTGAAGGTNTCGGAAATAACTTTGCTAGNANCCTTATTGGAAGAGTTTTCCAGGTTCTGGCTTCGCCTGGCAGATTCCGATCTAATCGGTGGCGACCGAGAATGAAAAGAATCCGCATCACTCTAAAAAGGATCATTCTTTGACGCCTTCGTGTATGGCAACGACTCCGTTTAAGATATTTTGATAACAAACNGTGCCGAAGCCTGTTGTTTCCAACATCCTCTGGAGAGTCCTCTGGTCGGGATGCATCTGGATTGATTCAAGTAGGTAGCTGTAGCTCGAGGCATCTCCGGTGACAGTTTTGCCGATTTTCGGCCAGAGACTAGAAAAGCCGTTGTAGGCTTTGCGAAGCAGTTCGTTTTCTGGTTTGGAAAATTCCAGAATAACGATTCTTCCTCTTGATTTAAGACATTCGTAAATCGCGGATAGGGCGGTCTCTTTGGAAGTAAAATTACGCAGGCCAAAACCAATAATAACGGAATCAAAGAAATCAGTTGGGAAAGGGAGACGCTCGCCATCGGCTTGTAGGTAGCTGACGTTCTTGCTAATGCCTAGATTAAGAAGTCGATCGCGACCCTCCTTAAGCATGCTGCCGTTAATGTCACAAAGATAGACGTGGCCGGAGAGGCCAACGTAATCTGATAGTAATTTAGTTAGGTCGCCTGTGCCGCCGGCGAGGTCAAGAATGGTGTCCCCCTCACGCGCTTTTGTCGCGTTGGCCGCCATCATTTTCATNATGCGGTGGGTACCTAACGACATAAGATCATTCATGAGATCGTAGCGAGCTGCGACTGAATTAAAGACCTCTGCGACACGCTCTGATTTTTCTGATCTGGGTATTTGACTGTACCCAAAGTGTGTGAGCTTATCTTCGTTTTTTTCCATCTGCCATGTCCGCAGTGGTTTTAGATTGCTTTAGTTTACGCTTGTGGTCAGTCGACTGCTATAAACTGTGGTTCTCTTGATTTGCCCTCGCTTTGCAAATTTGCTAAATATCCCTCCCATCGGCTCTCATGGTTGGTCGCGAGCTCATAAAGATAATCCCAGGAAAATATCCCTGAGTCGTGGCCATCAGAAAAAACGATCTTTAAAGCGTAATGGCCCTGTGGTTCGAGATCCTTGAAAACTACGTAACGTTTTCCGTGCTGTAACACAGCTTGATCGGGAGAATGTCCTTGGACCTCGGCGGATGGTGAAAAGACGCGCAAATATTCGGCAGAAAGAGTATAAGCCTCATTATTTGGAAACTTCAGTTCTAGTGTGGCGGACTTTCGATGGACGTTGATGCTGGATGGTTTCATTGCTTAGAGGATATAGCGAGAGAGGTCGGAGTCGCCTGAAAGGCTTTCGAGCTGTTTGTTTACATAATCGGCGTCTATGTCGAAAGTATCTTCGCCACTATCGGTAGCGTTAAAGGAAAGATCNTCAAGTAGCCGCTCCATCACAGTATGTAGTCTTCGCGCCCCTATATTCTCTGTACTTTCATTGACCTGCCAAGAAATCTCTGCAATTCGGTGTATAGCATCTGCTGTAAATTTTAGATCCAGTCCTTCAGTTTTCATCAGGGCCTGATACTGATCAACTAGGGAGGCATTTGGTTCAGTCAGTATACGTTCGAAGTCATCTATATCAAGAGCGTTGAGCTCAACACGAATAGGCAGTCGACCCTGCAGTTCTGGTATAAGGTCAGACGGTTTGCTTAGGTGGAATGCGCCGCTCGCAATGAAAAGAATGTGATCGGTTTTTACCATGCCGTACTTGGTGGAGACATTAGAGCCCTCGATCAAGGGTAACAGATCGCGTTGTACGCCTTCTCTCGAAACATCTGCGCCGCTTTGCCCAGCGCGCTTTGCGATTTTATCCATTTCATCAAGGAANACTATGCCGGTTTGCTCAACTGCTTCGATCGCTGTGCTGCGCAGTTCGTCCTCATTAATCAATTTGTTCGCTTCTTCGTCGGCGAGTCGGCGTAAGGCATCTTTGACCTTCAGTTGCTTGGCTTTCTTATTGCCTGGGTTCATCGAAGAAAACATGTTTTGGAGCTGGCTAGTCATTTCCTCCATGCCCGGTGGCGCCATGATTTCTACGCCGATGGAGTTGGCTTCTAACTCAATCTCGATCTCTTTGTCATCGAGCTCACCTTCTCTGAGCTTTTTCCGGAACATCTGGCGGGTAGATGTTTCCGGGTCTTTTGTATTAGACCGAGGTGGGGTCAGCAAGGCATCAAGAACNCTNTCTTCTGCGGCTTCATAAGCTCTGGGTTCCGCCTGATTAATTTGTTGTTCGCGCAGTAGTTTCACTGCTGCTTCCATAAGGTCACGCACGATCGATTCAACGTCCCGTCCTACGTANCCCACTTCTGTGAATTTAGTCGCTTCAACCTTGATAAANGGTGCGCCNGCNAGCTTGGCNAGGCGCCGNGCAATTTCGGTTTTACCTACNCCGGTTGGCCCTATCATTANTATNTTTTTAGGNGATATCTCGTTGCGCAACGCTTCATCCAAACGCATACGACGCCACCGGTTTCGAAGCGCGATCGCTACCGCACGTTTGGCTTCGTTCTGGCCGATTATGTATTTGTCGAGATCGTGCACGATCTCTCTTGGNGTCATNTTTGACATGTTGGCTCGCTAGCTNGAAATAGTTTCTATGGTATGTTCGTTGTTCGTATAAATGCATATGTCTGCCGCGATAGCCAAGCTCCTTTCGACGATATCCCTNGCTTCCAGTTCAGTGTTTTTAAGGAGCGCCAGGGCAGCTGATTTGGCATACATACCGCCAGAGCCTATTGCCATGATGCCATCGTTTGGCTCGATCACGTCACCATTGCCGCTGATGATCAGGGAATGTTTTTTATCGGCTACGACTAGTAGTGCCTCAAGATGACGCAGAGCTCTGTCTGTACGCCAGTCTTTGGCGAGCTCAACGGCTGCCAGAACAAGGTTTCCCTGGTGTTTCTCTAGCTGACCTTCAAAACGCTCAACAAGAGTGAACCCATCGGCTGTCGCGCCTGCGAATCCCGCTATTACTGNGCCCTTGTGCANGCGCCGGACTTTTCGGGCATTTGCTTTCATAACCGTGTCGCCAAGTGTTACTTGACCGTCCCCGCCGATCACGACGGTGTCGTTCTTGCGTACGGAAAGTATGGTTGTCCCTTCGAATTGNTNCATAAGAGTCAAATGGGGGTCAGTGTGTCGTATTTCAAGCGCAATTTTATCGTGGTACTTTAAAAGGTAGAGAGGGAATCTGTGCTTGGGAAAGTTTATCCTGGGCTCGGTTGCGCTGTAGTTCATTATCGAATGGGCCAACGATCACTCTGTGTTGTTTCTGTTCGGCGACTTCAGCAGTAACAATCCTCGCGTTCAGTCCCAGCAGAATGAGCTCTGCGCGCATTTGGTTCGCATCGGTAGGTGATTTGAAAGAACCTGCTTGCAGTGCCCAAGAAAATTGTTCAACGACGACCTTGTCGCCGGTTTTGCCGTACTCCTCGACAATAGGCACTACGGATTTGGGAAAAATTTCGTAGAAGTTGTACTCCATTTCGTCAAGTGCATCTAACTTAGGTTGGGCCACTGGGCTTTCATTGATTTTTATCATCGATTCTGGCTCAGGAACGAGGTGCCAGAGCCAAGCAAGGCTGCAGATAAAAATACCTAGCACGAAACCTGCGAAAAATATGATGCTGCCAGATATGCGGCTTTCCATGGGCGGTGCTGTCCTATGATGCTTGGCAAAGTCCTTGGGCATAATTAGGTTTGATTCTGGATCAGAAGGTTTAATTGTAGCAGTGCATCAGAAAAGATCGACAGGATCGACGTCAACGGACCAGCGAACCTTTCGTGTTAGCTTTGACTGTTCAGCTAAAGCAATTCGTTTGGAGAGTTCCCTACGCAGCGAGTTGCGGTCTTTTGATGCCAAAATTATGAGATAACGAAATTTTCCAGCTTTTTTTTCCATAAGAGCTGGAATAGGACCCAAAAGATCGACTGTAGCTGTATATGTTTCTTTAGTAATGATGGATTCGAGAAAGTCTTGGGCCAGTTGAGCTGTATTCGCCTCTGCCCTTATAAATGCGTGAAAGTGGTAGGGTGGAAGTTGCTGAAGATGCCTTTCTTTTAAAATTTCTTTCGCAAAAGCGCTGTAACCTTCGTCAATTAGTTTCTTGAGCAGAGGCTGCGATGCAAACTCTGTTTGGATGATCACGCGGCCAGGTTTTTCCGCTCTGCCGGCTCTTCCTCCGACCTGCAGAATTAACTGCCCGAGACGCTCTAGAGCTCTATAATCGGTTGAATAAAAGGCGTTGTCGATATCGAGTATGGCGACTAGCGTTACATCGGGGAAATGATGTCCTTTTGCCAGTAGTTGTGTGCCGACGAGGATCGCGGGGTCACCTCGGTTAACTCGGTCTATTAAAGTTGTCATTG
>NZNP01000129.1 GCA_002694945.1 Gammaproteobacteria bacterium
CCCGATACACCTACTGTATCGACATCGAGTCGTNGAAGNCCTCCCGAAGGATTATCTCGAACNACNACGCGACTNTAGTCNCNGTCTGCATCGAAGATTGGNTNTCTCTTCATCCATTCAGCTGAAAAGATGATGCTTGACTTCTCTCCTTGTGAGCCGAAGGTAAAATTGAAGTGGTCGGTGTCNCCNCCCTCGCGAGTGGGTCGCTCGCCGCCAATTTCAAATTCAAAACCCTCAAAATCTTCTCGGAATATGACGTTAACAACGCCGCCTATAGCGTCTGCACCATAGATGGCCGATGCGCTGTCGGTAAGTATNTCGATACGTTCAACAGCTGATAGTGGTATAGAGTTTAAATCTACTGCCGCGCTTCCAGTCATGGGGTTGCCAGGAACTCGACGCCCATTGACCAGGACTGCTGTTCTGGCAGTGCCAAGTCCTCTGAGATCCACTAAGGCTGCCTGTCCAAAAGAAGAACCAGATCTTTCTCGGTAGGAACCAGTAGTATTGTAGGAAGAGTTTCGTAGNACCTCAGCGACACTTTCCATGCCTGAGAGCTCTATATCGAGACGGTTCATGACAGTTACAGGCCTCGGAGCGTCCGAGACACTTGTTTTGATGCGTGAACCAGTGACAACGACCTCTTCCAGCATCGCGTCATCAGCTTCTTCNGCGGCATAAGCTGTGGGCAGCATCATTCCAGTGGTAGCAGCCAGCGTCGCCGCTGCTACGGCCATGGATAATGGCTTTCTTTTTAACATGTTAATCTCCCAACTAGTTGGAATTAGGTTGTTTTCGCGTGGAAGCTTTCATCATGAGCCACGCAATAACGGCAAAGGTTTTCCGATATTATTTGCCGGCGCGCAATCATACGGATAGANAGCTAAAAACACTAATAAAAATGAAGATAAATCAGAGAAACTTTGCAAAAATGTATAATCTATATCTATCAGTAATAATAATAAGATATATTATACTTAAAGGTCATAATATAAAGGGTGACGCTCTGTAGAGGTTGAACCGTATCTGCTACTAATGTCTGGTTTTCAGTCAGTGAGTATCGAAGCTAACCTCTGTGATGCGTGCTTTTTATTACATGCACGCTATTTCAAGCCGTAACGCGGAGTAGATTACCTACGACTCTTTCTAAATGTGTCAGGGAATTGCAGACTTCGGTTTGATGGCAGCAAGGTGAGTACTTGTCCATTTCAGCGTCCCCAACGTTCCAAGCTGATCTCGGCTCTGGATTGAGCCAGATAACGCGTTGGGCCTTATCGTAGACCTCTCGAAGAATTTCGTTGCGGGGATCTCCGTAATTATTGCGAGCATCGCCAAGAATAATGACGGTTGTTTTACCGTTAACGTCCTTCATGACGTTATTCCTGAAATCCTCGAGCATTTGTCCATAGTCTGTTGAGCCGTTTCCATAATCACGCATAGTCTTNGCCATGGCATCTTCGAGACTATTTTGTTCGAAAAGACGCGTTACNTCTCCCAGNTCGGAGGAAAACGCAAACGCTCGAACTTTTGGCATGACTTCTGTCAGGCTATACAAGAACATTAGCAGGAAGCGTGAGTAATTGCTTACTGACCCNCTGATGTCACAGATGCAAAAGACCTTGGGGCGGTCAACTTTCTGCGATTTCCATTTAACGTCGAACAACATGCCATCATATTTCATGTTGTTTCTCAGAGTTTTGCGGACATCTAACTGTCCGCGCTTAAAGGTTTTACGTCGTTTTGAGTGGATGGCGATAAGTTTTTTCGCCATCTTGAAAACGATATCCTGTACATCCTTAAAGTTGCGTTTTTCAAGGTTGGAGAGTTTAACTTTTTTTAGTAGTTCCTCCCTTAGCTGCTTGCCAGATTCGTCGGCATGCAGGAAGAACTGTCGTTCGACGTAGTCTCGAACTTGCTCTCTAAGTGATTCTCGAGCTTGTTTAAGCCTTCCCGCAAGATGCATTTCGGGACGGTCGCCAATTTCCTGAAGATCAGCCACCTCCTCCTGCAGGCCTTTTAAGCCCATAGATTCCATAATTTTCCGCGTGAACAATCCTTTTTGAGTAAAGACGACAATGTCACTGACGCCTACGGCCCGCCCGGCTTCAGCCATTTGAATCATGACTTCCATCCTGTCACTTGAGAGNAGCAATTTGCCTAGATCGGAAGAGGGATTCAGTGGATCAAAATCCATCTGGAGAGCTTCTCCTTCTGCATCTATATCGTTACCGGATGAGCTTCCACCTCCACNNCCGGAGCTGTTGCCGTTTGGTTGNCCCTCTCCGCTAGCCTCAGAACTAAAATCGCTTTCTGCTTGCTGGCCGTCATCTCCTGCGCTAGCCGCTTGGCTTAAGTCCGCCATTTTCTGAGTAGTGAAAAACTTTTCGAAACACGTTTCGTAGCTATCTTTTTCTTCTGGGTTTTTCGAAAGGACCAGGGATAGTGAATTTTTTAGAAATTGGCGATCTTCAAAGCCAACTAAATCGAGTGCCTCCATAGCGTCGAGTGTCTCGGCAGGGGACACCTTGACGTCTGAAGTCCGTAGGACTTTTACAAAATCAACAAGCGTATCGCGTAACTGGCTCATGGTTTAGGGAAGTTCGCCAGCTTGCTAATCATGTCTCGAAAGCCTTTGCTCCAAGTTTTGCTTTGACTCATTATGTTTTTAGGGCCCGGTTAGTTAGTCCCTGTAATTCTGATTGAACAGTCTCGACATCTTCTTGGAACTTCAAGATAACATTCAGCGTTTGTCTAACAAGGTCGGGGTCTAGCGATTCTGAATGAAGGAGAATGAGTGTGCGAGCCCAGTCAATGGTTTCGCTGATAGCAGGCACTTTTTTTAAATCCATCTCGCGCAACTCCTGAATGAAGTTGACGAGTTGTTGGTTGAGTCGTTCTGATATCTCCGGGACTCTTGCTTCAACGATTCGACATTCGAGGTCTGCGTCGGGGAAAGGTATATATAAATGCAAACAGCGTCTTTTTAGAGCATCACTAATTTCTCGGGTGTTATTGCTGGTAAGGAAAACGATAGGTTTCTTATCTGGAATCGCCTTTACAGTGCCAATCTCAGGAATCGACAATTGATAGTCAGAGAGCATTTCCAGCAACAGCGATTCAAATTCGTGGTCTGACTTGTCGACTTCGTCGATTAATAGGACGCAGCTGTTGTCTTCTTTCAGCGCTTTTAACAGAGGGCGNGGCTCCAAAAATTCTTCGGAAAAAAAGATGTCGCCGAATTCGTGNAGNTTTTCTACTGACTCGTTTAAACCACGGGCGCCTTCCAAAATTTCNCCGAGAGTCTCTTTTAAAACCTGCGTGTAAAGTAATTGTTTACCGTACTTCCATTCGTAAATCGCTTTTGATTCGTCCAGCCCTTCATAACATTGAAGCCTGATGCAAGGCAGATCTAACAGCTCGGCCGTGGTTTTTGCTAGTTCAGTCTTTCCGACGCCCGGGGGACCTTCGATCAGTACTGGTTTCTCTAGATGGTACGCGAGGAAGACTGCAGTGGCGATTTCTAACGAGCAGATATAATTCATACCTTCGAAGTTCTCGCGAATAACATCCACGTCTTTCAATTTCTGCTCGTTTTTTATTGCCAAGGGAAAACCTTTTGTCGCCAACTCAGGAGGCGGGCATTATGGGAAGGACGCGTGGAATTGTACAGCGCCTCGAGTCACGTTATCGCGTCGAATAACAATGGGTTATCGTTTCTAACGCTTCAGCCCCTGGGCCTTATCAGTTGCCCGACGAGTTCGATTTTCTTGGCCCATCTGCAATAATCTTTCTCGGTTTTCTTCGGTGACCTCTCCATAGACTGGTTTCCAGTCCTCTCCGTCGGGCCAGGCAAGGTCTGACATTCTCACGCCAGGCTCTCTCATTTGACTAATCATCTGAAATGCAGTTTCTATTGATTTGCGTTGCNCGGTCCGGTCGTACGGGGCTCCTAANGGATTGCCAAGAGGAAGGTCGTTGTGGAGGTAGCGGGGGACATTGCACCAAGTGACGATGTCCAAAGCACTGCCAATTACGACGGTAGCGATGCCCGCAGTTTCCAAGTCTCTGGCTGCCAAACTGACAGTCTGATGACAGACTGGTCACAAAGGTATCAACAGCGCTATGTCAACTTGATCCTCAAGGCATGCCCGGGTAATGGCAGGTGCGTCCTCTGCGATAGTAGCTCTGTGGCTGTATTGAGTCGGAACGAAGTGATATCGAAGTGCGATATCTCCGATGAACTTGGCGGTCACGAGTTCATTTAGNACTTCTAGAGGAAAGTAACTTTGTCTGTCATCGGTGTGGGTTGTTACCTTGTCCCAGGCTAGTTCTGATGTTAAAAAGCTATCTGGTACGTCATTGAAGGAGATGCTTTCAGCTGCCCTGACTGCTTTTGGAATGTTTGTGTGAGTGACGGCTGTAGTCACAACTGTGACTCTACTCTCGCTCAGGGGTTTTTCCAGTCGATGAAAGGGCGAATCTTCGTAATGCGCCCAAACATAGTCTNTCTCAAAGCCTTGAGCTCGATAATAGAGCCGGGTACGTTCCATGTATTCGACGGGTCTGGACATGGTGCCAGCTTCGCCTAACCGCGGGGAGGATGCAAGCGCATAAGCCCCTCCTGGGATGCTGATGCAATAAGTTGTCCTTCTCGAGTAAAAAAACTTCCCCTGTTAAAGCCTCTCGCGCCCCCTGAGTAGGGGCTATCCTGATAATAGAGTAACCATNCGTCAGCTCTGAAGGGCTGGTGAAACCACATGGCATGGTCCAGACTGGCNGTCTGGAAGTTTNCCTCGGTCCAACCTATGCCGTGAGGACGTATCGCATTGTCCATCAGTGTCATGTCAGAAGCGTAGGCAAGCACGCATTGATGAAGCCGGACATCGTCGGGCATCTTGTCAACGGCACGGATCCACACTCTCTGATGTGGCGGCATTGGATCTGGCTTGAAGTCGTTCATCCCATCCTGAAATCGCATTTCGATAGGATCTTCTCGGTTCAGAAAATTGTCTCGATATTCCTCAGGAATGTCGTTGATGTAGTTTTTCCGTAGGTCCTCTTGACTGGGACAGTCCTCAGGGGCTGCTGCCTCTGGCATAGGTATTTGGTGATGTAGACCCTCTTCCATGATCTGAAAGGAAACAGACATGCTAAATATAGGTCTGCCTTTTTGAATGGCAACTACGCGGCGAGTATTGAAACTTTTACCGTCACGGATTCGGTCTACCGAATAAACGATCGGTATTGTCGTATCGCCGGGTCTAAGAAAATAGCCGTGCAGAGAATGTGCAATTCTATTTTCATCCTCAACGGTCCTAGATGCTGCGACAAGAGCTTGGCCGATCACTTGTCCACCGTAAACTCTTTGCCAACCTTCCGCGGGGCTGATGCCACGAAACATGTTGATTTCGATAGGTTCTAGATCCAGCAGATCGAGGACGTCTTGTAATGCCTTTTTCAACTTGGATTCCTCTCAAATGCTTTGCGCGACCATGGGAAGTGCGNTGTGGTCTCGAGCTCGGCGCTGAGAATATCGGTGTCAGTATTTGTAAGCCTCCGGNTTGAAAGGACCTTTCTGCGGCACATTAATGTAGTTGGCCTGATCCTCTGTTAGCTGGGTCATGACACCCCCGAAGCCATGAACCATGTAGCCAGCAACCTCTTCGTCNAGAGCTTTNGGTAAGACCTCGACAGTCACCTCCTGTTTTTGGTTAGGATCGTGGTNAGCCCAGGCTCGTTCGTACAGATACATTTGCGCCAGAACCTGATTCGCAAAAGAACCATCCATGATCCGGCTNGGGTGGCCNGTAGCGTTACCCAAATTAACCAGTCTGCCTTCGGAAAGAAGAACAATATAGTCCTTTGGATCATCAGAGCGATAGATTTTGTCTACCTGAGGTTTTACCTCCTCCCAGCGCCAGTTATCTCGCATAAACTGCGTGTCGATTTCGGTATCAAAGTGCCCGATATTACAGACTATAGCGTTGCTGGCGACAGCGCTGAGCATATGTTGATCGCAGACGTTAACGTTGCCAGTACATGTAACGATAAGATCAGTTTTTCCCATCAGGTCGATGTCAATGTCTTCTTGGCGGCGGGTATTCAAGCCCCCCTTGTAAGGCGAAACCACTTCATAGCCATCCATACAGGCCTGCATCGCGCAGATTGGGTCGACCTCCACCACGCGAACGATCATACCTTCCTGCCGCAGGCTCTGTGCGGAGCCTTTACCGACATCTCCGTAGCCTATGACTAGAGCTCTTTTGCCGGCCATCAGCATATCGGTCGCGCGTTTAATTGCGTCATTTAGGCTGTGGCGGCAGCCATATTTGTTATCGTTTTTTGATTTTGTTACAGAGTCGTTGACGTTGATAGCGGGTACCTTCAATTCTCCGTCAGCCAACATCTCATATAGTCGGTGTACGCCCGTTGTCGTCTCTTCAGTTATGCCATGAATCCTGTCCAGCATCTCCGGGTATTTGTTGTGCACCATTTCTGTCAGGTCGCCACCGTCGTCCAGGATCATATTAGCATCCCACGGCTTGCCGTCTTTCAGAATAGTTTGTTCTATGCACCAAAAGAATTCGTCTTCGGTCTCGCCCTTCCATGCGTAAACCGGGATTCCACTCGCGGCAATAGCAGCTGCAGCATGATCCTGAGTAGAGAAAATATTGCATGACGACCATCTTACGTCGGCTCCCAGATCCACTAGGGTCTCGATTAGTACAGCAGTCTGAATAGTCATGTGAATACAGCCCAGGATATTTGCTCCCGCGAGTGGCTGCTCTTTTCGATATCGCTCACGTAAAGCCATCAGTGCTGGCATTTCTGCTTCAGCGAGCTCGATTTCTGCTCGACCGAAGTCAGCGAGTTGGATATCAGCAATCTTGTAGTCTGGCATTAGATACTCCTTTGGATTGAATATGCCGGCATAGCTAACCAGTTTCGGAAAAGTGGCGGATGCTAAGAGAAGCCGATGGCTATATCAAATAATTTTTGTATAAAAGTAAAGTTGGTTGTGCCTTGCGCTATCTTCAAAAAGAGCTGGTAACTCCCTCANAGNTTNCCAGTCGNGAATTAACTCGCGGCGAAAGAATCTGCAAGTTCCTCCGCCTCACGGTAGATTGGAAGACTCACTTGAATGCTGACGCCTTTGCCATCAAGAAGATTTTTTGCTTTTACGAATCCTCCGTGGTGTTCAGCGATTATGCGAACAACATAAAGCCCCATTCCGAAGTGTAAACGGTTGTCGGGATTGGTCTCGCGGATCGAGACCATTGAATCAAAGATTTTCTCTACCTGGTCCTCAGCTATAAGCGGTCCATGATTAGTGACGAAAAGAGACAANAAGTTTGCGTCGGCGTTTATACCGACGGTGATGGTTGAGTAAGGCTCNGAAAAATCGATGGCGTTATCTANCAGCTTGTCGAGCAGNTGTTCGATTCGGAAGTCNGACACTTCACTTTTAATCGAATGATCAATACCTTGGTAGCGAAATTCANGATCCTGATGAATGGTTCTGCAGTTATGGAGGTAATTTTGGACGAGCTTGTGCAGATTGATGACTTCCANCTCTTCAGCTTCCAGGGCATCCTCAAGACTCGCCGCATCGGCGAGATTTTGCACTATCATTCCTATTCGGTTAACACCGCGCTTAGCTGATTCTAGGTATTTGCTTCTGGCTTCGGGAGATTCTTCGTATTCTAGATTGTGTAATGAAGTTGATAATGTGTTTAGTGGGTTATTAATTTCATGCCGAAGCGTGCGAGGCATGTTTTCNAGGAACTGGTTATGTTGGTGCAATTTGGACAACATGCCGGAAATACTCCGAGCTAGATCTCCAATCTCATCGCCGGATTTGGTCTCTGCTCTGAGCTGGTTGGTCTTGAGTCGCCCATAAATGTCAATAGCACCAGTTGCCTCTGCTCCGAGTTTACGAATCCTTGANGCAAGTCTNAGNGAAAACATCAGNATTAAGACNACAAAAATTAATAGGGAGATGATCGAGAAGTTGATGATACGCTGNAGGGCNCCACGTCGNAGTTCTAGGATTCTATTAGTATTTTGTTTAAGCAGGACGGTTCCGATTATTTCGCCCTGGGCGATAATCGGATGAGCCGCAACTATGACTTCACCTTCCTCTTGAGAATAGCGTCGTTGGTATGCCGGTAGTCCCGAAAGTGATGATTTGATAACTTCATCATCGGCTAGAGGCGATGCTCTTAGGTTGGCTTCGATCAGGTTGTAGAGCGGATCAAGGGCATAACTGATTAAGTTGTACCAGTTCTGACGCGAAAGAAAGGATTCCGCCTGCTTTGGTGTGCTTTCGTAACTGCCGATCTCAGCGCGTACTCGACGTTGAGCATCAATTACCTGAATGTTTGCACCTGAATACCCCAGACCTTCGATAATCCGAAGGACTTCTGGGGACTTGAGAAGAACGAGTCCATAGGCCTCGCGGCCTGCGGAGGGCAATGTACCAGTGATGGATTCTATCGCTCGAGTTTGTGAGTTATCGACGTCTACAACTGCTAGGCCAAACTGGCGCGATGAACCTAGTAATTCAAGAGGGATTCGAAATTCGACCGCGTAGCCTTCCTCCTTAATAGCCATGAATCCAGGAATCCTGTTCTCGGGCTCGCCTTGAATAGCATATCGCCAGTCGTCATCGATAAGGTAAGCCGTTGTGACACCGGGTTCTGTCATGGTCAGGGTGACGCGTTTTACGGTTTCGTCTTGCCCTGTAAAGGTGATTCTCAGGTGATCTGACAGATCGAGCCGCAAGATATTTCGATCTCTGAAGACTAGGTTTTCATCCTTGACGGTGACCAGGGCGTAGATCTGGTCATTGTGTTCACCCAGAGCCAGATTGAATTGATTCAACCCGGGATTCGTTGGCTCTTTAATATCTAGATTACCAAAGCCAATACTATATTCGAGGACTTCCTCCCAGTCGTTGTTTCGACCGTCGATACGGATAGGTTTCTGCAAAGGGTGCGCGTAAAGCTGTTCGTAACCCTCGGGAGATAGAGGCAATTCGTAAAAGAGATCAGTGCGGCCGTTCAGCAGCGTGGAGATCCCTTCGGCTGCTAGTAGTTGCGCGTTTGCTTGACTGTCCACCAAGAAGTCCTCCATCTCTGAGAGGTAGAGATAGCTAAACCACGGAATAACTACCAGCGCAAAGCTCATCAATATGAGCAATTTGGTGCCAAGACTAGGTCCGCGTACGGCGTCCATATCAGTACATTTTATTTTGTAGACCAGCGATAACCAAAACCATATTCGCTTTTTATGCAGTCGAATTCGGGATCTATGGTCTCGAATTTTTTGCGTATGTTTCTCATATGAGTGTTGATGGTGTTATTGGTAACTAGTGACTGCATGGTGGCGTTCATGAGAGTGTCGTAAGAAACAGCATGACCGGGCAGTCTTACTAGCTTAGCTAGCATGCGGAACTCGGTACCCGATAAGTTAATTGACTGACCTTTCCACGAAACCAGCAGAGCCTCTTGGTCAATTGACATGTCGCCGACCATTTTGGCCGTTGATACTCCCTCGCTAGATGCGATTCTCGCCGTATTTATGCGTAGCAGCGAACTGATTCTCTCGGCGAGGTAATTCAGGGAGATAGGTTTGGGCAAATAGTCCCAGGCACCTAACCGGAGACCAGAGATCTTATCGATTTCAGTAATTCGCTCGGTAAGGAAAATAACAGGAAGAGATGGAGATTTTGTTAGAAGTTCACGACAAATCTCGAATCCGGCATCGACCTCATCACCTAATATAATGTCTAGGATGGCCAGATCGGGAAGTTCCCTTTCAAAACCGGCAATCGCCTCTTCCCGCCTGCTGTAGGCCACAACCCGATAACCTTTCTTGGTGATGGCATCTACATAATTGCTTCTCTGATCCGGATCATCTTCTACGATGGCTATATTCTTGACCATATTGTTGGCTCCGATTGATTGCCTGCATGTGATTATCTGACAACGATAAGGAGAATTTATCCAGTATAAGTGACCGAGTTTAGTCAAATTTTTGCTTGATCGTTAATTCAATTCATCGTTTCTCCACGATAGTTCAGGGGATTTTCACTATCCCTCAAGCGCGTTTTAATCATTTTCAGTTCTCATAGTCCGCTCAAAAAGCTTTTAAAGATGAGAGCCGAGGATATTTTAATGAAAGCGAAAGTATTTGTGCCAATGTCGGATGGGGCGCTCGAAGTAAATGGTGAGCTCTATAAGCAACTTGTGCCGTTTGATCCGACGTTTCTATCGGCAGGTTGCAAATCTCCGAAAGGTCGAAAGCCTAGTAACTGGATTGTGGAATCGAATTGTGAACAAGCTAAGGCACGCCTTGTCAACGCTTCATAAAGTTCTCTAATCATTCAGTTTGACTGGCACGTCGATTCCGTTTCGGTGAGTCTTATCCCATCCTCCTTCTTAAAAGTTGCGTGTCTAAGTAAGGAATTTTTATTTGTCAGCCTTTAAGGTGGTTGACTCCGATTGCCTTCTCTTATGTCCTAAGAACAGCTTGATTTTTCGTTGAAATGGCCCAGACCATCTTCTAAAGTTGTCGCGGTGATGAATTAATATTCCTGACACTCGTCGGGTGGTTCTAGGAGCTCTAATGAACGTCGAACCTATTTCGAGATTTCTTCTTGTTGGTCTTGCAATTCTGGCTCTAACCGCTTGCGGAGGCGGCGGAGGTGGTGGAAGTAGCAGTCTTGTTTCAGGCGGGGGTTCGGGTACCAGTGCAAATGATTCAATTGATGGGTCGATAACTCTTTCGATATCTTGGGCGGCGGAAGACGGAGAAGATAACGACAGGATTTTGTCTAATAATGAAATTGCGACACTTACAGCTGAGGTGACAGAAAATGGTGGGCCTGCGGAAGTGGTGGTCCTTTTCGAAACNACNATNGGAACTTTGCTGCAATCTAGTGCGCAGACGGTTGATGGNCGGGCNAGTGTTGATATNCAAGGTGATGGNGAAGCGGGTGCGGCTGCAGTTACNGCNNGGGCNACGCTCAGTNACGGTANTGAGGTCACNGATTCGATTACGGTNCAGACAGCTGGGATCCAAACGGAAGATAACACCGTCATCATTGAGCCTATANACGTCGGTTCGGATGGTGTGCTGGATGGTAACGAAAAAACCGATATCATCGTCTCGGTGCTGGAGGACGGCGCAGCGCAAGACGGTATTTCTGTAACCTTTGAGGTAACCAATGGTGTTGGATCACTTAACCCTGCCAGCGCAACAACCTCTGGGGGCGGACAAGCCGTGGTCCAAATTATCGGCGGGGGCGAAGCAGGTACGATTGAGATTACGGCTACGGCGACNTTAAATAATGGGATAGCCGTACAGGATGTCCAGACGATTCAGGCGACTGCTGTTAGGCCTTCAATTACCCTTACAATTCGTGATCAGTCGGGAACGGAAACTACCAATTTCGGTGCTAATCAGGTTCTTACTTTAGAAGCTGTAGTCACCGACTATGATGGTTCCACGCTGGATGATGATGATGCGGGTGTCGTAGTAACTTTCGATGCCTCGAATTTAGGCACTTTGACCAACTCTACCAATGTAACAGAAAGAAATGTTTGTCCCGTTGATCTCATCCAAGTCGATAATGACTGCGCCTTTGTTGTCCTTACGTCAAATGCCACAGCTGCTGTTGCTGAAGTAATAGTTTCGGCGACCATCAATGGCATAGCTATNGAAGATCGCCTGGTAGTAACCAATACAAGTATAAACTCAGGCTCTCCAGATCAAGATAGCTTCAGTATTACCCGTTCGTTTAATGGAGAAAGCTTCTCGCTCTCTGACTTGGTTGCGACCGAAGGAGATCAGTTCAATGGTCAGGAGGTTTTAGTGAGGGTTGATCTTGCAGACTTTGCGAGTAACCCGGTACCCGACGGAACCTTGGTCAACTTTAGGACTGAATTCGGCGATATAGAAGAAGAATGTTTAACAGTTGGTGGAAACTGTGAAGTNAGTTTTTTTACGTCGGAACCGAGGGGGCCGAGTAACACGGAGGTCACCCTTAAANATTTGGACANTGACAATTGTCCGACTGATTTAATTATCAATGAACTTGTAACTATAAATGAAGAAGACCAAGGTCCTACGGAATATCGTGTAGCGGAAATTNTTAGTGTTTATCGGCAGTNGACGGAAACTTTTATTTCGGAAGGTGTGCAATACTTGCCGACGGCTAACGGAATTGATTGTTTGGCGTGTACTCCTGGTCAGATCATGGAGATTACCTACCGTCGATTATGGCTTGATGAGGAAGACGATGATGCAACCTCTCACGTCCTGGCAACTCCTGGTATCGCGACTGAACCTTTTATGGCGGTGGTTGGTACGCCTTGCGCTGCGCCCGTTCGGCCTAAGAAAGAGGTTATCGATGGGTCTATCAAACCAGGAGCAAGTACCTCTGTTNCTGGTGTGGGAACGTCGTTTAAACTTGATTTGGCTGTNGGTGATCGTCTCAAGCTGGGGCAGGAAGTAAGAACGATCACAAAGATAACGAGTGATACGACGTTAACCGTTGATTCTGCCTTTTCTGATTCCGGTAATGACCTTTCGCCAGAGCGCATAGCGGCTCCTGCGTATCTTGGGGGTATGGGTCAACCATATGGTGGTCGTTCGACAGTGCTTGCTTATACCCTTGGTGAAGAGAGTTTCGTTGATGTTAACGGCAACGATGAGTACGACGTTGGTGAAACTTTTGAAGACCTGACGGAGGTATTTTTAGATAAAAACGAAGATGGCGTGTTTGGTGACGTCAATGCGGACTCGGCCACTGCAGGAACATTCGGACCTTATAGGGATAATGGTCTTGGCTCCGAAGCCCCTGGCCAAGCGAGGGAAAAGAGTGCGCCCAGTTGCTATGGTCCTAAGACTGTTCTTGGTTTTATCGGCAATGGCGGTGAGTCGACAGAAGCTGATGAGTACTGTTTTCAAAATGGAGGAGAAGAGGAGTTCTTTATAGATGGGGGCTCAGAGAACGGTTTGATGGATGCAGGTAATGGCATTTATAACGGCAGTCGATGCTTGAGACCCCTGCAGGACGCTGATGGAATCGATCAGGGTGAAGATGGTAATTTTGAAGACGACACAGTTTGTTCAACAGAATTGGTCAATATTAGTCGGCAGGTGCAGATTTTGCTCTCAGGTAGTGTCGCGAGGACTGAGTTTAGGGCGCTTGATGCCGATGGTGAAGGTGGATCTTTTGGCTTGGGCGAAATTGTCACTGGNATAGTCAATCGATCAGGTTTGGCTGTATCGGGTAATATTGCTAATCCGACCGGTTGGGGGGCTATTAGCACCAATAACGTTACTGTTACGACNTTAGCAGATAGTTTACCAGGAGCTCCTTTTGGCGGTGCGTCGATCGACACCACTGGCTTAGATGCGGGTAATGGNCCTGCGGATTCAGATGAGCTAGTGGGTTTGCTCGAAATTCCGAATCCTTTCCCTACGACTTTTGCGACCTACGAAGTATCTTTCAATATAGTCGAATGGACNGCCGGTTCGGTAGAAGTTTTTGTAGGTGANGATTTGATTGTACCGGCNTGCGCAGGATCGGTTGTGANTCCCACNACAATTTGTAGTGCNAGTAATATTTCGTTGGCCGCTTTGGATAATCTGCGTTTTGTGGTTGCGGATACAGACGCAGGAGTTGGTGTGAATGCAAGGTTCGTAGGTACTATTACAAACGTCGCAGTATCAGGCGTTTCGACAGGAGTTGATGCTGATTTTCAGTCCGACGTGGACCTNGTTTCTAATGACCGAACAGCGACGACATTGAGGGAATTCAATNTAGGANACACACTTGGCGCGACAACGGTTTACCCAGGCGCGAGTGAAAGATTTTCTCCNTCGGGAGTGCTTCCGGCTTTAAGCACTACCCTAACCGATGGGNTTTTCCTTTTTACTGACCGCTTCAATGGTCGNCTGCCTGAAGGTACGACAGTAGCGATTTCTTCCGACAATTCTTCTGGTTGTTCTTTGACGTCGGTTGGCGGAAATATTGTTAATTTCCCAGTGCCTGGTCTCGTAACCGGAGGCCCGCATGAAGGTACTGTAACTGTGGGACAGGATGTTACGACAGCTACGACTTTCAGAGTCCAGGTTGGCGGGGGAGGGAATGGTGTTATTACCGCGACCGTAACGACACCTCTAGGAGGCGTAACGACTGATAGGATCGCCTGCAATTTACTGCTGTAATCTATGTCTTTAGAGTTTTGCGGCGACTTCGTCTGCTGTAGGAATTGAACTCGCCGCTCCTTCTCTGGTTACAGACAAAGCGGCGGCGCGGCAAGCGAGTTCAAGGACTTCCGTCATTGGTCTCCCTA
>NZNP01000130.1 GCA_002694945.1 Gammaproteobacteria bacterium
GTTTATACTAACACTCAATTTATTGTCGAGAAGCTATGACCGAAACTAGTTTTACGCCGCGCGAAATTGTCTCTGAGCTGGACCGCTACATCGTCGGTCAGAAAGACGCAAAACGCGCCGTTGCCATAGCACTTCGAAATCGCTGGCGACGCCAGCAATTGGACGAAACCATGCGCGAAGAGGTATTGCCCAAAAATATCCTTATGATCGGCCCTACCGGGGTTGGCAAAACCGAGATTTCCCGCCGCTTAGCCAAACTAGCACAAGCGCCATTTATCAAGGTTGAGGCGACCAAATTTACGGAAGTTGGTTATGTGGGCCGAGATGTAGAGCAGATAATCCGCGATCTAGTAGAGGGCGCCATTCACATGGTCCGAGAACGCCAACGGAAAGACGTTCGGGCTCGCGCCGAAATCATGGCTGAGGAGCGAGTACTGGACGCTCTGGTAGGGGAAAACTCAAGCGATGATACCCGCAACAAGTTTCGCCATATGCTGCGCAATGGCGATTTAGACGACCGCGAAGTTGAAGTTGATGTCAGTGATACTGGCGGCGGCGGCCTGCCAACGTTCGACATCCCAGGTATGCCAGGCGCCCAGATGGGCATGCTTAACTTGAACGACGTATTCGGAAAGGCTTTTGGCCAGCAGACGAAAAAGCGAAAGATGACCGTCGCGGATTCTCATACCGCCCTTATAAACGATGAGAGCGACAAGCTACTTGATCAGGAACAAATTGTGAGGGAGGCAGTACAAACTGTTGAAAACAACGGCATTGTTTTCCTAGATGAGATCGACAAAATCACGGCGCGATCGGAACGCATGGGTGCTGACGTGAGCCGCGAGGGTGTGCAGCGCGACCTACTGCCGCTGATTGAAGGCACGACCGTCTCGACCAAGCATGGCCCGGTGAAAACCGATCACATTCTTTTCATTGCCTCAGGCGCCTTCCATGTAGCAAAGCCCGCCGACATGTTGCCCGAGCTGCAAGGTCGCCTTCCAATACGAGTAGAGCTCCGGGCCTTGAACAGGGAAGATTTCATAAGAATCCTAACCGAGCCGGAATCAAGCCTAATCAAGCAATACATTGCGCTGATGGCTGTTGAGGGTGTGAATCTCACCTTCACAGATGATGCAATCGAGGCCATTGCCGACTTGTCCGCAGAGATCAATCAGGGCGTCGAGAACATCGGGGCTAGGCGGTTGCATACAGTGATGGAGAAGCTCATGGAAGAAATCAGTTTTGATGCCTCCGAGAGAGGCGGCGAGGCTATAACCATCACCTCCCAAACAGTGGCCGAGAACGTCGCCGACCTCGCCAAGAACGCCGATGTGCGAAAGTTTATTCTCTAGGTCCTTTAGCAATTGTGGATGTGACATGTTGTCAGATAGCCATGGTTATAGACCTACGAAATAGATGGAGCCCATTTGTTATGCAGGCCCGGTCAGCACTCGCAAAAATTATGTATAGTTAGTGATTTAAGACTCTTTAATTATAGGCTGGATACAAATTAATGTGTGGGACCACTCAACGGCGCATGGCGGCCGCGGATCTCGGCTAAGACCCAATCAATTGTTTCCTCATCTAAATCCTGAATTTTCACCGCCAAGGTATTGGCCAGCTCGGTGGCTTCTGGCGAAAGGCCCGATGTGTCGATAACAACGCGCGGGTGGGACAGTTGTGCTAACCGCCGCAATTCTTCAGCATCATCCCAAATTAGATCGAAATAGCCACAAATTTGTTGAACGAGGCCAGAACCAGGCTTGCCCCTATGGCCATGTTCCAGTGCAGAAAAATAAGCAGACGACACGCCTAATTCTTCTGCCATCTTCTTCAATGTAATCTTGCGGGTTTTTCGAAGCTCCCGCACTTTCATGCCAAATGGGGTCATTTGCACCTCCGCAAGAGAATATAAAGCGCGCCTTCGCCGCCGTCACGGGGAGCAGCATAATCGAACGCCTTGATCCAATCTCGGAGCGGCGGTTCGTTTAACCATCGCGGTACGGCACTCCTCAAAACGCCAACTCCACCATCCTGACGCCGGCCCTTTCCGGTAATCACCAAGACCGTCCGGCATCCTTTATTGCGAGCGGTTTTCAAAAAACGACACACTCGTTCATGAGCTTCTTGTTGGGCCATGCCGTGCAGGTCAAGACGCGCTTCGATGGCCAATTGGCCTCTTCTCAAACGCATTTGTGTTCGCCTGTCTAGGCCCGGAGCATAACCGTGTCCGTATGATGGTTTTTGAGTTGTGATCTTAGAAAACTCAACTGAGCGTTGCCCACGTGGCTCAATCCGTTGCGATCGATCGGCATTGTCTTTAAATTCGCCACGGTCAGGGTAGACTGCTTGATTTTTTGCAAGAGGGGTCACATCATTAGTAATACGGGCCCAAAGCGCCCGGTCTTCCGGGCTTAAGGAGCCTGATGGATGATTTGAATTTCTCTTATTCTTAACAGGCTTCGTTTTCGTCATCTATCAATACAATATGCAAGTTTTGGGGGCCATGGGCGCCATGTTGCATGGTTTGCTCGATATCGCCCGTTGCAGAAGGGCCAGTGACCATATTTACAGTCCGGGGCATACGGGAGGGCTCGTGTTCCAGAGCCTCGCGTAACTTTGTCCAAATAGCCTCGTAGTCGCCATGCAAATCCTTTGTCCAAAGGACCGCGATATGCGTCAGCGGCAGAAAATTCAGGGNTGTTGGGCTATCCGGACCGGATCNAAATACCAAGGTACCGGTCTCNGCAATCCCCGCGAAAGCACGGTTAACCCCAACACAGTCGGTTTTCAAAACCGGGCCCTCGTTTACTGTCAAAGTTGGCTGACGGCCCCAGGGAATGTCACTCAGCACCGGCGCCGTTCGGATTTTTGCAGGCAAGTTTTGGCTACTCAGATAGCGGGCAATTTCACCTGGAAGGTCCTCCTTCGAAGAAATTCGGGCGACCGTGGCGGAAACCCTCCCCGATTCTTCGATAAACCGAGAAATCTGAATCTCCCGGTCGCCGGCCCCGCGGGCGGGGATCAAATTGGTTTGGTGCGCAGCTATACGCGCAGCCGGCGCGGTAATGTCGCGGTCTGGATGATCAAGAGCGCGCTTAAGATTACCAAGAATGGCCGCACGACCGACACTCATGGATCTTGTTTCCGCAGCCACGAGCCACTTGCGTCACCACGTGGACCTNTATGCCATTGGGCAACGAAGGTGTCACCAGTAGGGGCCGGAAAATCACGTCCCGCAGTCCAACCGCCGGCCATCGGTAGCCAGGCGAAGCGACCTCGCCGGCGGCCCAAAGCTCCGAGCCCAGCGATGCCAAGGCCCATGACCCAGCGGTATAGGACCGGTCTGAGTGCCAGAGCCGCCCAAGCACGAAGTGCAGCTTGCGCAAAAATGCCNGAGCGTTTTGTCTCGAACTGCTTTTGGCGCCAGGACCTCAACATACGCGGCAACGGGATCCGCATGGGACACACGCTCTCACATTGNCCACACAATGTTGAAGCGTGNGGAAGATTAGACGCTTTGTCCAGCCCAATCAGGCCCGGAACCAGCGCAGAACCCATGGGCCCTGAATAGACCCAGCCATAGGCATGNCCACCCACGGTTTGATATACTGGACAATGATTGAGACAAGCACCGCATCGAATGCATCGAAGCATCTCCTGAAACTCCGTGCCGATAAGTTTCGAGCGGCCGTTGTCTAGAAGCACCACATGATATTCTTCCGGACCATCCGTATCGGCTTCGCGTCGAGGACCCGTACAAAATGTGGTGTACACAGACATTTCCTGCCCCGTCGCCGAGCGAGCTAGAACCCGCAGAACGGTAGCCGCATCCTCAAGAGTGGGAACGATCTTTTCCAGGCTAGCGATGACGATGTGGACCTTGGGCAACGAATAAGTGAGGTCTGCGTTCCCCTCNTTAGTCACCAANACGTTNGAGCCGGTTTCGGCAATCAGCATNTTGGCGCCTGTCAGGCCGACGTCNGCGGCGATNAACTGGTCNCGTANCTGAGCTCGAGCNTCCTCCAGAAGCTTTCGCGGCTCATCCAATACACGCNAAGGATCTANCTCTTCGTGATGGGTCNTAAATGTTTCAGCGANCTGGTCCATAGTAAGGTGCACGGCCGGCGCGATNATATGGCTNGGAGGTTCATCGCGNAGCTGGATGATNTATTCGCCAAGGTCCGTCTCTACCGGCGTCACGCCTTTGGCCTNNAGGTGCTCGTTGATGGCAATCTCTTCNCCNATCATCGATTTNCTNTTGGTNACCGTCTTGGCNCCCGCNGCCTCACANATCTCCAAGATTTTNGCGCGGGCCGCCTCAGCATCNACACACCAATGTACCTGGCCACCCGCTGACANAACNGCNGNCTCNTAACGCTCTAAATAGATGTCCAGGTTCTCCAAAACATGGTCCTTGATGGCGCGNGCCTCNTCTCNTAACGCTTCAAATTCGGGCAAGCGCGCGNCNGCCTGCTGGCGGCGCGCNGGAAANCCGCTCGANAGNTTAGCCAGAGCGCTTTGNAAATTNCTGTTATTTATNGCCTCCCGAGCGCGNCCNTTGAATTGTCGAATTTGTGGTTCCATCATGCGTCCCCTGTGCNNNCAGGAGNGGCNATGGCTGGGTGATCGTGTAAATCAGCTAAAATTTCTGCCACNTGNCGGACNTCAATGTTACTGCCTTGGCGTTTCANCTTTCCAGCAATGTTCATTAGGCAACCTAAGTCTGTNCCNAATACCATATCAGCNTNGGNTTNANATATATCCGCNACTTTTNTTCCNACGATCTCATNTGAGATNTCGCCATATTTCACACAAAACAANCCACCAAAACCACAACAGGNTTCAGCTTCTACNGCCTCCGATAANGTTAGCCCTTNGACACTTNGCAGNAAGNNNCGTGGTTGGCTTTTTATNCCCAGCTCNCGAAGACCGGAACATGAATCATGATANGTNACANTAGTTCGCCANCTTGCNNTCACNTCGCTTATCCGCATGACGTCAACGAGGAATTGGGTNAACTCATAGGTNTTTTTTGATAAATTTTCTGCACGCGGCGCCCANTTTGGNTCANTGGCAAACATTTCGGGATAATGTTTCNTTAAGGTGCCTGAGCAGGANCCAGACGGNACCACNACATAATCGAACGATTCAAANGTGGTGATCACCTTNCGCGCAATCGCAATAGCCGATCNATTGTCTCCGGAATTATATGCTGGNTGCCCGCANCATGTCTGCGAAGCCGGTANCGAAACCTCGCACCCCGCCCGNTCTAGAAGGCNCACAGTGGCNAANCCCACGNCAGGNCGANTNANGTCCACCAANCAAGTCGCAAACACNCCAACCTGCGGGNGATCCCNCNATNTNNTCTCTTGTTCCATTCTGTCCCCTCAAGACGGCGGNTTNATCGCAGCAATGCGCGGCAGNAGCATNTACATNCGCCCACGNCTTTTCATNATTCCNGCTTTGNCACCAGCAGTATTNCCGTGGCCCCAAAAGTAATCCGCNCGNACNGCCCCCTTAATCGCGCTACCAGTATCCTGCGCCACGCCTAGTCGTCGCAATGGANNCGCNGGATGCGTNCCTGNATCNGTAGTATNNANCCANACAGGTACACCTAGTGGCCAATATTTTCTATCGACCGCGATGCTCCGGCCTGGCGTCAAGACTATCCCTTGCGCACCAACGGGCCCATCCCCCCGGAGGACGCGAAAAAACACAAACGACTTGTTCTTACGCATCAACGCCTGTGCGGCGACAGGATTTGCCAACATCCACGCGCGAATGTTCGGCATGGTCACGTCCTCCAACGACATGATACCGGAGGCCACTAGCTCACGCCCGACCGCAGTGTAGCGTCGCCCATTGCGACCGGCGTAGCCAAGGCGCACGTGCGTTCCATCCGGCAAGGTCACCCTCCCAGATCCTTGAATGTGAAGAAAGAAGGCATCAATCGCACTGTCGACCCATACAATCTCCAATTGTCGCCCGCTGAGAGCCCCCTGTTCAATTTCCGCCCGCGAATAATAAGGAACGAAGCGGTTATCATCCATACGGCCAGCGATTTGCTCACCCTTCCACTTTATGTCGAAACTACCAAGGTCCGCAGAAATCAAGTCTTTCGGCAGGGCATAAAGCGGGAAACGATACCGCACATCCGCAGTCCACGACCCCTGCAAGTCCGGTTCGTAATATCCGGTGATCAGACCTGTATTGCCGTGATTATGTGAGACCCTATAAGCCACGAATCGGCTTTCGAAGAAATACTGAGCTTCCGCCTCGTTGCCAGATCGAATGATCCTCGCATCATCACAGATGCGAACCCACTGGGATAACCGTCCCATCTCCACCCGAGAGCCCATTGCCCTATCTGGCGACTTCTTACGCAAACGGGAACAGCTGCGCAAGAAAACTGGCAGCGCATCGCTTTGCTGATCCGCACTCCAGCCTGGGATGTCTTTGAAAGCTACGGGAAATATAGAAAACCCCGTTGGGACCTCCGCAGGATTTACCGGCGGCCCGCTTAATGGCTTCTGTTTTGTTACCAGATTGTTGGTCGTGGCAGGTGGAAAGCTACACGCAGCCAAACCTAAGCCACAAGCCAAAAGGAAAAGCAGGCACGCAAACCGAGCCCTGAACCCCTGGTCAATCAAGGCTGCGCGTCGCCGCCAAATGCCAGTTTGGGTCACTCAAGCTAGTGTCTCGGGCAAAGGTCCAGAAATCTACCACATCAGTAACTTGATTAGGATTTCCCTCGATTACGTTTCCTGCGCTGTCTCGCAAAATATGTACTTGTTCTGAAGAAAACTTGGTTGTGACGTGGGCGTATGTGCCATCCATGAAGGCTTCGACAATATCAGCCGAGCTTATGCCAACAAGTGTTTCTTCCATCTCATGACCCATGGACTCTCGGTCATCGATTGCTGCTCGGAAATTATCGTAGACCTCTGGGCTCAGAAGGCCCTCTAAGGTGTCCCGATCGCCTGACGCATAGGCGCCGAGAATCATTTCAAAGGCAACCCGTGCGCCAACGAGAAAGTCTTCTGCGTTAAAACTGGGATCAGCGACACGGAGGTCTGCGATCCCTGACAACAATGCTTCATCTGCAAGCTGCTCCTCGGTAAGACCCAGATCCGTGTCGGTAGTTTCGGGTTCCGGATAGACATCAGCACTGGATTGGGGGATCTGCACAACCTTGTCATCGGAACGTTCTTCTCGGGTATCCGTTTTTAACGAATCTTGATATCCACCTTCGTGGCCGTCGCGGCGTCCCA
>NZNP01000131.1 GCA_002694945.1 Gammaproteobacteria bacterium
TGCTTCGGGCATTGGCCGCGGTTGCGCTATCAGGCTTTCGCAGGAAGGGGCAATTGTAGTAGTCACAGATATTGATGCAGATATGGGGCGAGAGACCTTAGATATGTTGAAAGGGCCCGGAATTTTTCTTGAGCACGACGTGACCGATGAAATTCAATGGGGCCAGATTGTAAATCAGGCTGTTAGCGACTTTGATGGTTTGCATATACTTGTCAATAATGCAGGAATTGCTATAGGCGGGTCTATTTTAGGTTTCAGCCTCGAAGACTGGCAGCGGCAACAGGCTATTAATTTGGATGGCGTATTCCTTGGCGTACGTACGGTCATCCCCAGCATGATCGATAGTGGTTACGGATCGATTATCAACATGTCATCAGTAGCGGGTCTAAAGGGCGCGCCTAATCTCGCTGCCTACAATGCAACTAAGGGTGGAGTAAGGCTATTTACAAAGGGTGTTGCCCTGGAATGCGCGAACAACGGTTGGCCGATTAGAGTCAATTCCGTACATCCGGGTGTGATAGATACCCCCATTTGGGGCAAGGTAAATTCTGAGTATTTGGAAGATGGAGAAAATGCGGTAGACCTTGATGCCATGGCTGAGGCGACGGTGCCCGTGGGCATCCTGGGTTATCCTCTAGATATTGCCAATGGAGTGTTATTTCTAGCCAGCGATGAGTCCAAATACATCACGGGTACTGAACTGGTTATCGACGGTGGGCTCTCTGCCTAAAGTTCGGGCTCTTTAGCTTAATGATGATTATAGGGTAGGTATTCCGTGAGGTAGTCTTTTTCTCTCAGAAGCATAGTAGGTAATCGTGTAAATCTAATTTGTCTCTCACAAGCGGAGATATGATTTGCTTTAGCGATACAGTCGTATATCGAAATGGAATTTATAGAGTCAAAGGGATAAGTGGTAACTAACCACTTATCCCTTATGATTGGTGGGCCGTCCGCGACTCGAACGCGGGACCAATTGGTTAAAAGCCAACTGCTCTACCGACTGAGCTAACGGCCCATAAAAGAAAGGCGGCTATGATACCGGTTCCGCCTTAAAAGACAAGCGTAAGCCCTTGGGTTTCAGGCTCTCTAGAATGGCGTTCAATACATCCTCAGTGCGATCTTGACCTGTTAAAGCTTGCAACGTGATGATCCCACCTGGATTGACTACATTCGTTTCAATTAACCAGGGCCAGGCCAGATCGATGCCTGAAAAATACACGCCTTCATCGAGTAGTTCTTCTGCCAGCCCAGAGCAGTAATCGTGTTCTTCGGCAGTTAATTCACAATGCTCGGTCGAAGCGCCCTGGGAAACATTTGTTCGATGGTCAATCTTTTGTAGCCGCCGATATTGATCAATGATACGACCACCCGCCAGTAAAACGCGTTTTTCTCCAGCTTCTATTTGTGGAGCGTAACGCTGGATCATTGCGTAGCGAGTCTCGTCTAGTCCGCACATGTGCTCAAGAATCGTGTTCAAGTTAGTATCTCTAGGGCTGACGAGGAAAACGTCGCGACCTAAGCTGCCGGCGGGTGGCTTAACAATCCATTTGCCTCCCCTATGCCTGATCAACTTAATCAGTTCGCTTGCACTTGATGATGCGTGAGTCTCTGGCTGAGGAAATTGCTCGGGTCTAGAAGCAAGATAATACTTACTTTTTAGGTGCATGAGAGCCGTGAGGGAATTAATGACAGTTGTTTGCTTAGATAGCGCGTACAATAATTGGTACTTGTCGAGAAACGATGAGCGATCGCCCAACGAAAGCGTCCAAACTAGATCATGCTCAATCGGTCCAAACCGCGACAACGGCATTTCAGCGCCCGGCTGAAAATAATCCTGCCAGGGAAATTGTTGACCCCATATTGCATTGTCACGCAGCTGAAGGGAATCGAAATTGACTAGGCTGACTTCATTTGAAGTAGATAGCAGTCTCCCGAAACGTAGGTAATTGTCATCTTCAAACCTTGGAGTTGCTTTTGTCAGCAGCGCAATACGAGACATTGCTTTTCCTTAACCCAGCTTATGTATAATAGCAGGCGTTAAACGTTGGGTTACTGTTTATGACCGGTATCGCCTTTGATGTGCCTTTGCATCAAAGTCACATGCTCAGTGATAGCGAAGTCGTCGAGTTTAAACAAAGAATTAAAGCTTTGCTCTNGAAANAGAACGCAGTNGTTATTGCNCANTACTACACNGATGATGCTATTCANGAACTTGCTGAAGAAACGGGTGGTTTTGTTTCCGATTCACTTGAGATGGCACGGTTCGGAGCGCGGTGTNACGCTGAGACATTAGTTGTTTGTGGCGTAAAGTTCATGGGTGAAACTGCTAAAATCCTGTCTCCNGAAAAAAAAGTCTTGATGCCTACGCTTGAAGCAACATGCTCTTTGGATCTTGGATGTCCTATCGATGAATTTTCAAGATTCTGTGATTCCCATCCGGACCATACTGTAATTGTCTACGCAAACACTTCAGCTGCCGTTAAGGCTCGGGCTGACTGGGTAGTCACGTCTAGCATTGCGTTGGAGGTTGTAGAGCATTTGCTTGCCGAAGATAAACCGATGATCTGGGCGCCAGATCGATATCTGGGAACTTATATCAATAATGAGACNGGTGCAGATATGGTTTTATGGGATAGCTCATGCATCGTTCACGAAGAGTTTAAGGCGAAAGGCTTAGGTGACCTAAAACATGTTTACCCAGATGCAGCAGTGCTGGTCCATCCTGAATCTCCTTCGTCTGTTATCGANCTNGCGGATGTGGTGGGTTCCACGAGTCAAATTATCCGTGCCTCGCAGGAAATGCCCAATGAGAAATTTATTGTGGCAACTGATAAGGGTATCTTTCACAAGATGCGCTTGCTGGCCCCGGATAAGGTGTTCATCGAGGCTCCAACAGCTGGTAGCGGCGCCACCTGCCGTAGTTGTGCACATTGTCCTTGGATGGGTATGAATGCCCTCGAAAATCTCGAAAGTTCGTTGCTCGAGGGTAGCAATGAAATCGTAATCGATGAAGGTATACGGGGGCGTGCAATGGTGCCATTGCAGCGTATGTTAGATTTTNAGTCCTCTGGTGAGCTNCGAATTCGAACTTAATCACCATCCTTNAATTCCCAGATTTCCTGCTGGCGTTGNCGAATTCTTGCGGAGCGTTGAAANTTNTGTCTGACAAGTGGTAACGCGTACCCGAGCTGTTTGATGGCCTGATCAAAGTTNCCATTCAGCACAAAAAATTCGGCNCTAGCTTCATGAACGCCAGGTACATTGCTCGCGAGGCCGTAAGCTTCAGCGAGCAAATACCAGGCATATTCGTCGTTGGGTCTNTCTATCGTGATGGGAATNAGTATATCAAGTGCAGCGTGAGGTTTACGATCCGTAATAAGTGCCTCGGCAAGTTTAATAGATAGAGGATAATTGTTGGTATTTATGGCCAGCGCCGCTTCGAGAAGTCCCACCGCTCGCTCCGCTTTCTGCTCCATCTCGTAGGTCTCTGCTTCTGCAATCGTGAAGGGAATATTGAGAGGATGCTCCTCGCGCAGCCTTTGAAGTAGACTATGTGATTCGTCGAAGGCTAGATCACGGGCCAATGCGAGAGCTAGGCCGTATTTATAGGCTGTGCTCATGACTTCATTGTCAGTAATTAGATTAGCTCTTAGTTGTCGGATTTGTGCAGGCATGTTCTCTGAGGTAATCACTCCTGCTCGTACCCGCATCATCTGATATTCGAGTGTCAACGGGAANGTCTGCTTTGGGTAGTGGCGAGTCTGATTGTAAGAATCGGCAATACGGGATTTGTTGACCGGGTGAGTTCGCAGGAATTCAGGTATACGGTTGCCAGTGCTGTAACGACTGGCGCGTTGTAGACGCTCAAACATATAAGCCATTGCTCTAGGATCCATGCCAGCTTCAACGAGTGTAAGAATGCCAACGCGGTCGGCTTCCGCCTCTCTTTCGCGCGAATACTTGAGAAACTGGTTCTGAGTGTGCGCTTGGCTGGTAGTAAGGGCCGCCATCCCAGCATCTGAACCAGCGGTGGCAGCNAGGATAACGCCTGCTAATAGACCGGCGAGACTAACTACACTTGATTTTCTGCCTTGTTGCAATTGCCTAGCAAAGTGGCGTTGGCTTAGGTGAGCTATTTCATGGGCAAGAATCGATGCAATNTCGTGTTCAGTCTCTGCATATAAGAACAGTCCATGATGTATACCGATGATGCCTCCGGGTGCAGCGAAAGCATTAAGTGTCGCGTTTTTGATTATGACCAGGTCAAGTCTGCGATCTTTAAGTTGACTGTTCGAGGCGAGTCGGTAGGTCAAATGCTCCAGATAGTCCTGTAGGACTGGGTCATCCAGTGTTGGTGCTCCAGACCTGATTGATCTTAGAAACTGCTGACCGAGCTTGCGTTCCTGGTTCATTGAAATTATGCCGGAAGAGCTGTCCCCAAACGTAGGTAGATCCTTAGGCAGAGCTGTCGAGCTTATGTTTAACAGCAGAATTAAATACAAGAGTCGTTTCATNCGGTAAGTATACTGTCTCGTTTTTTTTTCGCGCGTTCTCATTGAGTTATACTATGTTCATGGATATCGAAGAAAAAGTAGACGCCTGTGGTCTTGATTGCCCCTTGCCTCTCCTGAAGGCGAAGCAGGCGCTGAACAAACTANNGCCNGGCCTCATACTAGAGGTTGTCTGTAACGACCCAGGATCAATGCGAGACTTTGCTGCATTTGCGAAGCAGAGTGGCAACGAACTGCTTGGCCAGGAAGAGTCAGCAGGCGAATATAAGCACTGGCTTAGGAAGGCGTGACCTTGTTAACGCACGGAGGCGTCAGTAAGATGACCCCCTTTTTTATTGGGCCTCAAGTATGATCACGGGCAGTATAGTAGCTCTGGTAACTCCCATGGATGCTGATGGCGAAATTGACTGGCAGAAACTGACGGAACTACTTGAATGGCATATTTCAGAGGGTACATCTGCGATTGTGCCAGTTGGCACAACTGGTGAATCCGCTACGCTAACAATCTCTGAGCATTGCCAGGTTGTCGAGCACGTTGTTCGAATCGTCAATGGCCGTGTGCCGGTGATTGCTGGTACCGGTGGCAATGCTACGCAGGAAGCGATCGAGCTGACTCAGGCAGCTCGTGAAGCGGGAGCTGATGCCTGTCTGTCGGTAACTCCCTATTATAATAAGCCGACACAGGAAGGTCTTTTCCTGCATTATCAAGCCATNGTTAAGGCAGTTGATTTACCACTGATTCTCTATAATGTCCCAGGCCGAACGGCTTGTGACATGCAGGCAGTAACAGTATCTCGACTGGCTGAACTGCCCGGAATTGTTGGTATCAAAGAAGCTACAGGAGATCTCGATCGTGGGAAAGAGGTGAGAAGCTTGTGTGGAGATGGCTTTGCTATTTATTCTGGAGATGACGCGACTTCATGTGATCTTATGTTGAACGGCGCTAATGGAACAATCAGCGTTACTGCNAATGTNNCGCCGCAGAAGATGTCCTTGCTTGCGGAGGCCGCCATGTTGGGAGATCGTGATCAGTCCAAAGNGCTGGACGCTGAACTTCAGGGACTGCATCGAAAACTGTTTCTAGAGTCCAACCCTATCCCNGTAAAATGGGCACTNGCTGAAATGGGANGGATTTGCGGCGGTATAAGATTGCCAATGACCCAGTTGTCCATCGAGCATCAAGAAAGTTTGCGCGAGGCAATGCGGCAGGCGGGAGTAATAAAGTGATCCGAAANTCGATAATACTGCTTGTTTCNCTTATGGCGTCGAGTTGCAGTTNCGTTGGGTTNGACCGCTTTTTTGGCGAGAGCGATGTTAAGGATTGGTTGGAAACAGAGGCATCGACAACGTCGGAGATACCTCAAGGCTTAGATCAACCAAAGTTTGTAGACCTTATGCCCATTCCTGATGTTATTGATTACCGAGGATTGACGGGCCAGACCATCGAGGTTGGCTTGCCGGACGCGTTGAACACCGGNTTTGCNGTTGAACAAATTGTTATCCGACGTCTGGGTGATGAACGTTGGGTCTTTCTTGATCTGCCGACAGCAGTGATTTGGCCNCAGATGGTCCTNTTCTGGGAAGAAAATCAACTCCCTGTCGCGAGNCTTGACCCAAGACAAGGCGTTCTCGAAACCGAGTGGTTAATGGGAGCTTACGGTAATCCTGATGAGATCTATGAGAGTCTGACGAGTANCGCCGCATGGTCATTTCAGCCGAAGGCTCAGCAATATAAATTCAGAGTTAGGATCGAGCCTGGTGTGAGAACGGGCAGTAGCGAGCTCTATATCGAACAGAAACAGCGTCGAATTGGTGAGCAGTTGGAGGTTGATTGGGNTTCCGGTTCAGACAACTCTGAACTTGAAGGTAAANTGCTTTCAGTAATGGCCTATTATTTGGGCGACAGGATGGTTGAAGGTCCGAAGGTTTCCCTTCTTGCTGCGGGCCTGCAGGAAAGCAAGGCTAANCTGATCACCCAACCTACCGGCATGGTCTTGAGCTACAAGCTTGATCTCGATCGTGCATGGGCTACGGTTGGCGCCGCTCTTGAGGACGCAAAAGTAACAGTCGATGATCGGGACCGTAGTAGTGGTATCTTCTACGTGACTTACTCTTCCAGACACGACCCTAATCCTGGCTTCTTAAGTCGAGTCCTAGGACGACGAACTAGCGAATTGGAAGTTGGTGAAGGACATAGCTTTCAGGTGCTGCTTGATGGTAGAGAAAANGAAGTCCTTGTAACCGTCGCTGNGGGAGAAGAGCNAGTGGATGATGTCACTCGAAACTTGATACTTCGTGAGCGCCTTTTGAAACTCATCAAAGAGTATTCGACTTAGACATCCGTGAGCATCCGATTTGCATCTCTTGGCAGTGGTAGCAAAGGCAATAGTACGATTATTGACGATGGTGAAACGTGTCTGCTNATAGATCTGGGCTTTTCNATTAAGGATGCGATCAGGCGTTTGACTCGNCTTGAAATTCATCCCACTGAAATCGATGCCATACTAGTAACCCACGAGCACGCTGACCATTGTCATGGCGTCGCTGCTTTTGCTCGAAAGTTTGGCACACCGGTCCATCTGACACATGGTACCTACCAACGAGATAGTATGGGACAGCTACCGAAGCTTAATTGCTTCAATTGTCATGCNTCATTTCAGTTGGGTTCNTTTAACGTGGTACCTATAACAGTACCCCATGATGCCAAGGAACCATGCCAGTTCGTCCTTAGTTCTGGATTATTGACAATAGGTATTCTTACCGATCTTGGACATATAACCCCTTATGTTCGAGAAGCATACAAGCATTGTGATGCTTTGTTACTAGAGTGCAATCACGATTTGGAGATGTTAGCTAAAGGCCCTTACCCCCCNCGTTTGAAGCAGAGAGTGGGCGGTGACTACGGTCACCTAAATAATCAGCAGGCTGCGGAGCTGCTGGATACCATTGATCTGGAAAGGCTTCACACATTGGTCATCTCACATATTAGTGAGCAGAACAATGAGCCAGAACTTGCACTTGCGGCGATCAAAGGGCATCTNGAGAATTGGACNGGNAATCTTGTTCTCGCAAATCAGAATGACGGTCTATCCTGGATTAAAATTTCTGNTTGAAANCTGTTTAAATATACAGTACTGTATATTTAAACAGATTNNGCTTTTANCGATAGCCTTATTGGTNTCTTCTTACCTATCTATGGTCGGCTTTCTTAAGATAAAGAAACGTAAAGATTGTGGTCACTAAGTAGGTGTCGATAGAAAAATACATCTGTACGTTTAGATAGACAAAAAAACCGGCGAACTGTTTGTCGGGTGGAGAGGTAATCGATGAAAATAAGGC
>NZNP01000132.1 GCA_002694945.1 Gammaproteobacteria bacterium
CTGCAATACGCGCTACCGCTAAAATGCCCCCCTTCTTTGCACTACCCGAAACAATCAATTCAAGTGTCTCAGCGTGCATACTGACCTTAGCAATGGCAGTTGCCTGGCGCTCAGTAATCGCTTTCGCACCTACGTCGACCATATTGGCCTGGCCTTTTTCATCTATATGGGTAAGGCGGGCATCAGCTTCTTGATCAGACTTATTTGACATAGTGCGCACACTCTATATGTTGTAATCGACATCGACAACTCGACTATTCTAAATGATTGACCGGCCTCAACTAACCGTCCCTAAGATTACTTATTAAGAAAAACGGCTTCTTTTGGTTGAAGGGATCGACAGTTGACAATTGGTAATAAACCAACCGGCGTGCCACGTCGAATCTGGAGAAAATCTACTTTCTGCGGTCGTCAGAGAAACTGAGGAAGACACCGGATGGAGCTTGATATTATACATCACCTTTAACAGCGCTATGTTAAAATCTAAAGCTACCATTCGAAGTAGTCCTGCATGAATAATGAGTTAAAAGCTTCCGATCGGCGGGTAATTGTTGGTATGTCTGGCGGGGTAGATTCCTCGGTTGCAGCCCTACTCTGCATTCAGGCCGGATTTGAAGTCGAAGGCCTATTTATGAAGAATTGGGAAGAAGATGACGGTACAGAATATTGCACAGCAGTTGAGGACTTAGCTGATGCCCGCGCAGTTTGCAATAAATTAGGGATAAGACTTCACGAAGCTAATTTCGCAGCTGAGTACTGGGATAATGTTTTTTCACACTTTCTCGAGGAGTATCAAACAGGTAGGACACCTAATCCAGACGTGCTCTGCAACAAGGAGATCAAATTTGCTGTTTTTGCGGAGTACGCTAAGGTTCTAGGAGCAGATCTAATCGCCACAGGACACTACGCCAGAATTATTGAAAAAAATGGCAATAGATATCTTGCAAAAGCCAGCGATACGAATAAAGATCAAAGCTACTTCCTTCAAGCTGTTTCAGAACAGCAACTTATCAACGTCATTTTCCCATTAGGAGAACTTACCAAATCCAAAGTGCGGCAGATTGCTGCAGAAAAAGGGCTACCCACGCACGGGAAAAAAGATTCCACTGGCATCTGCTTCATCGGAGAGCGTCGTTTCAAGGATTTCCTTAAGGAATACCTGCCAGCAAAGCCTGGCGACATTTATGACGTTAATTCAAATCATCTTGGCCGCCACGAGGGACTGATGTATCACACCCTTGGTCAACGGCAAGGTTTGGGCATCGGAGGTGTCCGGGGAGCTGGAGAAGCACCATGGTATGTAGTGGGTAAGGACCTTGTAAAAAACCAGCTGATTGTAGGTCAAGGCAATCATCACCCCGCTCTACTATGCTCTCGTTTAACAGTTGAATCACCTCACTGGATCACCCATAAACCAGTAATTCCTGGCATGTACCAAACCAAAATCCGCTATCGTCAGGCGGATCAGACGTGCCAACTAAAAGCTAACGGGAACGGTATCGAAGTCAAGTTTAGCNAGCCACAACGCGCCGTCACGCCAGGACAATGGGCCTGCTTTTATGACGATGAGGTATGTCTCGGCGGCGGCATCATCAGCGAAACAAATGCATCATGGGCATGAACGTAAAGAACGACAAAGCAATGGCTTTGGCAGGCCTTCTACAGTGTGGCCATCTCGTTTCGGGGATAGCACGAAGCGGCCTGATCGCAGAAGACAGCATGACAGGCAGTTTGGCGAGCATCTTTGTTACAAATCCTGATGAAACCATCGATGTCTATCGAAATGGCACTGGGGTCAGAACTGGGTTGCGACTAATTATAGAGATCTTGGAAAACGGCAATTACGCAGAACATAGCGAAGCGATCCGTTATAGTCATACNNTNATTAAACTAGAAAAAAGATTGCGATCCAAACCAGAAATACTTCACNGGGTCGGAGCGGGTATNAGTGATATAGAGGAGCACCAGACTTTGCGCGAGCTAACAGCAAATAGCGAAGAGATTCAAGAAAGGCTTTCCAGTCTTTATGAACATACCCTCAGTGCCGTTGAGCCTCGAATAAGGGTTCTGGGTCTGCAAAAACACCTCCGCAACGAAAAAAATACCAACAGAATAAGGTCTTTGCTGCTCGCAGGCTTGCGCTCAGCAGTACTCTGGCGCCAATTAGGTGGAACTCTACCAGGACTGATATTGGGCCGTAGATCNATAGTAGAGAGCGCTCACAAGGTGTCAAATTTTATAAATTAAATCAATAGATTAGTGATATTATTCAGAAATGACTTTAGATTTTGATACGCTAACGGCCGTTAGTCCGATTGACGGGCGTTATGCTAAACAAACATCAGGCTTGCGCCAAATAGTTAGCGAATACGGCTTAATGCGAATGAGGTGGCTTGTAGAACTTCGCTGGTTTCAGCACCTTGCATCAAACCCGGGAATCCCAAACCTACCCTCGTTGACAGCTTATCAAAATGGCGCGATCGATGACCTTATCGACAATTTTTCGATGTCTGATGCGAGACGAATCAAGGCACTAGAGGCTACCACAAACCATGATGTTAAGGCCGTTGAGTATTTCGTAAAAGAAAAGGTTGCGAAGATAGAGGGTCTTCGGCCTTATATCGAGTTTGTTCACTTCGCGTGCACCTCCGAAGATATCAATAATTTATCACACGGTCTTATGCTGCAAGCAGCATTAAGAAATGAAATCTTGCCAGTCATGGAGATAATAGTTATAGACCTATCTTCCCTGGCTGCAGAGCATGCCCAGGCAGCGATGCTCTCGAGAACTCATGGTCAGGTAGCTTCACCAACAACCATGGGCAAAGAATTAGCTAACGTCGTTACGAGGCTTCGCAGGCAACTGGAGCAAATCAAGGCAGTTCAAATACTTGGCAAAGCAAATGGTGCGGTCGGTAACTATAATGCTCACTCAGCAGCATATAAAAATCTAAATTGGCCTGAAATCAGCGGATCGTTTGTTCAGGCTTTGGGTCTCACTTGGAACCCTTTCACGACCCAAATAGAGCCTCACGACTACATCGCCGAATTATTTGATGCTATCGGGCGATTCAACACAATTCTGATTGACCTTAATCGCGACATCTGGGCCTACATATCTATAGCCTACTTTAAGCAGAAAAAAATTGAAGGTGAAACAGGATCATCAACCATGCCTCACAAAGTCAATCCGATCGACTTTGAAAACTCGGAAGGCAATCTAGGACTCGCTAATGCTATTTTGGGGCACATGTCGGCAAAACTGCCCATTTCGCGGTGGCAGAGAGACCTCAGCGATTCAACTGTGCTGCGCAACATTGGTGTCGGTCTCGCCTACAGTTTGATTGCCTATCGAGGAACACTTAAAGGGCTAAGCAAACTCGAGCTCAACAAGACTGCTCTGGCAGATGACCTTGAAAACAGCTGGGAAATCTTAGCTGAACCAATCCAGACCATCATGCGTAAACACGGCGTCGCGGAGTCTTACGAAAGACTAAAGGACCTGACCCGTGGGAAATCCTTATCCCGTGAAGCCATTCAGCAGATACTTGGTGAACTCGATTTACCTGAGGAGGCTATACAGGATATCGAAGCACTAAGCCCAGCAAACTATATTGGCTTAGCCGAGTTATTGACTTACCGTGCGCTNGACGACTAATGCTTTCTGGTGAGTCGCTNGCAGCATTCAAAGAACAAGACTGGCATCANCATGCAAAAGTTTTTCCTGCGGCAATCGATAACCATAAGTANGTANTCTCAGCAGAAGAAATTTTGNAACTNGCAAGTTACGACTTCGTCGAATCGCGNTTNATACAACGGGACTACAGTGTCAAATTTGGCCCATTCGAAGAATACAGTATGCCTGACGCCAGCATGTTGATGGTCCAGTGTATGGAGTGCCACTCAGATATCGCGATGGCACTTCTGGAAACCGAATTTACATTTCTACCGCTGTGGCAGGTTGACGATGTGATGGCTAGTCTTGGCCATAGCGGAGCTTCATGCGGGCCGCACTTCGATAGGTACGATGTATTTCTTCTCCAACTGAGTGGGTCGAAGACCTGGCAGTTGGACGCTGGCGCACACCAAGAGCACCATCTGCAGCAGGATTCGGAACTACGCCTACTCAAAAGCTTTGAACCCTCTTGCAGTGTTCAGTGCGAGCCCGGAGACGTATTGTATGTACCCCCGGGAGTCGGGCATCACGGGATTTGCCAGGGACAATCAATCACATTATCGATAGGTGTTCGCAATCCCACAGTTAGTGAACTGCTGGCTGAGATAACTGAATTTGCATGGCTAGAATCAGACGCCACTATGGTGGATGATCAACTCAGACTACCTGGCTCTGCGACAAACAGTGAAAGGTTCACGCCTCTTATCAATGAGGTCATCACACCCGCCTTGGTCGACCTTTGGTATGGTTGCTACGTTACTCGATTGCGAAACCCTGAGGTGCTGGACGTTTACTCGTCGAGTATAGTGCCCAGCGATATTTCAGTTGGTGAAGGAATATTTGTCGCCCATCGAGCGACACGTTTAGCCTGGAGCAAAGCAGAACATTTCGCGCTTCTATTTGTTAACGGCGAATATTTTCGCTTTGACGAGAATGATGTTTGCTGGATTAAAACTTTTTGCGATGAACGATCTTGCGCAAGACAAACCGGACATCGAAAACAGAACGAGCTCCTGGATTCTTTGGTGAGAAACAGCGCGGGCTGCTTCGTTTGAAGACGCTGGCACCTCTCCCTAACATCTGATCATGGCATTGCAAGACTTATTCATTCGCGAGGCTGACTGGCTTAATGATGGAAAAGAGCTTTCAAAGATCCGCCATCTTGTGTTCATCGTCGAACAGGAGGTGCCGCGTGAAGAAGAATGGGACGGTCGTGACAAGGAATCTTGGCACTGGTTGGCATCTAATTCATTACACCTAAACATCGGGACTTGCCGTTTATTACCCGGTGGTCAAATAGGTAGAATGGCAGTTATAAAGGAATACCGAGGTTTTGGTGTGGGAACAGGATTACTGAAAGCTGCTGTTATAAAAGCCGCCGACCTAGGGTTCGATAAGGTTTATTTGCATGCGCAGACTCACGCCCTGAAGTTCTACGAACGTCTGGGTTTCACAAAAACTGGCAAAGAATTCCTTGAAGCTGGCATACCACACTTCTACATGACCCAGGATCTCACTCGACGCGGCTAGAAAATGCGACAAAACGACTAGCTTACCCATCCAAAGTTAAAAATTGAGTTGGAGGAGGAAAACTCTTTGAGGACCCATTAATGAAAGCAAAGCAGTCCAGTTAATGCAGAAAAACGATTTCAATCAGCTACTACGAAATATGATGCGCCTGATCCGGCAGTCAAATCCTATATATATGACTATCGTTTTCCATGAGCTATTTTGCTTTAAAAAGAGTAATTCCTACTGGGATACTTCCTTTTATGATTCAGGAGTCAATTGTCCTTGTAGTCATTTATCAAATTGCAAGCAGGGAAATCTATAAAGCAAACCAAGGGCCTATATTAGTCAAAGAGATGGAGCTGATTTCTCTTCCGGGCTGCTCAACAAATTGAACGAAGAATATGTCAATAAGAAATCACTGAGCGCAGTCGATTGCACCACGAGTGATAAACGCTGTGGTCACGCTGGCCCGCCTGCAATAAAATTCTGGCAGATGATTTTATGGCATTTCCAAAGCCTGAGAGGACACCAGCACGCCGTTGTTATCGGCGTAGGCATAGTCCCCAGGAACAAATGTAACGCCACCAAAGGTCACTATCTCATCCCTTAGGCCAACATCCCGCTTAACACTTTTGAGCGGATTAGCATCCAAAGCCTTAATCCCCAAGGACATGTTCTTCAGCTGATCTACATCACGAACACAGCCATGAATGACGATGCCAGCCCAGCTATTATTCGCAGCTTTTAAGGCAAGATTATCACCGAGGAGCCCGCACCGCAGTGATCCCCCACCATCTACTATTAGAACTCGGCCCTGCCCTGCTTCTTCAACCGCCAGGGCTACAAATGAATTGTCCTCATGGCACTTAATAGTTGTTATTTCACCGCTAAAGGCCCCGCATCCTCCAAAATTTTTAAACATTGGTGTAACCACCTTAACGAGGTCCGGATATGCGTCGCATAGATCTGGGAGTGCAAAATCCATTAAATCACCTTTTTTCGCGAATTATCTAAAATCGTATCGGTTCATTTAAAATCTAGGTAAATCTCTCTTTTTACCATCTTTCTAGAAATATCACGATCGATCTCAAAGTGATCCGGCCACCATTGTAAAGCAAGCNGTGTNTCGCAACTTTCTTCTATATNACGGTGGCCGGTTGCTAGNTATTATTAGACCCAACTATCATTTCGATTATTAACACGATCAGCGACAATATAATTTTTCTTATCAATTTAAATTTGGTGCTTCGCAAAAGCAAAGCTAGTTTAGCAATTCTAACGCTTTGTCTTTTTCCACTGCTAACGGAAGCAAAACTTTACATCTATCACAGCACCGATGGNGAGAAATTAATCTCTGACCGGCCATTGAAAGGCTACAAACTGGTGGCACNCAGAGATTCAGTTAACGGCGTCGGTCACCTAATTGCGGGACTTTCTGAGGACCTTCCAAGCCGAAAAGTTATCNACGAANTCGTTCGAACNGCGAGCGAGCGTTACAACTTAGANCCCGATCTGATCANGGCAATCATTCAGGTTGAATCAAACTTTAAATCTAATGCCGTTTCCAGCGCCGGCGCTGCTGGTCTTATGCAACTTATGCCAGAAACGGCNAAAGACCTTAACGTGANCGATCGTTTCNATCCAAGGGATAATATNTATGGAGGAACACGTTATATGAGCCAACTTTTGAAACAATTCAACCAGGACTTGATACTTGCACTAGCCGCGTATCACGCTGGACCTGGAACTGTCCTGCGCACCGGCGGATTACCTAACATCTCAGCTACTAGAAGTTACATATGCAAGGTTATGGAGAATTACAACGGGTTTAAAAATAACCAAATTTCGACCCGCGACGAACCTAAANCAACTACTAGACGCTAGCTAAATTGTCTCGCAACTTCATCAAAAAAACGCCTCAACGTATTGTAATCGTCGGTCGACGCATACTGCGGAAATTCTTCGATTACATTACCNGGCGCTCGGAAAAGAAAGCCAGCATCNGCTTCCTCGAGCATAGTTGTATCATTATAGGAGTCGCCAGCCGCAAAAACACTGTANCGCAATTGCTTAAGCGCCTTGACCGATTCTCGCTTAGGGTCTTGCTGGCGCAGCAAATAGTTTCTTANCTCGCCGTCGTCGCTCACATCTAGCCTATGGCAGAATAGAGTTGGCCACTTTAATTGCGCCATAAACGNCTGAGCGAATTCATAGAAAGTATCCGAAAGGATTATCACTTGGTAGTCTTGGCGAAGCCTATCNAGGAACTCTTTCGCGCCTGTAAGCGGTTCTAACTCTTCAATAACAGACTGAATCNCGNCAAGTTTGAGATTATATTTAGCTAAAAGCCCTAACCTCTGCTGCATCAACTCGTCATAATCTGGCACATCACGAGTTGTTGCTCGAAGTTCATCAATACCAGTTTTTTCCGCGAACGCGATCCAGATTTCGGGAATTAGTACTCCTTCGAGATCAAGACATATTATTTGCATGGTAGTACTCTTTTAGCGAAGTGGAAGCACAACATTTTCAAAAAGCGACTCAATCTCTGACTTATCTCTCGCGGCGAATACACCATCAACAAGTTCACGCGAGAGGTGCGGAGCAAAAAGTTCAATAAAATCATACATAAACCCCCTAAGGAAGGTGCCTCGGCGAAACCCAATCATTGTTGTACTAGGGGCGAACAGGTGGCTTGCGTCCATTCTTACGAGACCTTCATCTTGCTCAGGATCGTAAGCCATGTCAGCGATAATGCCGATACCAAGTCCAAGGCGAACATAAGTTTTGATNACATCAGCATCGGTTGCCGTGAAAACTACTTTGGCATTAAGCCCCTCGCGACGAAATGCTTCATCAAGTTTCGATCGGCCCGTAAAGCCAAAAACGTAGGTGACAATAGGATGAGACGCAACATCCGCAAGCGAGAGAACTCCTTTTGCNGCCAATTNGTGTCCTTTTGGAACTATGACCGATCTATTCCAACGATAGCAGGGAAGCATCACCAGATCACTGAAGTGCTCGAGCCCTTCCGTCGCTATGGCAAAGTCGACTTCTCCTTCAGCTGCTAACTCGGCAATTTGTAGCGGACTACCCTGATGCATATGCAAAGATACATTAGGGTATTGATCGATAAAGTTATCGATAATAGAAGGTAACGCATAACGTGCCTGAGTATGAGTNGTAGCAATCGCAAGACTGCCCCGTTTCTCATCACGAAACTCATCGGCGGCTTGCTTAATGCTTTCGACGCGCCTCAGGATTTCTCCAGCCTGCGCGATAATTGTTTGACCTACAGGTGTGACATGAGTTAAGTGTTTGCCGCTACGCGTAAATATCTCAACGCCAAGTTCCGCCTCCAAAAGTCTAATTTGCTTGCTNATNCCAGGCTGGGANGTAAAAAGACTTTGNGCTGTCGCTGACACGTTAAGNTCATGATGNGCNACGGCCCAAATGTACTTCAATTGTTGGAGTTTCATAGAAAATAACCCACGGGGCGGTCATTTAAAGTAGTAATTATACGTACTGCTTATGCGAATTTCGAATAACCACAAGATTTATTAGAAAAACTTTAATTGTTTTTGATACCGTGAGGAACGTGGCCNGTTGCAACGATTGCGCTAGCGCGCCGGCAATGCTCCGCCTGGTCATCAAAAAACACATCCGCTTGATAAGCATGCAAAAACTCTGACTTGTCCAATCCCCCGAGAAAGAGGCTTTCGCTAAGCTTCACACCCCAACTCCGTAGTGTTTTAACCACGCGTTCGTGGGCAGGGGCAGACCGAGCAGTCACCAGTGCCGTCTTTATAGGACAACTATTATTATCAAATTCAGCTTGCAGTTCTTGTAGCGCAAGCAGGAAAGGTTTAAGGGGGCCTCCGCTCAGTGGCTCATTAGCGGCAGCAC
>NZNP01000133.1 GCA_002694945.1 Gammaproteobacteria bacterium
CAACACATACTTGTAGGCGTTGATCTGACGGTGGAATCGAGAGACGTTGCGCAAAAAGCGTTAAGCCTTCGAAACTCTTTCGATTGTCGCCTGAGTTGCGTACACGTCATTGAACCGTTGTCTCTGGCTTATGGTGGCGACATACCAATGGACCTCTCGACAATCCAAGAGCAAATACAAGATACTGCCAAATCTCATCTTGCTGAATTTGCAGAAGCCTTGAGTATTGACGAAACAGACCGTCACCTGATATTCGGCAGGCCCGAAACAGAAATACATACTTTAGCTAACGAAATTGACGCCGACCTAATTGTCGTTGGTAGTCACGGTCGCCACGGGCTAGCTTTGCTATTGGGTTCCACTGCCAACGGCGTCCTNCATGGCGCGCCCTGCGACGTNCTGGCCGTTCTNGTTGGGGACTGAAATACTAGCCATTNAATGNTTATGGCCTATTCACTGCATCACTGAATATCGCTAAAGGTTTATACTTTCTTTTTTAATCGGTGAAGATTCTCAAGGATTTTTCACAGAAATATTCTGTCGGGCATCAGTATAAAATGACACTCTACTANGTAGCCCGGAATGCGGACAAANGTCTACTCCAAAAGATATGCAACGAACTTGATATGTCATCTNTATCTCACTCTAAATTNATTAAAACCATAAGCGGACTAGTTATAGGCATGTTGTTTATGACAGCCTGNGCAACGACTGCCTCAATTCCTATATCCTATAGCCCAAGTATTGATNTCNAACGCTTCGAGCAGCGCAAACTGTACCTTGATGCNATTGATNTTNCCCNGAACGGCCAATTCACAAAGTTGACGAAACTAAAGGGGAAACTAAAGAACTANCCNCTCTATCCTTATGTAATTTATTCCGAAATCACCCACCGCATCTCGCGACAATCACCCAATGACATTCTGAACTTTATCGAACAGTACAGTGATACCCCTCTAGTTCAGCCANTAATCAATCATTGGCTAAAAAACCTGGCGAAAAGAGGTCANTGGGAAACCTTCCTNACCTATCACGAGCGCTTCAAGAGAGAAGGAACGCTGCCTATAAACAAAGATGTTGCATGTCATTACGGCTTCGCTTTGTATAAAAACAATCTTGTCGAAGAGGCCTTCAGACAAGCCGAGAGTCTATGGCTAGTTGGCTATTCNCAACCAGACTCATGTGATCCGATTTTTCAGGNATGGCGAAATGCAGGAGGTATTACACAAGAAAATGCATGGTCAAGATTANCTTTGAGCCTGAAGGAAAACGAGAGAAAACTCTCGAGCTACCTCCTACGTTTCATNCACAAGAGCGACAAAACCAACGCNACTAATTTCCGGCTTGTGCACTTAAAGCCAAAGACAATAAAACGCTACAAATCNTTCAGCCAAGACAATNAAAGAAACCGTGAAATTATTCTNCATGGCGCCATTAGACTGGCAAGGACAGATCCAGTTGACGCATTNGCGGCGCTGAGGCACTACGCGTCTATCTATGCATTTGATCAGGAAANCCTCGAATATACTTATGCCCGCATAGGCATTTATCTTGCGGGTCGATCCGACACCGCCAATATGGTAGACGGCTTACCCATCAATCTGAATAANCATCCNGCGCTNGTCGAAGCGAGAATCCGTCAAAATCTGANGNAGGATAATTTAAGTGACGTACTTATTCTGATCGCNCTTTTACCNGATGATNTNCAGTCTTCGTCCCGTTATAAATATTGGAAAGGCNGGGTTCTTGCCAGTTCTTTAGATTCGGCCGACAGAGAAGTCGCCCATCGTATCTTTCATGAACTGGCCACAGAGAGATCTTTCTATGGTTTTCTCTCAGCCGATTTACTGAATCTCGACTACAGCTTCGAGGAAGAATCTGTGCAGATAAGCCGANANGAGATGCTGTCCTTTGAAGANTCGCCAGGGATACAAAGAGCTCTGGAACTACTCGCGCTCGACGAAAGATCTCGNGCTCGACGCGAATGGTATTTCAGCACCTCCGACTTAACTCTTGTAGAACGNAANATNGCNGCTAGCGTAGCCTTACGCTGGGGNTGGCACAAAGCAGCGATACAGACAATGATTGAAGCAAATGCATGGAATTACCTGGATTATCGTTTTCCCCTTGCTTTCCAAGAGAACTTCATCAGCCACGCACGACGAACTAACATCCCTGTAGAATGGAGCCTTGCTGTGTCACGTCAGGAGAGTGCATTTATGCCTGATGCTAAATCCAGTGCAGGGGCCCTTGGAGTAATGCAACTCATGCCCGCAACAGCGAGACTNGTTGCAAATAAAACAGGAACCAGATACCGGTCCACTTCAGAACTAACAAAGGTAAATCTGAATATTCAATTGGGCACTCATTATCTGGCCCAGATGCTGCGTCGCTATCAAAATAACCGNATACTAGCNTCAGCNGCATATAATGCCGGTCCTGGACGCGTAGATCGCTGGTTAAACCCGGATCTATCTGTGGATGTCTGGATAGAGTCGATTCCATTTCGAGAAACGAGAAATTACGTACAGAACGTTCTTATGTTTTCCGTTATTTACGCTCGACAGATGGGTGAATTTAAACCCCTAATTTACGATCAAGAGCGCGACTATTTTTCGCAACGGCAGCTCAAAATACCTGTTGAGTCACTAACATACGACTCGTGAGAAGTTCATAATGTTAATAGACATTGGCGCGAATCTTACCCACGAATCCTTTGCACCAGATTTCGATCAAGTTCTTACTCGTGCCAAAGAGGCCGGAGTTCTCCAGATGATCGTAACCGGTGCCTCCAGAGCCGGTAGCCAGCAGGCATCTGCGGTCGCACAACTGCACGATCAGCTGTATGCAACGGTGGGCATTCACCCACATCACGCTGAGGAAACTAGCAACCTCACGCTCACAGAACTGGAAGAATTAGCAAAGCAACCAAAAGTCGTCGCCATCGGAGAGACCGGACTAGATTTCTTCCGAGACTTTTCTCCAAGAGAAATACAGATAACATCTTTTGAAAGTCATCTTGAACTCGCAAACCGGATTGGACTACCGTTATTCCTTCACGAAAGGGATTCTTATCCTCTTTTTAATGACATTCTTAGAGCACACCGAGATGATCTCTGCCGCAAAGTCGTCCATTGCTTCACAGGACAAAAGACCGCTCTTTACAGCTATCTGGATCTGGATTGTTACATTGGCATTACCGGCTGGATCTGCGACGAGCGACGTGGCGAACACCTTTTGGAACTGGTTAAAGACATCCCTGAGAGTCGTCTTATGATCGAAACCGACGCACCTTACCTGATGCCAAGAAACATCAGACCAAAGCCAAAATCCAGAAGAAATGAACCGATGTATTTGCCTGTAATAGCCGAAAAAGTTGCCGAGTGCCGTGGTGTTTCTGTGGCAGAAATAGTCGAGTTAACCACCGCCAACGCAACGGAGTTTTTCTCCCTCAAGAGATCTGACAATTGAATATCCGACTTTTTACTACCCTGGGCTGCCATCTCTGCGAGCAGGCCATGCTACTTATACGACAACTGCAAAAGTCAGGCATATCCCTCAACGTTAAGGAAATAGAGATTGCAGATTCAGACGAGCTCATGAAACGTTACGGAGTGAGAGTGCCGGTCATTGCTAGGCCGGACGACGATGAAATCAGCTGGCCTTTCAGTCTCGATGAACTTGAGCTTTTTCTCAAATGAAAAATGATCTACAACTAGAATCACTTTCTCGCTTTTTATAAAGTGAAATGGCCGCTAATTCTATAACGCACTCTGCATAGTGCAATGAACGGCGGCCGCCAGGCGATTCACCGAATGTATCTTTGCGCTATTGAAGAGCAAATCTCATTTTGTAGACCTTAGAAATCTTTTATTCGATAGAGCTGAGCTTCTGTCCAGATAGGATCTTCACGCTACTAGAAATCGTTGCATGTTTATCTAACTGAAGANGAGTAAGTTNCGCGATCNAGGACATAGAAAANCTCATACNTNNTGTTCTGCGAATGAAAGTCACCGCACGGACATCACGATCAGAATAAGCTCAGTATCCCCCATAACTTCGCTGATGTGCAGAAGGAATACCTTCGGCCCAGTAATAGCGAAGCGTTTTAAATTGTAATCTTAGTCGCGCACCGATCCGTAAGCAGCTCATATCAGGACTCCTAACCAAATCTTTAGGTGCATATTTTATTTAAACCCCAGNTCTGTCGAACGTGTCCATCTCAATTCACTCCTGATTTACGAGACGATCCGCTGTAAACTCGGACGCTCAGAATCTGGAAATTTTATGGCTGATACTAAAGTACTGGTGGAAGGTCTCTGCTTCGCGGAGGGTCCGAGGTGGTATAACGATAAGCTCTACTTTTCCGATATGCACGACAATACTGTCTATAGCGTCGATAGCCTCGGTGCTCTGGAGACANTCATCACGCTCAGTGACGACCAACCATCCGGGCTAGGTTGGTTATCCAATAAACGATTGTTAATTGTGTCAATGACAAAGCGCCAACTATTGCTACTAGACGACAAAGGCCTTAGCGTATTCGCTGATCTTTCACACCTTGCCAGCTTTCATTGCAACGATATGGTCACGGATGNGANAGGTCGGTCTTATATTGGCAACTTCGGTTTCGACCTGNATGCGAGCAGCAGCTTCAAAAAGGCCGAACTAATCCTAGTCGATTCGGATGGGAATAGTCGGATCGTTGCTAGAGATTTAGCTTTTCCAAACGGGACAGTCATCACACCAGATGAAAAAACGCTGATCGTTGGAGAATCGATGGCTGCGAGACTCACAGCCTTTGACATAGAAACCAACGGCAATCTAACAAATCGTCGACTCTGGGCAAAACTGGATGGAGCAATGCCTGACGGAATATGCCTAGACTCGGAACAGGGCATCTGGGTCGCCTCGCCGTCATCAAANGAGGCACTGCGCATTGAGGAAGGCGGATTAGTAACTGATCGTGTGACGCTAGAAACAGGCGCATTCGCCTGCATGCTTGGCGGAAAAACCGGTAAAACACTTCACATCCTAACATCTGGGAGTTCAGATCCAGAAAGATGCAAACAAGAGCGCTCTGCGAAAATTGAAGTAATTGANGTTGAGTACTCAGGAGCTGGCTGGCCTTGAAAGACCTTAAAATCGCGGTGATCAACGGAGGTAATTCGGCGGAAGCTGATGTCTCTCGCAGCAGTGCTAANGGTGTCATAAAGGCACTAGAAGCGAATTTCTCGAATNTACTTAGTGTTGAACTTGAACGAAGTATAGCGACAACTTTAAGTGCCTTCGATCCAGACGTTGTCTTCCCCATTCTTCATGGCCCGCCGGGGGAAGACGGCACGCTGCAGGGGTTTTTAGAGATAATGGGCTATCGGTACGTCGGCAGCAATGTACATAGCAGCGCACTCGCAATGGATAAAATAGCCGCAAAGCAGGTTTTCCGAGATAACAAACTGCCAGTAGCCGACCAATGTGTCGTTTACAGCAATACCCCAGTCGCTGAGAACCTCGATTACATTACTGCACGGTTGGGCGAATCGGTAGTGGTTAAACCAGCATCCCAGGGCAGCGCTATTGGTGTAACTCTTATTGNAGAGGTTGACGAACTCTCGAGCGCTCTAGTGAATGCCTCCGCATACGATCCCAGACTTCTCGTTGAAAAGAGGATATACGGCCGAGAAATCACTGTCGGTGTACTCGATACTGCCAAGGGCTCTGAAGCTTTCCCAGTTATTGAAATAAAAACGCCTTCGGGCAGCTGGTACGACTTTGACCATCGCTATACCGAAGGATGGTCACATCACATAATGCCAGCCGAGCTAACGCCGGAAATAACACGAGAATTACAACGAATCGCAGTTTCTGCCCATCAATCTCTCGGCTGCAGAGATTTGTCTCGAGCCGATTTCGTTGTTTCAGACGAGGAGATCGTCTTGCTTGAAGTCAACACACTTCCAGGCATGACACCGACTAGCCTATATCCAGACGGCGCAAAAGGCTTTGGGCTAGAATTTTCAGCACTNTGTNAGCATCTTGTAGGAAGAGCAGCTAACAGAGNGCTNTAACGACAAACGTTTAAGNGAAAACTATNGAGTGTTTTTTAGCAGGCAGTACCCATCCACTTCTNGCNGCTTNCNTANACTAGTCAAANTNCGNNAATNTTANAATCNCCAGATAAGCCTCAACAATCTGCNACCTCTCTNGNCGTATTNAATCGAGACTCANTACATAACTGACAGCGNGGNCGAACTGCCNCCNTTTCAAGAANAGCTAAATATCGTATCCGCGTTCATTATGCTGGTTAAGATCAAGTCCCTCCGTCTCTTCGTCTTCGGAGACCCGGAGCCCAAGCATCGCATCTACAACCTTCAATATTACGAACGAGACTATCGCTGTATAAACAGCAACAGATACTACACCAGTCAATTGAATCAACAATTGATCACCAATCGCAGCACCGTCTCCCTGCCCACTGAAGATACCCAGACTCTTACTAGCAAAAATACCAGCGAGAATCGTTCCCAATGCTCCTCCTACACCGTGGACAGGAAAGACATCCAGCGAATCATCAATCTTAAGAACGCGTTTCAACCACATCGTCGCTGAAAAACAAACAACTCCAGCACTGACGCCAATTACAAGAGCACCCGCAGGGCCCACAAAGCCAGATGCAGGCGTAATCGTCCCTAGACCTGCTACCATGCCAGTGACGGCACCCAGCGCCGAAGGCTTGCCAAAACGTAACCATTCAACGCACATCCACGTGAACGCGCCAGCCGCAGCAGAAATATGAGTCACGAGCATTGCCATACCCGCATCACCGTTTGCCGCCAAAGCGCTNCCTGCGTTAAAGCCAAACCAGCCCACCCACAACATACCGGCGCCCGTAATTGTCATAGTCATATTGTGAGGAGTCATTGGTGTATCCGGGAAACCCCTACGCGCGCCCATGACCATCGCCGCGGTAAGTGCTGCAACCCCAGCAGTAATATGAACCACAGTACCTCCGGCAAAGTCCAGAAGTCCCATTTCGCCAAGCCAACCTCCGCCCCAAACCCAGTGGGTGACAGGCACATAAACTGCAAATAACCAAAGACCCGAAAAGAGAAGCATAGCCGAGAATCGCAGCCGTTCAGCAAAACCACCAACTATCAAGGCAACCGTAATGATTCCAAACGTCAATTGAAACATCGCGAAAACGCTNTCGGGAATGTCACCACTCATCGTGCCTTCCTGAATACCCCCCATCATGAAATTCGACAAGCCGCCAATAAACATGTTGCCCTCGGAGAAAGCCAAAGAATACCCGGCGATTAACCATAAAATCGATATCAGGCAGGTGATCACGAAACACTGCATGAGCACGCTGAGGACATTTTTTACCCTTACGAGGCCTGCATAAAAAAGCGACAGACCTGGTATCGTCATAAACAGCACCAATGCTGTCGAAGTAAGTATCCAAGCCGTATTGGCACCATTCAATTCATCAGCTGACGCCCCGCTCGAAAACATTAACAGAGAGACTGCAGCAAATATTGTCTTTTTAAGATTGGTCATTTTTGTTATTCCTCTATTCACTTCGTCCGTCAGTTGCACGGATTAAAACAACAACATTTAGTGTAACGGAATGCCCGCGTAAAGCCCAAAAAAATGACAAGGAAAAGGCCTTAACGCACCACAACTTCTCAACATATATAGTATTATCCGGCCGCGGAACCCACAAAGCAGATAGTTGTCTAATTAGAGCACCAAAACAGTGCATTTTGATAATCAAAACAAAACAATCTTTTCGTTACGACTAGGGCATAGACTGTTGTCTAGAAAGCGATAAGAACCAAGTTAATGGAGCAAAGAAGTAANCCATGTACAGAGAGAGATTAANGGAACTTGAACAATGGCTCGGTGGCAAGATCATTGGTCAGGAGAAATTAGTCAATCGTTTACTGATGGCATTGCTCGCGGACGGGCATCTACTAGTGGAAGGTGCTCCGGGGCTTGCCAAGACCAAGGCCATCAAAACACTAGCCGACGGCATCGAAGGCGAGTTTCACAGAATACAGTTCACACCNGACCTTTTACCTTCGGATGTAACAGGCACCGAGATCTACCGTGCTGAAGACTATTCTTTCGAGTTCCAACCTGGACCAATATTCCACAACCTAATTCTCGCAGACGAAATAAATAGGGCTCCAGCAAAAGTTCAATCTGCCCTCCTTGAGGCAATGGCCGAAAGACAGGTCAGCTATGGTCGAGAAACCTTCAGTCTACCCCCGTTATTCTTAGTGATGGCAACTCAAAATCCCATCGAACAAGAAGGNACTTATCCGCTTCCAGAAGCTCAGCTTGATCGCTTCCTTATGCATGTCAAAATCGATTACCCCGATTCAATCTCAGAACGACAGATACTAAAACTNGTCCGCGACGAAGCGTTANCTGTTGAAAGAGAGAGCGCAGTCAACCTAGTTACTCAAGATGCGATCTTTGCGTGTCGCCAGGAACTTCTTAAGCTTCATATGGCGCCCGTCGTTGAGGAATACATCGTCCAACTAACGATGGCGACTCGCAATCCGGCCTCTTACGGTGACGATTTGGCAAACTGGATAGAATACGGCGCNTCACCTCGNGGCACCATCGCNCTCGATGTNTGCGCACGCGCCAANGCGTTTCTCTTAGGAAAAGACTTTGTTTCNCCTGATGATGTGCAAGCAGTCCTGCATGATGTGTTCAGGCATAGAATTATAGTCAGCTTCGAGGCAGAGGCNATCGGCATTGACGCCGATCATATTCTAGATGTGCTTATTCAACGGGTAGCCGCCGCCTGATGGCTNTCAGCCGNAAACAATCGGATAACGATNACNTTAGGAGGTTACACGAGTATCGCGGAGCCTNTACAAANCTNCGCGATTTAATTCGACTTCGTTATGCCGCACGTGAAATTANGGAATTAACNGATAANAAAACAGCTAACCCACTCGCAGGCCTNCTCACATCGAACTTTCANGGTCGCGGAATTGACTTCTCAGANGTCAGAGTTTACCAACCTGGGGATGATGTNCGCACTATAGATTGGCGCGTTACAGCCCGNACCCAAAAGGCTCATACGAAGCTGTTTCAGGAAGAAAAAGAGCGTCCCGTACTGATTTTAACCGACCAGTCTAGATCAATGTTTTTCGGCAGTCAGGTTACATTCAAATCAGTCCAAGCCGCGCGCCTTGCTGCGTTGATCGCCTGGACGATGCTAAATCGAGGCGATCGTGTTGGGGGAATTGTTTTCTCCGAGCAAAGTCACCGAGAGGTACGACCCCGCCGCAGTAAAAACGCGGTTTTGCGGTTCCTGTCTGAAATAAACGATTTTAACAACGCTTTGAATCGAACCCAAAATAGCGTGGACTCACAATCAGATAACTACTTTGCAGACGCACTAGCAAATGTTCGCCGTGTTGCCAAACATGGCAGCGTTATTTTCATTATTAGCGACTTTTCTAACAACAATGAAGCAAGCAGAGTTCACTTCCAACCACTGGCACGTCGAAATCACGTCATTGGCGTCCACGTTTCAGATCCGTTGGAACATGAACTTCCCCTGCCAGATTTATATAGCATTACAGATGGCCGAACTCGATCCAGAATTAATACTGCTAATAGGAAACACCGACAGGCATACCAAGTTGGTTTCCAGCAGGCACAAAAAAATATAGAAGAGGAGTTTCTTCGTGTTCGCTCACCTCTTCTGAAGTTAACGACTAATCAATCAATTATTCAGGGACTTAATCACCGTGCTTCAGCGCTAGCAGGCAGTTGAAATGGCAAACACTTACCAATCGCCTCAATCTTCCATCATGCAACCTGCTACAGATCCTCTCGCTGAACTGCGCGACATACATCAACCCGGCATGATAGAAACATGGCCACCAGCACCCGGTTGGTGGTTGTTGGCGATAATCTTCATCGTTACTGCAGCAGCAATCTGTACTAAATTTTTTCGACATTGGCGGGCCAGCAAATATAGAAGAGAAGCTATCAAGGAGCTAGACCTCCTGTTGACCGATTGGGAATCACACGGCGATGACAGGATTTACTTGACGGCGCTGCAGGACTTACTAAAACGCGTAGCACTAAGCCACTTTCCTCGAGATCAAGTTGCAAGCCTTACAGGAGAGGCATGGGTGAAATTCCTTGACAACTCCTCGGGGAGCTATGACTTTTCCATTGGAGAAATGGAGCTCCTGATCGACGGGAACTATCGTCCAGAAATCAGCGTGAACGTCGAAAAAATACAGTCCTTCGCTTCTCAGTGGATCCAGCAGCACGATAATCGTTTCCTGGTGAAGACATCCTGATGATCGAGTTTCTGTGGCCCTACGCAACACTATTCCTGCCGATGCCATTGCTGATTTATTGGGTGCTGCCTCGAGCGGAATACCGAGAACCCTCGTTGCAGGTACCTTTTTTCAACATAGCATCAAGCTACGTTACAGGTATATCAGGCAAGGGCAGCGGCACACTAATCAGTCGGCTTGCAATGGTATTGATATGGCTTGCGCTGGTCGCCGCCGCTACCAGACC
>NZNP01000134.1 GCA_002694945.1 Gammaproteobacteria bacterium
ATGAATCTTGGGCTTGAGTTCGGGCGTATTGCGCAGCTCTTCGTTGATAATATTGATACATGGCCTGCACCAAAAGGATACTTGAAAGCTTTTGACTTCATAAGCGGAGAAGAGAAGTGGGCCGTTGAATTCCCTCACTACTGGAACGGTGGTGTTTTGGCCACAGAGGGAGGTTTGGTATTCCACGGCAACGCTTTGGGTACCTTTGCTGCTTACGATAAGGACTCTGGTGAGGTGCTATGGGATTTCAACACGTATGTATCGATGCTCGCGCCGCCTATTACCTATGAAATTGATGGGACGCAGTACGTCTCTATAATGACTGGGACAGGAGGTGGAGATTTATTTTCGGGAGAGCCACTCGACCCTGTCGCTAAGCCAGCTTCGTTGATTCACAGTAACACGGGTCGACTTTTGGTATTTGCGCTTGGTGGTCAGGATTCATTGCCAGCACCGACTGTGCGTGATGTCACGATACCTGAGCAACAAATAGCTGAGGTCAGTGAAGAGGAATTGGCGGAGGGTGAGATTCTCTATCATGACTTCTGTGCTCCATGTCATGGCTTGGTCGTCAGATCCGGCGGAGTCATTGCAGACCTTCGACGTATGGGTCAAGGATCTCACGATAATTTTGATGCCATCGTTTTGGATGGTCTGCTGGCAGGAACTGGAATGGCATCATTTAGCGATTCATTGACCTCCTCGGACACCAGCCGTATTCATAATTATGTGAAAGCTCGTGCTCACGAAGATCGAGAAGTGGCGTTGGGTAACAGTGACGCGCCGAGATTGACTTGGCAAAAGTAATTAGCCTGGCGGCGGTTTGGGCGGCAGCGAACGAGGTGGCGCGCGCGTAAATCTAATATTAACCAGACCGCCCTGATCGCCTGCGACACTAAGTTCGCCGGCGTAATCAACCAGTTCTTCTCCATCCTCTTGAGGTGCCATCATATTTCTGGACCAGCTACCGTTGAGCTCTTCGCCATCTTCTATAGCTGATAAGGCTTCCTCAGCGTTTTCAGCCTCTGACTCAGACCACTTAATTCGGTGCGCGCGCGGTGGCCCAAAAGGCAGGCCTGCTTCGTCAAGGGGCCTCACCCAGTAATAGATGTAACCTGGTTTATCACTTGCTCGTTGTCGCTCCTCAATCGAGAGATAGAGTAAACGAAACTTTTGGGGTAAGGCTTGGTTGCTTGCCCATCCGGTCAACCCCTGATAACCAAACCAAGTGCCGATATAGAGCATACTGACGAGAAGGACCACTCCGGATTTCGTCCAGAAAGAGTAACTGGTCTTAAGGTTCATGTTCAGCAGAAGAGCAGCTGTCAATGCGTAGGCGATTGACAGAATAACGACAATCAGTTCAATCATGGTTTGTTTAGCGCCTGAGTCAGCAGCCGTTTTTGTAGGCGGTTTGTACCAAGGACATTGCCTTCCGAGTCCAACCGAAATCTAACAGCGGTCTGCTCGTCACCTGTACCTTTTAAGTCGATCTTGCCGTAGTGCACGAGAGAAACCTCAGGATTGAGTTTCTCTACCTTGACTGTCACGGGCAGCGGCTCGCCGTAATTTGACTGGTAGTGCAGAAGGTTGACGGTATACTCACCGCCTTGCAGTGCTCGGACCGTGACGGTTTCTTGGTTAATCGGATTGATAACGGTTTTACCATCCATTGTGACCCGATCAGCGAGTAATCCTCTGTCATCCCGATCAAGGTGCATGAGGCCACTGTCGCGATTGTGGTACCAAACAACCTCTCCTTGAGGCCCCTCGATAAGGGCGTCCACATCATCAGGGTGCTGATCGGGCCAACGAACAGTAATCAGCATTTCTGCCTTTGCTTCCACTTTCCCCTCTTCGTTAGGATCGCTGATNAGCATGAAAGCNATGATAAACATCATGGCAAACCCTAACAGGGCATTGAACAGCAGGTCTGTAAAAGCGTCCCCCGAGCCNGAACTAATCAGTTCTTTATGACGCATTATCNACCGAATCGGAGCGAGAGCTGACNGNGAGCGATGTTCGATANATCATATCGGTAGCNGCTGATTCTAGGATGAAATACTGAAACCTAAGGAGGGTACTGGTTATCAAACCTGTCANCGTAGTATATAGAGCCACGGCCATGCCTCCACTCATNCTGGCCAGTAATTGCTGCATGATGGAACTGTCGAACTCTTTAATGTTAGACACGGGCAATAACATGAGGATAAAACCAATGATAGTCCCCAATAGTCCAAGACGTAGAAGTACGTCGCTTGCAAAGTAACCNAANGCGTGCCGGTTCGAAACCTGATCAGAGAATAGCTCTANNGCCTCTCTAAAGGCTTCCGGTGTGTCATTTTCGTTCAGTTGTTTCTGTAGGTTGTAGACCAAATTACTTTTGAGATGGCTGTGTAAGTTTGCTTCGTTCTTATTCGCCTTGATATTTTTCTTATTTTCTAGAATATCAGCAGCATCCGACTCGATAGCCAGCTTGGCTGCGACCACTAGCCAATGGCACGAAAGTGCCCCGTAGATAACCAGGATAACTGATGAGAGGTAACTCCGATCCATTGAAATCGCTAATTCTAATAAACCGTACTGCCAAGTCAGAACAAAGGCGAAAGCAATCAGCCCTGTCAGAATCATTACGCGNAGCAATAAGAATAATTTCCTAGACATGTCGTCTAGAATAACAGAGTCGTCGAGTTGAGCCAGTTTTTNAGCATATCTTCTGTCTTAAGTATTACAATAAGCTTCCGATGAGGCTCAGNTTTATCNATGNTTTTTGTATGTATTGGTNCAGCTANAGATTCGANTNCTTGGTGGAGTAAAANTAANAGNNCCAACNAGGGATGTNTCTNGTTTTCAAGTAGCGATAAAAAGGNTTTCTTNCTCTATTGGNTCNNCGATNGGCGGCATNATAGCAAACCTANGCTGTAAAGAAGATGCATCGAAAANTAGAAAGTGATCCTCTGCAGNTTGGCAGCGTGATATTTCTAATTCAGTCAATTNTCATTGANAGATCGATTGCTCTGCAATGTTTNGTTAGGGCCCCGATGGAAATATAGTCCACTCCCGTAGCGGCAATANTTTTTAGGGTCTGCTCATTTTCAATACCCCCAGATGCTTCCAGCATAATTTTAGTTGAACGGCAGAGGTCACAGGCAGCGTGAAGGTCATAGATAGTAAAGTTATCTAACATGATCCAGTCGGGCCCTGCAGAAACGGCTTCCTCGAGCTCCTCAAGGCTTTCAACTTCGACTTCGACTCTAACGTCGGGGTTAATTTGCCTAGCTCTTGCTATCGCTGCGGTGATGGAACCGGCGGCCTTTATATGATTTTCCTTGATTAAGAAAGCGTCAAAAAGTCCGATGCGATGATTTACAGCTCCTCCCATATTGACGGCATACTTTTGCCCTAATCTGAGGCCCGGGATAGTTTTCCGAGTATCGAGGATGGTAGCTTTCGTATCTTTGATAAGTGCNACGTAGCGTTGTGTCTGAGTCGCCGTGCCAGATAGGGATTGTAGAAAGTTAAGCATTGTTCTTTCGGCTGTAAGTATGCTGCGAACACTGCCTTCAATCGAAAAGATTTGCTCACCAGCCCTTACCTTTTCACCATCATTGATGCGCCATTTTAGTTGCAGCGTGTCATCAACTTGTTTGGCAACTTCATCAACCCAAGGTCGACCGCAGACTAGTGCATCCTCTCTGGCGATAACATGAGCTNCGGCTTTCGTAGACTTGTCAATAATCTGGGCAGTTATGTCACCGCTGCGCACGTCTTCTGCTAGGGCATGAGCGACAGTAATCTGTATATCTGAAAAATAATCTATCATCCCGATTTCTGCCTCAGGGTTAATGTATTGCCTGCTTGAGTAAACTCGATTCGGCTAAGGGCACTCATGCCGAGTAATATAGCGCCGTCTTTCATCGCTGGATTAATACTCGCGTCAATGTCATTTAGAGTGATTTTACCGATGCGTAATTCCTTTACACGTGTCCGATATATATTGACTCGACCGTTAGCTGTCATCGCTTGGCTGCGTCTGCCGTAAGGTAATTCCAGACGTTTGGCGATATTCTCGGGTACGACTACATCGGTTGCCCCTGTATCAAGAAGAAATGCGACCGTATTTCCGTTTATCTGCCCATTCACTAGGTAATGGCCAAAGCGATTGCGTTCCAGAGGTACTTCGATCGTATCTGCGTAAGCGAAGGAGCTAGGGTCCGCGTTCGGGTTGTACTGTCTTTCTTCGACGCCTGCGAAGAACCAGGTGAGCATAGCCATGCCGATAACAAGGGATACGAATAGCATGCCCTGTCCCGTCCGGTTGGGATTCATTGAATTTTTCCTGATTTTCAGACGGCTATTCTAAACCGGTGATATGATGCCGTCGATTTGATTCGAGGTTTCAAAGTGAGAGTCTCAGAGCACCGCTTGGTTCAGGCTAGATTCAGTTCCAGTCCTCACTATGACGATAGACCGACTGATGAAATTAGTTTGATTGTCGTGCATGGCATCTCTCTCCCGCCAGGAAAGTTTGGCGGGGATGATGTAGAAGATTTGTTCCTTGGACGTCTCGATACCAGTAACCCTGAATTAGCTGATCTTATTGGCGTAAGAGTGTCCAGTCACCTCTTTATCCGCAGATCAGGGGAGATCATTCAGTTCGTTGATTTTGATAAGCGTGCCTGGCATGCGGGAGAGTCGGTATTTCTTGGTCGCTCTGCCTGCAACGACTTTTCGATTGGTGTCGAGCTTGAAGGCACGGACACGACTGAGTATGAAAACGTGCAATATCTTCAGTTGGTGTCTGTTTGTAGGACTCTAATAAGTGAATATTCCATCTTAAATGTAAGAGGACATTGCGATATTTCACCTGGAAGAAAGACCGACCCCGGATCTACATTTGAATGGCATCGCCTAGAGGAAGCGCTTGGCTCGGGGTTGTTGAGATGCGAGTAATCCTATGGGTCACGCTGCTTTTATGGCGAATAGATGTCTATGCTTCGGTAACTGAGATCGATGATTTTGGCTATTCTGTGACTCTAGAATCGCAGCCAGAAAGAATTGTGAGCTTGGCCCCNCACCTCACAGAACTACTGTTTAGTCTGGGAGTAGGGGGAAACATTATCGCGACAGTTGCACATTCTGACTATCCTCCTGCCGCTCAACTGATACCTCGTCTTGGTGATGCCTTTTCGCTCAGTGTTGAGTCTATTGTTGACATCTCGCCAGACCTAATTGTTGCATGGGGCTCCGGGGGAAATCAGCGTACTCTCGCTCGTCTGCGTGAACTAGGTTATTCGATTTACTTAAATGAAGTCAGGAATCTTGAAGGAATAGGTGCCACAGCTGCGCGTCTGGGAATTTTAATTGGTCGTCGCGAAGTGGGTGAGCAGTTGGAGATAGCTTTTCTTGAAGAACTGGCGANGTTGAATTCGGAGTCGCCAATGAAACTGGCGCCAAGTGTGTTCTTTCAGATCTCCGATCAGCAATTGTATACAGTAAGTGACGACCATCTTATCGGTCAGGCGATAAGAGTCTGTAACGCTCGCAATATATTTGGTGATTTGGATTTAGCTGTTCCTATGGTTTCTCTGGAAAGTTTGGTGAGTGCTGATCCCGACCTAATACTTGTAGCGAGTCCTTATGAAGGTTTTTTATCCAGTTGGTCTGAAACCTGGCAGCGTCTCAATTGGCAGAATCGAGTTCGTTATGTTGATGCGTCGCTGGTTACGCGTCCCGGGTTGCGCATGTTACGTGGTATCGAATCCATGTGTAAATCGATCGGACAGCCAGATTGAGCTTAGTTCAACATCCTTCTTTTAAGTCTTAGCCTTTTTCCCAAAGAACCTCGTTAACTTGGGTTAATCTAGCGCAGGTGCGAGCCAAAACGAAGAGATAATCGGACAGTCTGTTGATAAACTCCATGGCATTGGCGTTGACACTCTCTGTTTGTGCTAGTGCTGCAATATTCCGCTCAGCCCTCCGGCAGATTGATCGCGCCATATGGCAGTTCGCGATAAGGCGAGAACCTCCGGGCAGGATAAAGTTTTCGAGCGGGTCCAACTTTTCGTTCATTACATCTAGTTGTTGCTCGATGACGACTACATGTTTCGCTGAAATAATTTCAAAACCGGGAATGGAAAGTTCTCCACCGAGGTCAAAAATTCTGTGTTGTAGGGTTCGAATAAATTCTGCTACGGATGTCAGGTCAGGCTGATTGGATGCGAGAAGTTCCTCTACAACGACACCAACAATAGAGTTCAACTCGTCGACAGAACCCATCGCTTCCACTCGCGGGGCTGTCTTGCTGATGCGGCTTCCATCGCCAAGTCCGGTTTCTCCTTTGTCTCCGGTTCTGGTGTAAATTTTTGAAAGTCTCTTGCCCATGCTAATCCAACTTGATGTTATCTATGTTGAGTTTAACGGAGCTGATCGAATCTTTCAGATTTTCGCTACGGATTTGGTTGATTTGTCCCCGTTTACTCATTGTGCGCTAATGCTTAATGTTTAATACATATACTATGTTTAGTCCTCAGATCCTCAAGCATGGGGTTGGCAAGTACCTTTGATAACGGGCATCTGCACATGGAATATTTCTTTAGGTAGTCTTTGAAATGTCTTGTTCCCTGCTTGTCCGTATGATGTTTAGTCAGGACAGCTCAAACATGGTGATGCGGTTTGATATGCTATCGCTAAGCTAGTTTAGATAATTGAGAGGAAAAATAGATGCCTTCGTTTGATGTGGTTTCGGAAGTTGACTGGCACGAAATAACCAATGCGATCGATCAGGCTAATCGAGAACTTCAGACCCGTTTCGATTTTCGTGGCGTAGAGGCCAAATTTGAAAAGCAGGAGCAATCTGTGCGAGTTACGGCAGAAGCAGATATTCAATTAGATCAGATGATTGATATTTTGAGAGCCAAAATGGTTAAGCGATCAATCGATCCAAAAGTTATGGATATCGGTGACCAGGAGCATGTTGGCAAGCTCCTGCACAAGAATGTGCAAATCCAAGAGGGTCTTGAAAGTCTTTTTGCTAAGCGAGTCGTTAAGTTAATTAAAGAGAAAAAACTTAAGGTCCAAGCAGCTATCCAAGGTGACAAAATCAGGGTCACAGGCAAGAAGCGAGACGACCTGCAGCAGGTTATGGCAACTCTGAAAGAAGAGGACTTTGACGTTCCGCTACAGTACAACAACTTTCGGGACTGATTTTGCACGACGCTCCTGTTGGCCGCAGTTGGGCCGAGACTTTTCTGGTTTATCGTCAGCCAGAAGTTATCGCGTTAGCGTTTCTAGGATTTTCTGGGGGGTTGCCGTTCCTTTTGGTCTTCTCGACGCTCACGGCTTGGTTAACAGAGGGTGATGTCTCGCGAAGTGCAATCGGTTTTTTTGCGTGGATCGGTATCACCTACTCAATCAAAGTCCTTTGGGCCCCAGTTGTTGATTCATTGCCTGTGCCCTGGTTTACAAAGAGCTTTGGTCAGCGCCGAAGTTGGATGATTGCGGGGCAATTGGGTATTGCCATTGGTCTCATACTAATGGCCCTTGTTGGTCCAGAAAATCTCTTTTACTTGAGCCTAGCAGCCTTCCTGGTAGCTTTTTCTTCCGCAACCCAGGATGTCTCGATTGATGCCTATCGTATAGAAGCCGCAGATGCTGAATACCAGGGTGCTATGTCCGCAGCTTATGTATTTGGATATCGCGTCGCTCTTTTGGTAGCTGGTGCGGGAGCATTGTATCTTGCGGATTCTTTATCTTGGCCGCATGCCTACTTGATCATGGCGGGATTGATGGCTGTGGGTGTGATTACCGTTCTTTTAATAGTTGAGCCAAAAAGAGAACGGCTCAGCGAACCATTTGGATGTTCTTTTCAAGGTTTAAACCAATGGATCCGGAGTGCGATTTTTGGACCTTTTTTGGAATTCTTCCAGAGGAACAAGAAGAATGCTCTGATTATTCTTTGTTTCATCGCAGTCTTTCGGCTGAGTGATATTGCAATGGGAATTATGGCAAACCCGTTCTATCTTGATATGGGCTATACCAAGACTGAGATCGCTAATATCGCGAAGATTTTTGGCTTCTTTATGAGTATTACCGGTTCATTTGTTTGCGGTGCTCTTGTGATTAGATGGGGGATGATGCGACCGCTATTGATTGGAGCCGTTTTCGTAGCCCTGACGAACCTTCTATTTGCTGGCCTTTCGCTTATGCAGCCAGATCTGGTCTACTTGGCTATTGTGATATCCGCAGATAATTTGTCTGGTGGCTTTGCAGCGACAGCCTTCATCGCGTATCTCTCTAGTTTGACCAACAGAGCCTACACAGCGACGCAGTACGCTTTATTCAGTTCTTTAATGACATTACCAGGAAAATTCGTCTCGGGTTTTTCAGGGATGGTTGTGGACAATTTTGGTTATTTTGAATTCTTTATCATCTCGGCTTTACTAGGTGTTCCTGCAATTGTTTTGGTTTTTTATGTGAATAGTCTTAAGGTTTCCAGCGGTAGTGGCGCAAATTGATTTTGCCGTTAATTACAGTCACTCCCTCTTGCTCTAACTTCTCTCTTTGCTTCAACTCATTCGGATTAGTTATTCGCCCCTGGCTATCTACCACGCGATGCCAGGGCAGATCCGTGTCTTTTGGCAATCTAGAGATTATTCTGCCAACTAGGCGAGCATGGCTTGGTATTCCAGCCATGCGTGCGATTTGTCCGTAGGAAGTTACTTTTCCGTTAGGTATAGACGCGATGATCAAAAAGACGAACTTTTCGGCGGATTTTAGTGTTTCTGTCATTCTAAATTGACTAATTTGGTATGTTTTTGGGTATTTTTGGCAGTCTGGCCTTGACTCTGCTAAAAGTAACCCTATGATTAGCAGTCCCAAAAAGAGAGTGCTAAAAAAACCGGGGAGTCTGCATTTATAAAGGCCTAGGTAAAGATTAGCGTTGTTTTGACCGTCACGCCAATAGAGCGGATATGGACCGCAGTCGTGACATGTAACAGGAGAAAGGAATGAGTATCCGTCCATTATCAGACCGAGTGGTTGTTCGCCGCTTGGAAGAAGAAACAAAGTCGGCAGGGGGAATTGTAATCCCTGATTCAGCAACAGAGAAACCTTCCCAAGGTGAAGTTATGGCTGTAGGTCCTGGAAAGAAGCTGGACAACGGGAGCGTACAGACCGTTGACCTTAAAGCTGGTGACAAGATCCTATTTGGTCAGTATGCCGGCAGCACGGTGAAGGTCGAGGGTGAGGAACTCCTCATCATGAATGAAAGCGAAGTATTTGGCGTCATCGAGTAAGCCAAAGATAGAAATTGTAAGAGAAGGATTAATTAGTTATGACAGCTAAAGACGTGAAATTTGGTGATACAGCTAGGCGAGGCATGCTAGCGGGTGTAAATGTCCTGGCAGATGCTGTGAAAGTCACCCTTGGTCCCAAAGGCCGAAATGTGGTTCTCGACAAATCATTTGGTGCCCCAACGGTTACCAAAGACGGTGTGTCCGTTGCGAAAGAAATTGAACTGGCGGACAAGTTCGAAAATATGGGAGCGCAAATGTTGAAGGAAGTTGCATCACAAACTTCCGATGTAGCCGGAGATGGCACCACAACTGCAACCGTTCTGGCGCAGGCAATCCTTAATGAAGGCCTGAAGTCAGTTGCGGCAGGCATGAATCCCATGGACCTCAAGCGAGGCATTGATAAGGCAGTTTCAGCCGCCGTTACAGAAATCGAAAGCATGGCTCAGCCTTGCTCAGATTCTAAGGCAATTGCGCAAGTTGGAAGTGTATCAGCCAACAGCGATACGCAAGTTGGTGACATCATTGCTGAAGCGATGGAGAAAGTTGGCAAAGAGGGTGTAATTACTGTTGAAGAAGGCAGCGGTCTTGAAAATGAACTAGACGTTGTTGAAGGCATGCAGTTTGACCGTGGTTATTTGTCTCCTTACTTCATCAACAATCAGGACAGCATGAGCGCTGAGTTGGAAGACCCTTACATTCTTTTATTCGACAAAAAAATCTCGAATATCCGCGATCTTCTACCAGTTCTAGAAGCTGTCGCGAAGTCCGGCAAGCCGTTGATGATTATTGCAGAGGATGTTGAAGGCGAAGCCTTGGCTACACTGGTCGTCAACAATATGCGTGGTATTGTAAAAGTTGCTGCAGCTAAAGCACCGGGTTTTGGTGATCGTCGTAAGGAAATGCTCCAAGATATCGCTATTCTTACTGGTGGAACGGTTATTTCAGAAGAAGTTGGTCTGTCTCTTGAGGGCGCTTCCTTGGAAGATCTTGGGCAAGCAAAACGCATTAGTTTGACCAAGGACAATACTACTGTTGTTGACGGTGCGGGCCAGTCAGATGACATCGAAGGACGAGTAAACCAGATTCGTACGCAGATCGAAGAAACTTCGTCAGATTACGATCGAGAAAAGCTTCAGGAGCGTGTTGCGAAACTCGCGGGTGGCGTTGCAGTGATTAAAGTAGGTGCTGCGACAGAAGTGGAGATGAAAGAGAAGAAAGCTCGCGTCGAAGATGCGTTACATTCTACTCGCGCAGCGGTAGAAGAAGGTATCGTCGCTGGGGGTGGTGTTGCACTTATCCGCGCACTCACAGCCGTAGAAGGTTTGACCGGTGACAACGAAGACCAGAATGTGGGTATCAATCTATGCCGACGAGCTATGGAAGCTCCAATGCGTCAAATTGTTGACAATGCCGGTGACGAAGCTTCTGTGGTAGTTGATAAGGTCAAAACAATGTCTGGCTCAGAAGGCTATAACGCCGCTACGGGAGAGTATGGCGATATGATTGCCTTCGGTATTCCTGATCCAGCAAAGGTAACCCGCACGGCACTTCAAGCCGCAGCATCGGTAGCGGGTTTGATGATCACCACCGAATGTATGGTCACAGAGGTAGTGGATGATACACCTCCGCCTCCTATGCCAGATATGGGTGGCATGGGCGGTATGGGCGGCATGATGTAAATCCGCTTGTATTATTCACACGCTCTGCAGTAGTTAGCACCCTGCGTTGCTTTGATTAAACCCCTTTAGTCTAGGGGGCTTAGAAAGCTAGCGTGTAAGTTTAAGGAAAACCCCGCTCTTGAGCGGGGTTTTTTGTGGTCCAAACAAGTGCTGTAACAAAAAAAATTCAATGCTAATATAGAAGAATTATGGCGCCGAGGGTCAGGGGTTGCACCTTTACCTTGGAATGATTCAATACAAAGAAGATAAATGAAAAGCTTTTACGAGATAAATCAAGAGGGATAATTCATGGGTGACATCGCACTCTTTACTAGCTACGGGATAGACTACTTATTCCGATGGATACATATGCTCACCGGAGTAGCCTGGATAGGCTTACTTTATTACTTCAATTTTGTTCAGACTGAATATTTTAAAGAAGCTGAGGATGCACACCGTTCTGGAGCCATTCAAAAGTTAGTACCACGTGCTCTATGGTGGTTCAGGTGGGCGGCTATGTTCACTTTTTTGACAGGTGTAGCGTTGCTTGCTTATCGGCATATGGCAATATCCTACGACATTACCGTCGGCGCTGCGCTTGGAACGTTAATGTTTTTAAATGTTTGGCTGATCATATGGCCTAATCAAAAGATTGTGATTGCTTCAGCTACTCAGGTAGCACAAGGCGGCGAAGCACTCCCTGAGGCAGCAGCGGCAGCACCAAAAGCCGCCTTGGCCTCGAGGACAAACACCTTATTTTCGGCGCCTATGCTCTTCTTCATGGGGTCGTCGGCTCATCTTAGTAATGGTTTGGTCGTGGACGCAAATGGGTTAGGTCTAAGCATCATACTGTTAATTATTCTCCTGCTAGAGGCCAACGCTATCTTTGGTAAGCAAGGGCCATTAACTACAGTGAAAGGCGTAATCAGTTGTAGTATTGGGTTGACAGCCGTCTTATATGGACTGATGGCCTTGCTCTAGTAGCTGATACTGGAAATAAAGAAGGGCCCGATAGGGCCCTTTTTTGGTTGCATAATGAACGACACGATACCTTCTATAAAACCAGATCAAGACGAGGTTGCTTCCTATCGTAGTAGCGCCAGATCAGCTGCCCCTAGGCAAAGCAATTTCAACGGTCTTTTGGTTTTCGTCATAGTTTTGATGGCTATTATTATGGGTATAGGAGGTTACACGTTATTTGAAGTACAAAAAAAACTAGATCGTTCAAATGCACTGTTAGCCCAAGGGCAGATGAATATTGCTGAACTTGATAGTCGGCTGGCTGCAACGGGAACCGACGTTTCTCAAACCCTTCAGGACTTAAAGGACCAAGTTGGCACTAACTTCTCTGAAATAGACAAGCTCTGGGCTGTTTCTTACCGCCAAAATAAACCTGACATTCAGAAAAACGTACGCTCTATTAAGACGTTAAAAGACGACCTCGGACAGAGTGTTACTAATATGGCAGGATCAGTAGATGAAATGTCTAGGCAATACAAGGAGCTAGTTGATGAGTACTCAGGGTTGAGAGATGGCTTATTGCAGGACAATCAAGAGTTCATAACCGAAATTGCGTTTTTGCGCAGTCAAGTCCAGGATCAGGCGGTGGTCCAGGAAGCAAACCAACGTGCTCTTAATACAGTCTCTAGACAACTAAAGGAGGTTAATGAAGCGATTAGCTCTATCGATCAACATCGTCAGCAGCTTGCTCAAAAGTTGTCACAACAACAGACGCAAATTCAAGGAATTCAGGCAAGAGCTACCAATGGCACCGACGGTTAGTTTATTTGCCAGTCTTCTACGACATCCAATGTGTACTGTTTATTATGGAAGATCAGAATGAGGCCTCGCTCGGTGATTTCTAGTAGGCGATGATTTTCTCCTAAACTGTCTCCCTCTCTTCGCGTCACTCCATTTATCATAACCATTCGTAAATCAGCTTCCTCAGCGAAGATATGTGTCGTTATGTTTAGGATCGGCGGCGCAATAGGTTTATCTGGAATCTGTAGCTGATTATTCGTTTGATTTCTTTTATGTTCTCGTAATTTGTCCTCATGTATTTGAGGTTTTAAGGTGTCAGCGACTTCGGTGTTGTTCATCGCTTGAGTATCTTTTAACTTAAGAGTGTTGTTTCCAAATGTTTGATCGCGATCAAAAAACAAATAAACAGATGCTGAACTAATGAAAGCAGTCAACGTTACGATCGTTATGATGGATTTGAGCCCTGGCAATGCGCTATCTTGATTATCGATACGGATGTCGCCAAGGCGAGGTGTTTGTTTTCGCGACCGTTCCTCCTCGGATTTTTTTAATGCATCCAAAATATAGGACATAACTAATCCTCGTCATCCGCTGTCAATCTTGGGACGTTCTCTCTGCCGAAACTGTTTATGTTTATCAATGTTAAGGGCCCTGCCACTCCGTCTGGTTCTAAACCAACAGCGTTTTGGAATTTTTCGACTCTACTTTTGAGTAATGAGGTGAAGGTGGTCCCAGTTTCGATAGGTTCTTGCTTGCCCTCGATCATGGCTAATTTTGCTGCTAACCAATCGACTTCTGGACCCCGATCGTAAAGTTTTAGAGGAGAGTCGTAGTTCGGCGGTATGCGCCAGCTCATGCTTATCCTGCCATCAAAGCGCTCTAAGAACTCAATGCGCGTAAGCTCAAATTGCTTATTTCCGGCTAATAAAGTCACATGTTTATGGTTTATCTCGCTAATGGTGAAGTATTGNTCCTCTAGAAAAACGATCATCGGTCGATCAATACGCTGCAATTCCTGCCAGCTAACCTGACGTTCCATACACTTTAGGCTGATATCCTTGGCCAGCTCGCAAGGAGCGGTTTTTTGATCGGCAAATGCCGTACCCCATAGAGCGAATAGATCATACCAAGCGGCTCTGATGTCGTTGTGTCCTTGTATGGTAAGGTTCAGGTCATCTTCGTTTGGTGGAGCTATAGATGTTGATGCGGGTTGATTACTCGATACGTTTTGCTGCTCTGCGTCCGCGAAAACATCATTTTGAGCGTCGGGCGCTTCATNGAGCGGAGGTTTTATCCATAAGAGGATGAAAAGAACAATGGTAACGGACGCAGTCAGTGTTAGCAGTCCCCAGTTAAAACTGGACCTTTTAGTGCCCATGACTTCCACGGCTGCTTTGTTAACTGTAGCAAGTGAGACAATTTTTTTGTCTTCTGCATAAGTCCCGAGCATCGATCTGTCGCAGATCAGATTGATTAACCTTGGAACGCCACCGGTTAGTTGGTGAATCCTGTGACTAGCTNNGNTGTCGAATAGGNTTGAATCGCCGCCAGCTACTTTTAGACGATGCGCAATGTAATCCCTTGTTTCGTTNGATTTCAGAGCCTCTAAATGGTAGCGCGCAGTAATGCGTTGGCTGAATTGTCGAAGAGACCGNTTGTTCAAAGTTTCCCCGAGCTCTGGTTGGCCAAGTAAAATAATNTGNANAAGCTTCCGTTCATTCGTTTCGAGATTAGTGAGCAGTCTNAGTTGTTCAAGAACTTCGCGGGACAGATTCTGTGCCTCATCAANGATCAGAACAGCTCNTTTCCCAGCTCTATGCTCTTTTAAGAGGTATNGGTTCAGNGCGTCNGTNAGGGATTTGAGCGATTGACTGCCACCTCCGGCGAAACCGAATTCATCAGAGATNGTCTGCAATAATTCTATTGCGGATACTTTGGGGTTCAACACAAAGGCAGTTTCAACATCNGTTGGAATTTGTTCAAGCAGGCATCGACATAAAGTGGTCTTCCCGGTCCCGACTTCACCTGTTAATAGAATGAAGCCGCCAACCTCAGACTGAATGCCAAATAATAGGTGGGCTAGAGCCTCCTGGTGTTGGCCGCTCATGTAGAGATACTGCGGATTGGGTGCAATCGAAAAGGGCAGTTCCTTTAGAGCAAAATAGTCGATGTACATTTGCATTGGATAGCAATTTGAGCCGAGTTACGATAGCAGGGCCGAAGTTAANCCGCCAGACCAAAAAATTTGTTTTATCGGACGCTGATAATTTTAGCTTTAAGCATTTTGTTAACAGCCTGTGAATCGATGGGGTTTTACCGCCAGGCGATCATTGGTCAGGGGCGTCTGTTACTCGCTAGAGAATCCGTTGATCAGTTGTTGATATCTCCGGACACTTCTCCGTTGCTGCGTCAACGCCTGGAACTGGTGCAAAGTATTCTTACCTTTGCTAGAGGTGCCGGCCTTGAGGTNGGCAACGCTTACTCTAGCTATGTTGTGACNGATCAGAGGTTTGTTATCTGGAATGTCTTTGCGGCTCCGCAACTGGAACTTCGATTGNGCAAATCGTGCTTCCCAGTGGCTGGCTGTGTTAGCTACCGAGGTTTTTTTGATGAACAGGGTGCAAGGTCCTACGCTGCGCGCCTCAAGCAGGAAGGCCTCGACGTTTATATCGGTGGCGTACTCGCTTACTCNACTCTCGGNTGGTTTGATGATCCTCTGCTCGATACATTTATATTTATGGACGAAGGGAAGCTTGCCGCTCTACTTTTTCACGAACTTGCCCACAGGATGGTCTATGTGAAGGGGGATACTCGATTTAATGAAAGTTTCGCNACAACTCTGGAACAAGCCCTATTGCATGATTGGCTCATTTCACGTGGTGATTCACAGCGTTTTGAAAAGTATCTGTCGTCAGAGCGCCGCAGTCGGTCGGTCTTGAGGTTAATTGGTCTTANACGGAAGGACCTGAAGGATATCTATGGATCTGAAAAAGATGACACGTCAAAATTGGAATTGAAGACTTTGTTGATTAGCCAGTTGGTGGAAGACTATAAAGAGCATGNTCGTCAATGGACGGAAGGTAATGAATTTTCCTCTTGGATGANAGGTGAGATCAACAATGCCAAGTTAGAGACGATTGCAGACTATAATCAATGGGTTCCGGCTATGCAGACTTTCCTGCGGTCTCGCGGGTTGAAGAAATTTTCGTTAGAGATGATGCGCCTGGCTGGTCTACCGTTTTCGGATCGTCAAGTAATTCTTGCATCAATGCCTATCTCTATAGCAATAGATAACAAGTAAAACTGANGACTATGATCCCGATAATATTTAGTACGCTTCCCTCTCTNGCCATGAGTGCGGTTGTAAATCTGCCGGTAGAAAAAACAATTGTGTTAGGCGCAGTGGCGACGGGAAGCATGAAAGCGCAGCTGGCGCTCATTGCTGCTGGAACCATCAAAAGGGCCGGGTCGATATCAGCTCCTATCGCTGCAGCCGCCAAAATAGGCATCATTAGTGTCGTTGTTGCAGTATTACTGGTCATTTCTGTAAGAAACGTGATCGCGAGGCAGATAATGGAGATCAGCAGTAAGATAGGCCATCCGGCTAGTCCTGCCAGTGCATCGCCGAGATATGCNCTCAGTCCGGAAGCGATGAATGCCTTGGCAATGGCGATACCTCCGCCGAATAGNATCAGCATTCCCCAAGGTATTCGCNCGGCCGTTTCCCAGTCAAGCAATTTGTTGCCTTTGCCATCAGGTACTAGGAACATGATGACAACGGCGATAAGAGCAACGCTCGCGTCGTTGGCTTCGGGTACATTAAGCCACTCGGACCACCCACCAAATGGTTCGCTTCTGGTGATCCAAGCCAGCGCTGTAATAGAAAATACGATAAAGACCCTTCGTTCTTCTGTCTGCCACTGCCCGACGGCAGGCATCTCGATTTTCCCTTGGTAGTTGAGTGTGCGAGTTAGCCAGAAACCTATTATAGGAATAAAGAGCAAGACAACGGGCATACCCCAAATCATCCAGGTTAGAAACCCAATTTCTGTACCTGTGGTTTGTTCGTAGATTTCCCTGAAGACTAAGTTTGGCGGCGTACCGATAGGCGTGCCAATGCCCCCAACACTCGCAGCATAAGCAATACCAAGTAACAGGGGAATCGCCAACTTTGGATCTCTGGACCTTTCAATGACTGCCAGGGCGACCGGTAGCAGCATTAGTGTCGTTGCTGTGTTAGAAATCCACATGCTCAAGACTGCTGCAGCTGCCATAAACCCAAAGACCAGCCGTCGGCTACTGGTGCCGCCGAATAGGTTAACCATAGTCAATGCGACTCGACGGTGTGCACCGCTTTTTTCCATGGCAGTGGACAGGACAAATCCTCCCATTAGTAACAAAACCAATGGTGATCCGTAGGCTTGGCCTACCTCTGCGGGGGTCAGGACGCCAGCGACGGGCAAGGCCGCAATCGGAATCATTGATGTGACTGGTATGGGAATCGGTTCAAAAATCCACCATGTGACACATATCATAGTAATGGCGGCCGTCCAACAGGCGAAGGATTCCCAGCCCGTCGTATACATACTAAGAAAAGCACCCGCCGCCAGTAGAGGTCCAAGCAAAAGCGCGAAGAAATTCTTTTTAGATGTCACTGCCCAACCTTTGACGGAAAAGCAGAGATTATACACACTAGGTCTTTTGATCAGTTGCGGTGGTATGGCTGGCTCAATTTTCTGGTATGACCTAGAAACTACGGGCACGGATTCCGTGCTTGACCGGCCCCTGCAATTTGCGGGGATTCGTACTGACTTATCGCTGGACGAGATAGCTAAGCCGGTCAATATCTTGGGCTATCCCGGTCGTGATGTCGTGCCTCAGCCAAGGGCAATGTTGGTGACGGGTATTAAGATGTCTGACGTAATCGCCAATGGTCTGAATGAAAAAAGCTTCTGTGAGCAGGTGCTTAAGGAACTCGAGATAGCGAATACCTGTACTGCGGGATTTAACAATATTCGCTTTGATGATGAATTTGTGCGTCAAATGCTTTATCGCAACTTTCAAGATCCGTATGCAAGAGAGTGGAGAAATGGCAACTCTCGTTGGGATGTCATTGACCTGTTTAGAGCAGCCTACGCGTTACGTCCGACTGGGTTTGAGTGGCCGGAAAAGCAGCCTGGTATCCCGAGTTTTCGGTTGGAAGACCTCGCTCTGGCGAATGGAATTGAGCACCGGAATGCGCACGATGCTCTCGCTGATGTTAGAGCAACGATATCAATCGCGAAGCGGCTCAAGCAAGCGCAACCTCGTCTCTACGAATTCGCTTGGCGACTTCGAGAAAAAAAGGCAGTTATTCAGCAACTTTATCCGTTGGGCAAGCAGCCTGTAATACATATTTCTTCGATGTATCCTGCAGCAAAAGGATGCGCAGCAGTTGTTCTGCCTCTGTGCCAACATCCAAGTAACAGTAATGCAATCATCTGTGTAGATCTTTCTCAATCAATTGATCGACTGTTATACGAAGACGCAAGTGGTCTAGCGCGACTTATATTCGCTAATAAAGATGGGCTTAAAGAGGGTGAAGAGCGATTGGCGCTTCAGTCAATATATATTAACCGCAGTCCCATAGTGGCTCCGCTAAAAACGCTTGGCGAGCCCGAGGCGGAGCGATTGGGCATTAGCATGTCATTATGCTTGCGCCATTTCGAGTCCTTGCGAGGTCGAGCAGGCTTGATTGAAAAAGTTCAAGAAGCGTTCGACTCGTATGACTTTGAGGAAAATGGTGATCCTGACTTTCAATTATACAGCGGAGACTTCTTTTCCGATGCTGATAGAGCTTCAATGCAGGAAGTAACGGCGGCAGACCCGTTGGAGCTTTCGCGATTTTCAGGCAGTTTTCAGGATGATAGATTGGATGAAATGCTGCTTCGTTATCGGGGCCGCAACTGGCCGGATTCTCTGACCGCGGATGAGGCTAAGTTTTGGCAGAAATATTGTGCAGAGCGTTGGCAGGTCGATAATAGGCGGCAATCAGTTGGGAAAGAGTTGTCCGAGCTTATTTCGAGCGAAAAAGGAAAAGACCTTCTGGTCTTAGAGGATCTTCGAGATTATCTTGAGCTGTTATGAGTCACTATCCCTGAAAAATTCTTCGCACACAGCCATAAATTGATGTGCTCCAGCAGATAAAAGTTTGTCTCTTCTATAGTAGATGCCGTAGGTGAGCGGGATAGTTGAAAATGGGAATGGCCCTAGGTGAGATAGCTCCGGGTGGCACTGCATCAGCCTGTCATCAAGATAAGTCATCCCGAGTCCGTTGTTCAAAAGTTCTAGTCGCAGACTTAGGTCGTTCACCTCCCATATAGTCCCGAAGTTATCGCGGAGCTTGTCAATGGTGGGTCGGAGGTCAGGATCATCCAAGTGTGAAACGATTAGAGGCACCTGGTTCAGTAATTCTTCTGCGGTCAATGACGGATCAAGCCGATCATTTGAGATGACAAGATGTCGAGTCTCCTGGAAGAGCGGCCTAGTTCTGAATCTGTCTGGCATAACTTGCTGAAAGGGACCAAGACCTAGTTCCCAAAGTTCCGAACCTACAGCAGAGATTATCTGTCTGCTGGGCATAACGGAAATCTTTAGTCGCGTTAAGGGATGCTCGTTGCAGAACTGCTTGATTAGTTTTGCGCCGAAAAGCTCGTTTACAGTGCTATTCATAGCCAGATGCAGGTTCGATAAAATGCCGTTCTTGATATTGTTGAGATCGGCGAGAACGGTTTCCTCTTCTGATAAAACGGTGTCAGCGTATTGTAGAAGACGCATGCCTGCTTCGGTAAGTTTCAGTGGTTTGCGGTGAAAAAGCACAGTGTCGAGTTTGTGCTCCAGGTTAGCGATAGTCTGGCTCACAGCGGACTGGGTCACGAATAATTTTTCAGCAGCCTTATTGAAGCCGCTTTCTTCGTAAACAGTTCTAAAAACTCTTATTTCGTGCGTTTCAAGATGTAATGGCATATCGACAGTGTTACATCGAGACTTGTAGCTTGCAATGAACGAGTTGGGTGAATTCGCAAGTTTTGTCCACGCTTTTCTGGTTATCTGTCCTACTGGGGTAAATTTTGATTATTCCATTATCTAACGTAATCTTGCGGATTCCTGACTTGTCAGTCGCTATCATTAAATTAGTTACTTGCGCCGAGCGGTCCTCCATCACAGTACAAGGCTTTTAACGCGAGCATTAGATTGTAAGCATCCTCAGTACCAGCAAGTTCTCTGATCGAATGCATGGCGAAAGTCGGCACGCCAACGTCGAGTGTTTTAACACCAATTTCTTTGGCGGTGATAGGACCTATCGTGCTGCCGCAGGCCATATCCGCTCGATTAACAAATTCTTGAATAGGTACATCGACTGATTGGCATAGGGCTTTGAAATACCCCGCCGTTTCGCTGTTTGTGGCATAGCGCTGATTAGCGTTGAACTTTACCGTAGGACCTTTGTTAAGAATGGGCCCATGATTGCTTTCGTGCTTGTCAGGGTAGTTCGGGTGTATGCCGTGTGCGTTATCGGTCGATATCAATAGTGACCGCGCGAAGGTTCTGCGGCGGTCTTCACCGGGGTTTGTGATTCGTTCTAAAACATCTCTCAGAAACGTCCCTTCAGCGCCCGAAAAGGAGGCGCTGCCGACTTCTTCATGGTCGTTACAGACTAGCAGGTTTGTGTGGTTGTTGTCTGCTTCAACCAAGCTGGTTAGGCCAGTAAAGCAGCTGAGGAGGTTATCTAACCGAGCGCTGGCAAGAAATTGGTCACGCTCGCCGATCACAGCGGCTGGATTTGTGTCGTAAAAGCTGAGCTCTGTTGCGAGAATCTCATGATCATTAATATGCGGGGCGATAAGTTCCTCAAGGCTGTAGTCTGCCTCTGATTGCAGTAGAACGGGTGCCATATCGGTTTCTGGGTTCACCTTGCGGTTGTTATTGGCCTCTCTATCCAGGTGGATGGCTAGACTAGGAATGATTGCTATCGGTTTCTTTAAATCGATCAAGGTATTTTGCAATTTACCCTCGGTGGATTTATGCGTGACGCGACCGGCGAGACTAAGATCTCGATCAAACCATGGATTTAGCAGAACTCCACCATAAACCTCAACGCCAATCTGGTGATAACCAAGCTTGTTTCGGTTGGGCCTTGGTTTTGCCTTCAAGCAGGGGCTGTCAGTATGGGCGCCGACTATTCTGATGCCAGATTTTCGAAGCTCAGTACTCCCCAGGTTAAATGCGATGATCGAAGACTGATTTCTTGTCACGAAGTACTTTCCAGGTTCCGTGTTCCATTGGTTTTCTTCGTGAAGCTCCTTGAATCCAGCATCTAACAACTTGTCAGCCATAACCTGCACTGCGTGAAACGGTGTTGGTGCTGCGTTGAGAAAGTCGATTAGTGACTGATTAAATTGCGACTTATCCATCTGACATGCTTTTCAAAGAAGTATGTTGTTGGATTTTAGCAGACTCGGACGAGTTCATTGCTGTAGTTGATACTCTGCGTTAACATGTGAAGAGCGCCGATTTGATGTCAGCTTGCGGGCGCGTAAAAAATGCCGCTAAAGAGGGAAACCTGTCGCAGCGGTTCGCGCGGCGGGTTTTTTTGTTTCCGAAGGATGAAAATGGGATTCACATCTAGAATTTTGCACTCTGACCGAAGAGATCCAATTGAACATGGCTCTATCCATAAGCCTGTGCATACTGCTGTCACCTATGCATATGATGATGCGAGAGACTTGGCCGAGGTTTTCCAGGGTAAGCAGGCGGGGTATTCCTATGGTCGTCAAGTCAACCCGACGGTAACCGCCTTGCAGGAAAAGATTACCATGATGGAAGGCGGTGTTGCTTCGGCCGCGTTTGCTACCGGAATGGCTGCGATAGGGACTACATTGTTTGCATTGCTTCGCGCCGGTGATCACTTCGTAGCTTCCTCGTTTTTATTCGGTAATACGAATAGCCTTTTTAACTCATTTTCTGCGCATGGTATTGAGGTGAGTTATGTTGATGCGACTTCCTCCGATTCTGTGGCTAGTGCCATTAAGAGCAATACACGCATGGTGTTTGTCGAGACGATTGCGAACCCAAGAACCCAGGTGTCTGATCTTCAGCGAATAGGGGACCTATGTGAGAAGTGCGGATTAGTCTACATTGTTGACAATACGATGACGACACCTTACTTGTTCAATCCCAAGGGCGTGAGTGCGGGCCTTGTTATTAACTCGTTGACGAAATATATCGGTGGACATGCCAACGCGTTAGGTGGTGCGGTCACAGAAACTGGAGTCTTTGATTGGTCAAATTTCTCTAATTTGTATCACGATTACAAGACAGGTGCGCCCAGTCAGTGGGCGATAACACAGATTAAAAAGAAAGGGTTGCGAGACTTCGGAGCAACATTGGGTCCTGAAGCCGCCCATCACCTATCGATAGGGGCCGATACTCTGGCGTTGCGTATGGACAGGTTGTGTGCGAATGCTCAGTGTTTGGCAGAATTTCTAGATGGTCACAGCAAGGTGAGAAAAGTCTATTACCCCGGACTTAGCCATCACCCACAGCACGCTCGCTCTGCGGAACTATTTAAAAATCATGGTGGTATATTCAGTATTGAACTAGCGGACGGCGTCGATTGTTTTGATTTTATCAATGCGCTTGATCTGGTGATCTGTTCCTCGAATCTTGGTGACACTAGATCGCTGGCCATACCGGTAGCTCATTCGATCTATTTCGAGATGGGCCCTGAGCGTCGCGCCTCGATGGGTATCGATGACTCCCTGATTCGTTTTTCCATAGGCATTGAAGATGAAGACGATTTGGTAAAGGATTTTTCTAGGGCGCTGGACAATGTCTGATTGCTTTAGAATTCGTTGCTATGCCTGATGCTGTTCTTAGTACAGACCTGCCGTTGCCAAATAAACGGACAGGTAAGGTTCGTGATTTATACGACCTGACTCTTCCCGATCAGTCCGCTGGAGTGCTGATTGTCGCGACAGACAGGGTGAGTGTCTTCGATGTCGTTTTAGCTAATGGCATCCCGAATAAAGGTGTCCTCCTTACACAGATGTCCAAGTTCTGGTTTGATTTTTTCTCAGATCATATAGCCCATCACTTGTTATCAACTGATCCTGCAGATATACAAGGGCTTTCAGAAGTTCAGCGCAAGTCGCTTGAGGGCCGAATTATGATCTGTCGCAGGAGCCAAGTGATTCCGGTCGAATGCGTAGTTAGAGGTTATTTGACAGGTAGTGGCTTCAAGGATTACCAGGAGACTGGAAAAGTCTGTGGTATATCGCTGCCAACCGGGATGATCAATAGTGACCGATTAGATACACCGATTTTTACTCCATCTACCAAGGCCGATCAAGGCCATGATGAGAACATAAGTTATGTTGCGGCATGCGATCTGGTGGGTCATGAATTGATGAGTCGAGTCCGCTCAAGTTCGATGATGATCTATGAAAAAGGAGCGGAATTTGCGCTTGAGCGCGGCATCATAGTTGCAGACACAAAGTTCGAATTTGGATTGGACGCCTCGCGTGAACTTGTTCTCATAGATGAAGTGCTTACACCGGATAGCAGTCGATTCTGGCCTGCGGAGGACTGGAAGCCTGGCACAGAGCAGGAGAGTTTTGACAAGCAATATGTCAGAAATTATGCAGAAACCCTAGTGGCGGATGGTGAATGGGATAAGGAATACCCTGGTCCTGCAATGCCGCAAGAAGTTNTNGAGAGTACNNTAAAGCGATACGAGGAGGCTCTANAACTTCTGANCNCCTAGGNTGTAGTGATTTTTTGGAGAACNACAAGTTTCAATNACGATAGCAGACACCCGTGCCGCCGAGACCNCAGTAGCCGTCAGGNACTTTTGCTAGATATTGCTGGTGATAATGTTCTGCGTAATAGAAATCGGGCGCAGTTAAGATTTCTGTCGTGATAGGCTTAAAGCCCTTTTGGAGGAGCTTTTCCTGGAAAATTTGTCGCGACTTCTCAGCCTGTTCCTGCTGATGGCTGGAAAACGTGTAGATGCCCGATCTGTACTGGGTGCCGATATCGTTGCCTTGCCGCATTCCCTGAGTAGGGTCGTGGCTCTCCCAAAACAGTTCTAGCAACTCCTGGAAAGTCACCTGGCCAGGATCGAAAACGATCATTACTACTTCGTTATGCCCGGTCATGCCCGAACATACTTCTTCGTAGGTCGGATTGGGTGTCAAGCCACCAGCATAGCCTGCTGCGGTGACATATACTCCCGGTTGTTCCCAGAAGCGGCGCTCAGCACCCCAAAAACAGCCTAATCCGAACATCGCTGTCTGCAGACCCNCNGGAAATGGCGCAGTCATCGGATGGCCGTTGATGAAATGTTCGGCGGGCACAGGCATCNTGNCTGTNCGTCCGGGCAACGCTGTGTCTGGTGTCGGTAGCTCCATTTTCCTGTTAAAAAGTCCCATACACTGCTCCAGATGTTTATTGTCATTATAGCGGATGGGACTTGGTTTAAAATCCCTCTTCGGGCTCGGTGTAACGTAAGAGCCGCAAAGCCCAAGCAACGCATTTGCANGCTCGTTCGCAGATACAAGTAATCATTGCAAATATTTAAGGTGTTATATGATGTCGGGACCAGTGTGGTTTCTAGGTAGACTTGAGCCTGAGGAAAGGCACATGAGTAGANGCGTGGAGGGCATTTGATGCTCGAAGCTTTGAAAACATGATTGCTNTAAAAGGACGATATGAACACCTGCTAACGAAAAATAGAATGCCCTTAACAATCGGATTATTCCGAGTAAAAAAACTAGAACGAGGTATCGAAAGTCTCAAATTGATTAGGAAAAAAAGCACTGGTATTAACAATGACAGTAAGTAGAACGACATTAGAAAAAGGAACCGCTTTCATGAGTTGGGATCAGGAGATTGATAGGACCTTAAGTAACAGCAAACGATGGCAGGGAAGAGGTGATGCCATAGCGCTGACTATCGGTGACTCGGATTTTAAATTAGCCCAGCCAATACNTCGTGCTATTTTAGCTCGACTGGACGAAGGTGTAATTGGTTACGATGCAGTACCGACATCGCTTGTTGAGTTGATCGTAAGCAGATTGCATGACCGCTATGGATGGGTTGTAGATCCTGATTGGCTAGTATTTATATCCGGGGTCGTCCCTGGGTTGAATATTGCTGGGAGAGGCCTGACTGGTCCAGAGCAGGTGCTTGTGACCGAAGTGCCTGTTTATTACCCCTTTCTCGATGTATCGGAAAACAGTAATCGTCGCATGATCAAGTTGCCTGCTCAAGCTGGGTCGACCCGTTGGGAATTTGATCTGGATCGGTTAGAGGCGATTGCAAAGACTAACAACGTNGGTGTCCTGATCCTTTGTAATCCACAGAACCCACTGGGTCGAGTATTGCTTCCTGACGAATTACAAGCAATCGGCGAGATATGCTTGCGATATGACATCATCATCTGCTCCGACGAAATTCATGGTGACTTAGTCTACGAGGGAAATCAGCACATCCCGATTGCCTCAATAAGTCCAGAAATAAATGCGTGTAGCGTGACGCTGATGAGTCCCTCTAAGGCTTTCGGCATCAGTGGTATAGGAGGCGCCTTCGCTGTTGTGTCGGACCCGCATATTCGTGATCGTTTTCAGTCGGCAGCTGCTGGCATCAATATGGGGNTGGGCTCTTTGCCGCTAGTCGCTATGGAAGCGGCTTACGGAGAGTGTAACTCTTGGTTTGACGAAAAATTGAGATACCTGCAGAGCAATCGCGACTATCTTTGTGAGGCGTTGTTGCAGATACCGGGGTTAAGGCTGACAAAACCAGAAGGGACTTACTTCCTTTGGATTGATTTCAGAGATAGTGGTCTGAACGAACCATATACTTCGCTTTCTGATGTTGGGCTTGAGCTTTCGAATGGGGATGTATTTGGTGATGCTGGATTNCTACGCCTTAATTTTGCTAGCCCGAAACCGCGTTTGGAAAAAGCGATGGAACGGTTAGGGTCGTTGTTTGGTTAAACTAGATTATTACNCTCTGGCATACGGATTTATTCTCAGATANTTTTAAAAGGAGGTACAAATGGGCGAATACAGCATAGTTGAACGAAATGGTCATCTGACGATAATTACAATTAATCGTCCGAGTGTTTTGAATGCATTGCATGCGCCGGCGCACGATGAATTTTCTGCCATCTTCGATGATTTTGTTGCAGACTCTGAGCAGTGGGTGGCAATTGTCACNGGNGCGGGTGATCGGGCATTTTCCGCCGGTAACGATCTNAAGTATCAGGCATCGGGTGGTGATATGAGCCGCATATCTGATACTGGCTTCGCGGGGATAACTTCTCGGTTTGATAATCCAAAACCAGTGATCGCAGCTGTTAACGGCGTTGCGATGGGTGGTGGCTTTGAGATAGCCCTGGCATGTGACTTAATAATTGCGGCAGAAAATGCGGTTTTTGCTTTACCTGAACCGCGAGTCGGCTTAGCGGCTTTGGCTGGAGGAGTACATCGTTTACCTCGTGAGATTGGTATGAAGCAGGCTCTNGGAATGATGTTGACTGGTAGGCGAGTCAGTGCTGCGGAAGGTCGGCAGTTGGGATTCGTTAATGACATAGCAGAAGAAGGTCAGGCTTTGACTCTCGCAAAAGAATGGGCGCAACAAATTCTTGAATGTGCTCCGCTTTCTGTCCGAGCCAGCAAGCAGGCAGCCATGGACGGTATGAACGCTGATAGTTTGGAGGCGGCTATGAGTGGGCGGTATGAGCAGGTCAATGCCATGCGTCATAGCGCTGATTTCGTAGAGGGGCCTTTGGCCTTCTCGGAAAAAAGATTGCCCAATTGGAAAGGCGCTTAGGCAAGGTTTGCTGAACCATCGTCGACTTTTTGGNGAAGTAGCGACCGACTAAATTCGGAATCTCTACCTTACCAGGAATTCACGGGGTATGATCTTAATTAGATGTCTGCGCTGTAAATACAGAGGAAAATTGAATGACAGACGGCCTAAAAATAGCTGTGCTGACGGTGTCCGATACTAGAACTTTTGAGACTGATACTTCGGGCCAATATCTTGTCAATGCTGCGGATGAAGCGGGACATGAGATAGTAGGAAGGAAAATCGAAATCGATGATCTATATAGACTAAGGGCCGTGGCTTCTGCTTGGATTGCCGATGAGGAAGTGGAGGTCATTCTTGTCACTGGGGGTACGGGTTTTACAACACGCGATTCTACCCCTGAAGCGCTAGTGCCACTTTTCGATTCTGATATTACTGGGTTTGGTGAACTATTTCGCCACCTGTCTTACGAAGAAATCGGGACGTCTACCGTTCAGTCCCGCGCCTTCGCGGGTCTAGCGAATAACACAGCCATTTTCTGCATGCCTGGGTCTACAGGAGCCTGTCGGACAGCATGGCAAGGCATCCTGCAGACGCAGCTTGATATCGAGCATCGTCCCTGTAACTTTGCCGAACTGATTCGGAAGGGNTCGCATTGAAGGGATTNCGTCCTGTAGACGAGGCCATTCTTGATTTGCTCGACCGAGTAAAGGTTTCTCAAGAGAAGGAATTAAAGCCCCTGAATACTGCGCTTGGGCTCTATGCTGCAGAAAATATCCTATCCCCTGTAAACGTTCCTCCTGCAGATAACAGCGCGATGGATGGTTATGCGGTTCAATTAGCTTCGATTCGTGCGAATGNCTGGTTGAAGATTTCTGACCGTGTACCCGCAGGGAGCGTGGGCATCAGCATGGAACCAGGGACTGCTGCCAGAATATTTACGGGTGCTCCTATTCCTGAAGGAGCTGATACAGTCGTGATGCAGGAAAATTGCGAATTTGAGCAGGGTCGCGTTCGCATNCTAGCGATGCCTGAGATGGGTGCTAACGTTAGAGAATGCGGTCAGGATCTGCTGATGGGTTCGACGGTGGTGCGACGAGGAGAACGTTTGACGCCACAGTTGCTCGCCTTATTGGCCTCGGTTGGTTGCGTTGAAGTNGCAGTCTNCAAGCCATTGCGGATAGCTATATTGTCTACAGGCGATGAGCTAGTGGAGCCGGGTGGTGAATTGGCACCGGGACAAATCTTCAATTCTAATCGATTTGCTCTCGATGGACTTATCCGTGGTCTTGGCATGGAGTCTGTCGATTTAGGAATTATCGAGGATAACCCCAAGGCTACGGAACAAGCTCTGCGTCAAGCTGTGAAACGAGCGGATTTGATTGTATCGACAGGAGGAGTGTCCGTAGGAGAAGAAGATCATGTTAAGTCGGCCGTTGAGCATCTTGGTGAAATTGATCTTTGGAAGTTGGCTATTAAACCTGGGAAACCTATGGCTTTTGGTCATGTTCTCGGCAAACCCTTCTTCGGGTTGCCTGGAAATCCTGTTTCAACTTTTGTGACATTTCTGATTGTAGCTAGGCCATATTTGCTTGCGATGCAGGGTGCAGCTGAATTTCGNTCAGAAAGCATTATGATACCTGCGGCTTTTTCCTTCAGNGGGGGTAGTCGACGCGAGTACCTTAGAGTGCGNATCATTGAAACCGAGGCCGGNGAGCCNTGCTTAGAAAGGTTTGCTAACCAGGGCTCAGGNATTATGACATCTGTTGCTTGGGCCGATGGGCTGGCNGAGATAGATATCGGNCAGGAGGTGAGTGCAGGTGATAGGNTGCGGTTTTACAAGATATGAATATCNCTTTAGCTAAATAACGAGATGTCCGACAAGGACATATGAAAACTTAAAAGGCTGACACANATGGCTTTGATTGCGCTCAGTACAATTCTCTCGATTATCCTNGGCAGCTGTTTGTGGTTGGTCTTGGGTAGTAAGTTTCCTCTCGAAGACGAAGATAAGTGGCCTATCGCGAATAATATCGCGGTCTACGCTGTCATTNTGCTGATGCCTGTTTACTTGACGATTTTTTTTGTCTTCTGATGCAACTCAACTTTGATCTTTGTGAAGTAAAGGGTTTTCTTGATCCTATGGAAGGCGAAGCTCTGTATCGATATGCAGAGGAGATGGCCGGCCTCGGACCTATTCTTGAAGTTGGAAGCTATTGCGGTAAATCTACAGTTTATCTTGGTATGGCCTGTCGGTCAGCAGGCGTTTCGGTCTATGCGGTTGATCATCATAGAGGGTCAGAAGAACATCAGCCAGGNGAGGAGTACCATGATGANAGTTTATTTGATGAACAAATNGGCTTGATGGATTCCTTTCGTGAATTTCGTCGAACGGTTCGTGCCGCGGACCTTGAAAATATTGTTATACCACTGGTGACCTCATCCGAACAGGCNTCGAGGCATTGGGGAACTCCTCTCTCCATGGTGTTTATTGATGGTGGACACTCTTTCGAAGCTGCAATGACAGATTATCGTTGCTGGGCTGGTCATATCGTCAAAGATGGCCTCTTAGCTATCCATGATATTTTTCCCGATCCTGATGCAGGCGGGCAGGCGCCTTACAACATACTCAAATTGGCCATAGCATCTGGACTNTTCGAAGAAATAGATCGCATTAAATCACTGGCCATCTTGCGGCGGCTTTAGTCAGTTGTGCCTTCCCATCCAATCTCTATTTCAGCCTCAGACGTTTCGTTTCGGAAAAGGTGAGAGGCGCCCGTCCTGTTAGACAGGGCATCCGCTGCTAGCAATACAGCACCGGCTGTCCAGGTAGGTTTTTCTTCGGGCCAAAGNTGATTGTCTCNATAGACGTAGCCGGTCCAGTAGGCNCCTGTATTATCCCGGAACTGGTGCANCCAACTAAACAATTGGACAGCCTGTTGATACTGGCCAGCTGATAACAGAGCCATAACGAGTTCACACGATTCGGCGACGGTTACCCAGGGTTCATCATTGACGCAAACACATCCTAGGTCCTGGATTACAAANTCTTTCCATCGGCGAGCGAGGTGACGCTGAGCCTCTTTCCCTCTGATGACATTAGTCAATACTGGATAAAACCAGTCCATTGCGAATCTGCTTTTTGAATCCCAGGTTCGATCGAAACATTCTGGATGATTGGCGATAGCATTACCCAACCGGGTCCTCGCCATAGCCCAATGTGGAACCTCTTCACGAACTATAGTTGCTATATTGAGAGCACATTCGAACGATTTATAGATGCTACTGCAGCCAGTTATCAGGGAGTCCTCTCTAATACCAAGAGTGGTGTCTTCGCACCAATAAATTTCTCCTTGGGGCCCTTGCAAACGGACAACGAATTCCATNGCGGCNGCAATNGTAGGCCACATATTGCTCAGAAATTTTTTATCACCTGTGATCAGATAATAGTGCCAGACACCTGTAGCAGCGTAGGCTACAAAGTTGGTTTCTGCGCGCGTTCCGTCTTCGACTTGCCCGCCTTTGTATGCTGCGAACCAGCTGCCATTTGGGAGTTGATTGTCCTTTAACCANTAATATGCCTGCTTTGCTTCATCTAGGCGCCTGCCGATTGCCAGTCCCATGGCTGACTCAACATGATCCCAAGGATCTAGAGGTCCGCCTGTGAACCAAGGGATGGCGCCATCTGCCTCCTGAGTTTGCGCGATATATTGGACCGTGTCATCGAAGTACTTTTCTGGAAAAGAGCCCTTTGAGACATAAAGTTTTGTCATGATGGGGCTGCCTCGGCGGTTTTAATAAAATACATAACTACGCTTTTGCCCATGATTGGGTTCAGAAGTCTATCGAGCAATCGGGTGATAATNGGTTGTTGCATAAGGTCCCAGATNAGGAATCGATGATACCAGCTCACCGCGCGAGNATTGGNTTCACTGGCCTCGCGCCAGAAAAGACATTTCAGCCACCAGTAAGGTACATGCAGTGAATGCGCNTGATGTTTGCCAAAACAGACAAAACCTTTTGCTTCGACGTCTTGACGCAATTTTCTTGCGAAGAAAATTCTGACATGGCCTCCCTCGACCTCATGATAAGCATCGCTCAACTTCCAACAAATCCACTCTGGGAAAAATCTGGGCACGCTGATTGCTGCAATGCCTCCAGGTTTCAGGACACGGTTAATTTCGACGATGACCCGTTGATAGTCGTTAATGTGTTCGAGAACCTCAGAGCAAATAACTTTATCGAAAGCGGCATCTGCGAAAGGTACTTTTTCTGCATCGGCAACAGAGATAGCCAGACTCTTCGCGCTGTTATCAGGTTCAACGAATTCGCCAAAGCGCTCACGTGTAGTTTGCAGATCCTTCACTGACAGATCTACACCAACAGACTCTACGTTTTTGACCATATAGGCCGAGATTGCGTGTCGACCCTCGCCACAGCCCAAGTCNAGTAGTCGGTCACCGTCTTTTAGTTTGAACNTTTCAAAATNAATGGTTTGNAAAGACATTAGGTGCCGTCTGATTGATGATNGACTGGTAAANGGTGGTTAATNTATCTGCGGCAATAGCCCAACTGAAATGACGTAGGATTCGGTTCCTGGCCTGCAATCCNAATTCNTCTCTCAATCGACTATCAGAAAGGACTAGCCTTAATGCATTAGCTATAGCAGNGTAGTCTTTCGTTGGAACGATTATACCGCTATCGCCTACAACTTCT
>NZNP01000135.1 GCA_002694945.1 Gammaproteobacteria bacterium
CCCTTGTTTTACAGTTGGTGCGATACAGGGCGTGGCCCTAGCTCGGTGAAGGCTTCGTATTAACATTATTGTTACTACGCAGACACATCAGAAGCCAAATTTGAACTAGTCTCTATGACCTAAAGCTGCTCGTGATAGTTTTTTTGGGTGTTTAGAATGGTGAGCAACTGTGCGCTGATTACTAATGCAGCATCGTCGGAAATGAGAAAGCATGATTGAGGCATGTCGAGATAGTTAGGTGATCTAACAGAATGTTTAACTGATTTTGGTTACCAAAAGAGCTTCTCAACGTTACTCTATGCTGATAAAAAGTATTATCGTGTGATCAAGATTAGGTTCTTAATATTTGTATTGCTTTTTGGGGTCTCTAATGTCGCTTGTGGCGTTTGTTCGAAAGGCGACTGTGCAAATGGCGAGGGCATCAGCTTCAGATAAATTCGTCGGAATAAAACTGACTAAAGGAGGAAAGCAATGCGCGCGAATTGGGACCAGAGCGAGCGACTCTGCCTGAAGTAACACTGAGCCATGGATTACCAAGATGTCGTCAAGCCGTCGACGTTCGCAAATGAAGATTACCTGCACGCGCTGACGAAACACATGCGTCAGCATGATCCGGTACCCTGCATTGAAAGCGGTACTTACAAGCCATTCTGGCTCGTGACAAAACACGCGGACATTATTGAGATTGAGCGACAGCATATAAGTTTTCCCAACACGATCAAGTCAGCACTTGAACTGCCGGAAATTGAGAGGCAGCTTGATGAAGAAGGTCCGATGTTGCGGACCCTGATTCATATGGACGAACCAGATCACAAGAAATATCGAGATCTTACAAGGGACTGGTTCATGCCTGAGAACATCAAGACCTTTGAACCTCGAGTCAGGCTGATCGCCCGTGAGGCGGTAGATCGCATGTTTGAATCAGGCAGCGAACTCGATTTTGTCCGCGATGTCGGTGTCTGGTATCCACTCAAGGTCATCATGATGATCCTGGGCGTACCGTCTGAAGATGAAAAGCTGATGCTGAAACTGACCCAGGAGCTTCTCGGTAATGAAGATCCGGATATGCAGCGCGACGACGATTCAGTTGATGGCGGGCAAAGCGAAACCATCGCCGAGTATTTTGCTTACTTCAATCATCTAACTGAGGAGAAGCGGGCGAAACCAACCGATGATGTTGCCTCAACCATTGCGAACGCGACAATTGATGGCCGGTTGCTTGATCCTCTGGAAGCCGTCTCGTATTACGTCATCATCGCCACCGCAGGTCACGACACTACCAGTTCGGCATTAGCGGGTGGCCTTTTGGCGTTACTTGAGCACCCGGACGAGCTGCGAAGAGTTCAGTCAGGCAATATTGATATGGGACTGCTTGTAGAAGAAGCCATACGCTGGACCAGTCCGGTAAAACACTTCATGCGGTATGCAACTGAAGACTATGAGCTCCGTGGCAAGCCGATAAAAAGAGGTGATGCGTTGATGCTGCTCTATCCCTCAGGTAATCGCGATGAAGAAGTCTTTGATGATCCAGACAGGTTTGTTGCCGACCGCAGACCCAATCGCCACCTTGCATTCGGCCATGGTGCCCATCATTGCCTCGGTCACTTGCTGGCAAAAATGGAAATGAGGTACCTCTACGAGGAGTTGTTCAGGCGGGTCGGCAGAGTTGAACTTTCGGGTGAGCCCAAAATCATGGAGTCAAACTTCGTTACCGGTCTAAAAACCTTGCCTGTTCATGTTACTGCTAAATAAGGTGAAAAAATAACAGCAAATATTCTGCTCGTCATTATCCATAGCTTACCAGTCCCCTAACCTCATCTCTGTCCCACTAGTCATACTCTGCAAACACAGTTTCCGTGAGCTTAAGAACACATTGTACGTGTTCTGGTGTGCCTCTTTTTGCGAGGTCATTAGCCAAAGCAGTGAGTTGTTCTTCAAGTGGCTTTTGTGAAGGTGTCATCGGCTTATTAGCTCTTTGAGTTTGGGGTTAACTTAGACGTCAGCTGCCGCCTTTGGATCTTCCTGCAAGGTTTCCTGTTTGTCCTTTTTGCCAGATCTCTACTGGTCATCAACCACCTCTAGGGTAAATGCATGTTTTAATATCGATTGTTGCGACCGGATCTCCTGTAATGTTGGTCCTGCTTTTCGATACACAAGAAGCCTTAACCAACCCCCCAATTGAGACCTCTCCGCAGGAGTTCATAAAACACCGGGAGATCCCAGCTGGCTCTGACAACGTCACATTCATCCATGATAGGTTGCATGTCGAAACGTCCACAACAGTGGCCCAACATCAAATACAAAACAGTTCCCGAACCAATCGTTTTAAGGTACATCTGAGGCTGAACGCGGTCAGGAACATCCCACTCCGGCGGTAAATCGGTCATGTTTTCGCTGCTGTATCTAGATTCAAGTAGGACCTGAATAGGACCAAAAACTTCACAGCAATAGGGTTCATCGATTGCGGTGAAGTCTTCAATACCCGCAACAATGGGATGTTCAGGTTCCGCCACAGTGATCTGAAACGGCTGAATGGGCGGGTGGGTAACAAAGCGCGTGCCTAACAAACTCATGAATTCCGGTGCCAAATCCGGGGCAAAAGGTACGCCGGGGATGGTGACCCCGAACGCGTCGATGGGACCATCGGTCGTATCAAAGTCTAAAAAAGAGTTGGTACCATGAAGAGCAAACCACCTTCCGCCCCGTTCCAGGAATGCCTTCAATACCACCTGCTGCCCAAATGTTGGCCTTACGTCGCACGTGTAGCTGATCAAAAGGTCGGCATTAAGAATTTGATCGATTGAAGAAAAATCTTGTCCCACGCTCACCGAGGCACACGGGAGTTCCGCGAGCAGTTTTAACAATTCCAGGCGGGCAAAGCCCGTGTCATGAAATCGTCCTCCGGTGACCAGGTGCACGTTGCGCTTTATGCTCATTTAGGATCTCCCTTGACTATCGACATTTCCATCAAGCCACGCAACCGGGCGAATTCGATTGAATCATGACATTCGTAGATAACAATTCTAGATCTCTCAAGACGTTTTCCCCAGCAATTGTTTTGCTGTGAAACATAAGGCTCGAAGTAGCATCGATAAAACTAGCTTGAAATGTTTTCGATCCTATTAAACTTATGGGTAGAGTGAAGTCTGCGCCTTAATATTGTTGTTTGTGCGCAGCTACATCAGAAGCCAAATTTGAAAAAGATGCCGATGAACTAATGCGCCAATGTTAAAGCTTCAACATATGCTTTAGGACTGGCACATCAGTTTCTTGATCGTACAATGCAACCTATTATTATTTTTTTGGCATCCAGATCTGAGCCAAAATAATGACACCAGCGATTACTATAAAACCGATACCTAAAGGCATAGGTTGGCCCATACTTTCAGTACCAACCAGCGCAATGTAATTTTCTGCAGTTCCAGAAATTTCACCACCGCTTGCCTTTATCTCAGTTAAAAATCGAGATGCTGCGACCCAATTATTGCCGACGAAAGTGTATTGCATCCATGTTAATGTTAGGACGATCAGCCCAAACAGACTAGAGACTATTTGGCTAAATAGATTGGTTTCGTCAGAATTCCTTGTTGCGGCCGCAATTCTCATAGCGAGCCAGATGCTTAATAGACTGCCTATACTCATGAGCGCATCGGCAATCCTGTTGCTGCTCCAAATTTGCCAGATTTGAAATTCTTCCATCGTTTTTATCCTTTTATTTACGTTAATGAAACCCTCTTTCCCTCTTTCCCTCTTTACCTCTTTACCTGGAGCCGAGACACTCCTAAATCTTTAAANTCAAAAGGAGCATTAGGCACTTGGTGTAAAAAAGTGTAACGGATAAGCGAGAATCATTCATTTTTTATATCTGGAAGAACAAAACCCACGATTTAGTGTCTGTTTGTCGCCATTCTTAGCGGCCTTTTTCAAAACTTGGCCAATTACATGGTACGGGGACCGCTTAAGCCTGCCCCTAAATATTACGGTTACTGCGCAGTTATATCAGAAGCCAAACTTCATCAAGACACTGCAGAAACTACACAGTCAATAATGTTGGGTGGACTCGAGGTTTTTCGCAAAATGAAGGTTAAGATTAGAAATACCAAGTTGGTAAACTGCTTGAATATGCGCACAACTATTGTTTTGACATTGGCCTGTCTGTTGATCAGCTGCGAATCTGGTCTAGAGACTTGCATGAATGCAGAGCTTCCTAAAGCGGAAGCTATTTTTGAGTTGGAGGCAGAACGAGAGGCTGGAAGGCAATTGACCGCTTTGGGCGATCTCAATCGAAAAATTGATGCTATCGCCGGAGGCATGNAGGTTTTTAAGGAGAAAAATCCCTATCCCGCCGATCGTCCGATTTTNAACCTACCTGAGAACACATGTTCAGAATTGCATGNTGACTANGANGCAGCTACGTATTGTTATGATCGATTAAAAAACCTAGAAAAAGAGACGATTAAAATGCATGAGCNGGCAGAGCAGGANTGGAGATCNTCACCAAAGGTGGTTGCTTGGAATGCACTCGCAGAGGCAGTGGAACTCCGGTTGGCTCATGCAAACGAATTGCANGTAGAAAGTCTGAATGAACTTTATAGCATTCATGACCAAGTTTATTTACAAATGGAATCGCTGGTAAAACCACGATCGTCGATATGGCCTTGCGCAGATNATGGTGACTGCGATGGTGGGGGCTTTAGTAAGGCAATTGCAGAGGCGATGGTAAATAACGCAAATNAGCTCTCAGAGCTGATAGGGCAATCAAAGGANTTNGCAACNGTAACCTGCAATAACAATGGTTTCTACGAGTAANTTATATGGTCTCACTTAGCATTTTGAGCATCTTTTAGCNTCATTGAGATCTCTGAAACCATAANGTCCAGTTGATGATATTAAATTTAATTTTTATNGGTGCAGAGAGCTANGGCTNCACNTTATTGTGGAGATGTTTCGCTGGACAAGTTTGTCTGCTCGTGTGATCTAAATTTCCTAAGGATTTCCATGACTACGCTNGCAGAGTTATCGGCAGCTTNGTTGACGAATTGAGTAAAACTTTGTCTCGCATTCCCATCAGCGAGGTCGGATAGGGTTCTGATCACTACTACTGGCACATCGAATTCGTAGGCTACTCTGGCGACAGGACCGCCTTCACTCTCGACAGCGTAGGCATCGAACTCCTCTCGAAGAAAATGCAGATAATTTTCGCTGGCGATGAAAGCTTCACCGCTCGCGATTGTGCCTTCAAAGACATTCCCATTCCCAACGACGTGTCTTGCCGCTTCGATTGCGGCCTCTCTCAACTTTTCGTCTGTCGGTATAGAGCCGTCAACATTAACTCCGCAATCAGGTTTCCAAACAAAGCTTTCGTTGGTCTGGATGCCGCAGTCATGGATAATCAGATTTTTTGATACTACGATATCCATGACCTTAGTATCTTCAGCGACGCCTCCGGCAACACCTGTAAAGATAAGAGCATCTACCTTAAATTCATGAATCAGGATACTGGTTGAAGCGCTAGGTAGGATTCCGTAGCCTCCAGCCGCAACTAGAACAACGTCCTTCGATTCAAGACTCGCCACATAATAATCGATATTCCCTATCGAAATTTTTTCATGAACGGCAGCGTGACTAAGCAATAGCCGCATTTCGCTATCTAGTGCGCTCATTATGCCGAAACGCTTATAGCCTTCATTGGCCCATAAGCTTGAGAAACTGAAGATGGTAACNCCNAGAACTAGCGCGTATCGGAGGCGATTCTTTAAATAAAACACAACCTAGANACCTGACACTTAGAAAGAATCTTTATTACATCCGAGTAGGCGCAAAAACTTCTCGCACCTACTCAGGTTTTTCTCCNGTTTTTGAATTAGGATTTCGCTGCGTAATAGGTTTCGCAGATTAATGAGAACCCGTGAACCATTTTCCGGGTTCCTTCAAATTCGGAAACTATTTCCTGAAACCAGCTTTCTGTTCTCGCATCTAAGCTCCGGCCTAATACCGCTGGGTTAGCGGAACCGAAGGAGATCATTATAGTTCCGGCCGTTGAGCCTGTATCGCCCATGAAGATCTGCATGGAAACATCATGACCTTCTTCTTGCATTTTTTTGTGTAAACGGTCGAGGCCATTTACGTATTCGCTTGGACTGTCGGTTTCCACATAAAGATTGTAGTAGTAGCCTCTTTCTGAGAGCTCTGCCGCGCGAACAATACGCCAGTTATCCCACATTCTTATTCGTCGATCTACATCCATTTTCGCGACGGCTTTGCGAACGACGGGGTTCATCGCGTCNGTCTGCCAGGCNGTTTCTTGGGAATCATAGAATGACCANAGATAGTGNTCACCNATTTCTTCCGCGCCGGAAGTNGGGGAGCACAGNCCCATAGCCATTGCATTGTTTGCTTTCGAAATATTCTCAGCATTATCTTTCGCCCATGCCGCATATCCTGCTGGGTCGTTTGTGTTGATAGTTATTAAATTCATTACCGGTTCGGCTTGAGTGCTAGTCATCGCTAAGGCGAGAAGCAATCCCGAAAATGGAGTCAGATATTTAGTCATAAAGTGAATCCTCTTTTATTNAATTGAAGTTTGCTTTGAAAAGTTTCTTCGCTGCAAATCTTAATCCTAAACCTTCTGCACGGAATTCGGTGATTTTTATTGATTACGATCACATTACTAATTTGGCTATTTATTTTCTAAACACAGTTTTGTATTTCGNTCGTTCTCATCAGGGCATAATATAGATCTTTTCCAAGATCATTATTAGCTAGAGATTCATTTAGGACGGTGATTGCAGCTTCTTGTGAGGCCTATAATGTTTTTTACCGCCAATGAATGAGTTTTTATGATTAGNAAAGAANNCAAGTTTTACATTGGCTTATAAGAGAGCCTAACAACTGGCGTTAACCCAAGCTCAATTTCTATCCGGGCAAAGCTCATTCCATCAATAATAAGTTTTTGTTGAAGATCGGTTGCTTTTCGTAAGGCTGTAAAAAGAGCGTAACCAACAGTGTTCTCTTCAAGATCTTTTAAAGATTGCTCTATATTTTCGCCTGATATTTCATTGACAGTAAAATGTGGGATCAGCTTCGGCAGAATTCCAACTTCAATTTCAAGCTCNTTCATGGTGTAGCCAGCTTTAGCCAGATGGGGTAACGCGTCGTTAAGATCTTTGACAACCGCTAGGACAGCTTCNCCGACTTTACCGGATGGATCGCCTACTTTATCGTTAACGTCAGCCGCTGCTTGTTTAGCTTTATCAAGAAGTTTACCAAATGCCATAGCGCTAGCTCTTTCAGATTTGCTGAACGCCATTGTGACACAAAAGCAGAGTTTCTAATTGGTGAGTCGATAGCTATCTATCACTAACATTCGAGTTGATAAATTCGTCGATGGGAGTGNTAGTGATGCAGCCTAAAGGCCACAACTTTATCACTGTTGTTAGAGGGCAAATGGATAGTGAGTTTAAAAAAGTATTTCATNGCTGTGTCGCTTACGTTTTTGTTTCAGCCAGTGTTATCCGAACCAACTGGAGAAGGTTTTACCCTTAAAGTGCTTAAAAGAACTGGCGAAAGTTTCTTTTCGAATCTTGCATATGAGTGTAATGAATGTACTTTTGAGCAGTTTGATTCTNTAACGTTGCCCAGGGGCTGGAGGAAGAGCCCAAAACAGATAATTCTTCCCNCTGGTGAGCTATTGAGTCACCTCTCTTTTGATGGGGTCCCAAACACTTTAGATCTAATTCCAGGAATACTCGGACCAGAATTTAAACTTATTGCTAAAACGCTAGAAGGCAATATTGTTGATATAAATTTCAGTGGAATAATGATTGTCTCAGAAGTTATGCGTAATACCGTTNTGAGATATCCAGCAGGAACACGTATTCATGAGCTTACCGATGAAGACGGAAATATATATGTCCTGTTTGCTTATGAGGTTAACTCCGTTGACTTTGATAGGTCTTTTTTTGAAAAAACTGATGTTCTTTTAAATTACCCNCGCCCAAGAGGATGGTTTTATTCCTCAAGGATTATAAATGAAGATCTTCTTTTAANTTCTAACNGTTTGGTAAATGTTCTAGCGATTAGAGCGGAGACTTCATCAGTATGGGAAAAAAGGTCAGCGCCGCATACCTAAAGTTAAACTGATGCGCTTTGCGAAGAGAAATCGTTTCTTATAGTCTTATAAAAGAAAAATAAAGAGATCCTTTAGAAAGGAGTGGCTGTGAAAGTCCTGGGTGTCATTGGAATGCTAGGAATCATTGGTTGGGTAATGAGCCTTGCGGCCGGTTTAGGAGCTTTCATAGATCCCGTCAGTATCTTNTTGGTTTTTGGNGGNGCAGTTTTTTTTTCAATTGCACGAGGNGCCCTCGNCCAAACGATAGAGAGNGCCCTNCAATATTTCGGTGATGGGGCAGTCTATTTTGGTTGGTTAGGTTTTATCATAGGTGCTATTGGAATCTTGAAGAATCATGATTTACAAAACGTTGGNCCTATCATTGCACTTAATACCGTCCCNGTTTTATATGGGTACCTNATTAGNTGGATTTTTGTCCCGTTTTTTGCGAGCTTCATAGAGGGACGTTAAGAAAGGCAGCCATTCTAAANCGTATGTGATTTGTTAGTAGNGGCTAAGATCTGTCTGGCCAACGGTGATATATAGCAAGTAGCGTAGAGCAATATCCTTGATTTTGGTAGCCAGGATTATTTGGCAAGCTTATCAATTTTTTCTTTTGCTTCTCGTGTAGAGAATTCTCGTTGAAGATCGCCTTCAGAGGACCATTTCCCTGTAATCCATTTAACCAAAAGATATACNAAAGGAGTGTCGATCATCGTTATGCATANTTTGACAAGATAAGTCCCCAACACTAGNAAAGGTAATTGTTCGTCAGGGATTACTCCGTAAAAAGCAATCGAATAGAAGATCAACGTGTCAACAAACTGTGATAGGGCAGTTGAACCATTGTTACGAAGCCAAAGNAATCTTTGCCCTGTCCTGTGCTTAATTTTTTCGAATACGTANACATCGAAAAGCTGCGCAACCACTGTTGCGCATAAAGAGGCGATTATCATTCGTCCAGCCATGGAGAATATGGCTACATACTCCGAATTTAGGTCCCAAGCGGGAGCAGCAGGAAGGTACGTTCCCATTATGTAAAAAGTAATAGCAATTGCGTACATGGTTGCGCCGAGATATACCATTAGCCTTGCCCGAGCTGATCCCCAAACCTCGGCGACAGTATCCGTGCATGGAAATGTGATAGCGTGCATGAAAGCACCAAAGCTAAATGCCAACACGCCTAGCCCTACCCATTCTAGATCCAGTGGGATCAGCTTAGGTGTTAAACCTGGCACGATGCCCCACGCGCCAACGTAGACCCCTAGCAGTATGTGGAATTTAGTCTCTGAATACTGCTTTGAAGCGTCCTTTTCGAAATCAGANTTCTCAGTCACTTAAATATTTCCGTCTTACATCTTCAAATTGACGAAGTAGTAAAGTTTTTCCTTNGTCGCTCTGAAATGAATGCTCAATTGCATTACGAAGCATTTTAACTAGTTGGGACTGACTAAAATCAAAAGCGTCATAAACCGCCTCGACTTCTCGGGTCAGATTAGAGTTAAACATAGGAGGGTCATCGGAATTCAAACATACTGGAATACCCGCGTTTACCAGTTCCGGTAAAGAGTGTTCACGCATAGACGGGAAGACACATAGTTCGATGTTACTGATTGGGCATACGGTTAACAGGATATTTCGTTCAGCCAAGTGCTTAAGTAGCTCGGGATCATTTNTTGCNTGAACACCATGATCGATGCGCTCAACCTCGCAGTTTTTTAAAGCGTCCCATACGCTTTCGGATCCTCCGTCCTCACCGGCATGAGCTGTCAGCCGGAAGCCGACAGACTTCGCGAAACTGAAGCAATCCTTGAGTCTTCCTGCTGGATACCCTCGCTCCTGGCAGTCGAGTCCCAAAGCTACAATATTCAGCTTATCTTTCATCTGAGCAGCGAGTTCAACATGTCTCATTGCTTCATCTTCAGGAAGTGTGCGGTCAAGGTCAAAAATCAAAGCAGTTTCTACTCCATGTTTCTCCTTGTTTCTTTTAGACCCTTCAATTAGACCCTCAGTAACGGCTTCCCATGGCACTCCCCTCGAAGCAACAAGCCCGTAGGTGAAGAAAATTTCATGATANCGAATGTTTTGTTTTGCGGCTTCGACGCCATGTCTTTCTAGCGCGTCAGCGTAGTCTTCCGAGGTATTGAGTGTGGCAACGGTCGTTCTCAGAATGTCGATGAATTGATCAAGACTAGTGAATTTATAATATTCCGCTGCCGTTACCTCATCTTTAAACGGTAAATCCATCTTATTTCGAGCTGCGAGTTTGAGAGCCAAATCAGGGTACATAGCTCCACCTTCTAAATGATTGTGCAACTCCACCTTTGGAAGCTCTTTGATTAACTTAAAAAATTCAGCTTTAGATAAAGACATCNAAGATCCTTTTAGCTCTGTTTTNTTCTCGCTATTTTTTAGTCACGAACTTGGTTGAANCCNACGGTTAGGTATCTTTTTGCCATTTACGACNTGTGTGGACCATAAATCTTTTTATGGGTTTGCTTGTACAAATTGGTGAATNAGAGGCACTAAAATTTCTGGTATATCCTCTTGGCAGAAATGCCCCGCTTGCTCGAAGGTGTTGATGGGTGAGTTCGGGAATAAAGCCCTGAAGTCAGCTATTTGATTTTCGGGGCGTATAGCACGATCTTTTAGACCAACAGCTAGCATAGCGGGTTTNTCTNTGACTGCATCAACGTTCCCCGTCTCAAGACCTTCAAAAATAAAACCAAACGCTCTTTGTAGATGGACGTCGAGAGGNAATTCTATTCCCCCTTTGCATGACGTCCGGTCTGGGAACGGAGCTGAGTAGGCTCTTATCCAATCGGCGTCAACAATAGATGAGTTTTCAAATCCAATAATTTTCATCACCGACAAAACGGTNGAGCCAAGCTCGCCAAGAATACCGTCCAAAGTTCCGGCTTCGTAGTGTTTTGCAATCCATTGAAACCACTCGGATGGCTCTGGATTAGCTGGCTGCCCGCCATAAGCGAAAAGGGTGTTCAACAGGGCGACCCGTTTGACCCGTTTCGGGTAACGAATGGTATAAGCACCAGTGATAGGTCCACCCCAGTCCTGACAAACGAATGTGATGTCGTTTAGGTCAAGCGCGTCAATAAACGAAATCAGATTTTCAACATGCGTTTGTAATGTATACACCTTGTTCTGTGGTGTCTCGCTTTTGCCGAAGCCCATATGGTCTGGAACAATAACCCGATAATGCTTTGAGAGCTCAGGGATAAAGTTTCGATATAAGTATCCCCAAGTCGGCTCGCCATGCAAACACAAGATTACTTCTCCATCGCTTGGGCCTTCGTCCACGTAATGCTGTTTGAATCCAGCCGCGTCACAAAAGTTCGCCTTAAAGGGCCATGTACCGCCAAATGTTTCGTTAGCTTGGATCAATTTTCACTCCTATTGTTTTGAAAGTTACTATCGGTAGTCGAGGATAGATTAAAAAGCAGGGCAGTTTCGAACTTCCTCAGATAGCTATTTGCTATATCTCTCTTTAATTCGAAGATCAGAATTTAGCAATTTATGCTTTCCTGCTGGTACATTAGTCATTCCTTAATGCCTGCTAGGTTCCTTGTTTATGCGCCTTATCATGATCATTACATTATTTTTATCGTTGGTCTCGTGCGCAAAAGAAATTCCTTTCGAAAGATCAATGAAACTTGAAAATGCACCCAACAAAGTTAATTCAGAAAATTCTTTCGCGAGTAANGAANCTATATTCAGTGAATCCTCGGAATTTAGTTACATTGGATTGACGTTAGATCAAGCTCAGACAGCGGCTCGACAAAGGAACGAAAAGTTCCGTGTCGTTAAGCGAGATGGTGTAGATTTACCCGTAACCTTGGACTTTGTATATGGTCGTATCAACGCTGAGATAGAAGACGGACTGGTTGTAAGTTTTTCAGTAGAGGGCGCTGCTTAGCATAGGCGTTTCATTATTAAGTAAACGATTTTTGCTGTTAGTTTCAGTCTATTAGCCACGAGCAGTCTGGCAGAGAAGGGATGAAGAAGTGGCAGAGGTACTGCGCTTGGTCTGACCTTTTGCGTTTTTTCGGGCGTGTTATATGTCTTCAGTTGCCCTAGTTGCAAGAGAATTAAGGCGTCTTTTGATCAGGTGGTTATTCAAAAGGAGAACTATGAGGACAAAGAGAAAAGATAATGCAATCTTTGTTATCACTCGTGGGAACGATTACACGTGGTGGAGCAGTCGGCGATAATAGTAGAGACCTGGTCAGGGGCTAATTGTCAGAGGGCAACGTTACGTTTTTAAATATCTGCTGAGTTTTGACTTACTCATACAGATAAATTCTATGGGGCTAAGAGCAGNGGGAAGATAAGGGCCGCTGCTCTCTGTGNAGCTAAAAAAAGCATCACTTAGTCAGNTGCATCATGAATGCTGAGTTTTCAAATGGTGTAAANGCAACTTGCTTTCCGTTTTTCATNGTNGCCATATGNAATGCNTCAGTTTGCTTNCCGGCTANAGTTATTTTTACATGGATAAAGACTTTATCTCCCGACTCAAAAAACGCTAATGGTTCTACTTTGAAGTCTGGCCAAAGAGCTGAAATGNTAGNAAACACATTCTCAATAATTGCGTCNGTACCTACATAAGTTCCAGCGTAAGGTANGCCCTCAAGAATGGTCCAAACAACATCAGCGCTGTGTTCCGCTTTCCANGCTTCCATGTCGCCGCTAGAAAAAGCGGCGTAGGCGGACTTCATTGCTGTTATGTTGGCAGACGTTTCTCCTTTTTCGTGGTGTCCTGCAAAAACAAGGCATGATGCGCAAAGAGCCATTGTAGCGATTAAATATCTCATCTATCTCTTCCTAAACGTAAGTCTNTCAAAGTCCGTATCTTATACTGAAATATTAGTCTTTTTAGCAATACAGAAGATCAAATAAANAAAAACCGATTATCTGAACATGCGCTTGTGGCCTCCGAATCTGTGTCACTTCCGAAAAAGTGAGCGGATTCCCGTCGTTTCTAGTCACCTCGTCTTTATGAGCTTGTATAATTATGGGTCAATCTATAGAACCGGCAGGACATCATCATGAGATTCACTTTTTTAGCAGTAGTTGCTTTTTTTGTTGTTAACGCAGTTGCGGATGACCACATGCGTGAAGCCAAAACAGCAAACCCCCTTATCGAAATACATCCGAATGCAGTTCAACCTGCGGCAGACGTTTATTACAAAGCGGTTGAAGAGAAAGTTTTTAATGGAGCAATCCCTCTAAAGTATGCCCAATTGGCTGCGCTTTCAGCATCAGTGGCGATGAAGTGTGAGTATTGCATTCCCGCTCATACTAACTTTGCCATAGCTGCTGGTGCTACTGATGAAGAGATAAAAACCGCGGTAGCTATTGCGGCGGACGTAGCACTGAATAGTTCAATGCTATATGGCTCTCAATTCGACATGGATAAGTTTCTGAAAATGTTTGAATAAATTAGACAGGAGGGCGCTCACAGGGTGCTCTTCTGATCTGCTGAATCTTCTAGGATAACTAGTTGAAACTTTATATTCAGGGAGACTTTTTTCTGGGGGAAGCTTTTAGCGCGATAATTTCTTAAGTTGCTTCCCCGACTCTCTCGCTATGGTCCTTCAAATTTACCGGGTTGATGTTTCCCGCTTCGATTTCGCCCTCCGCATGAAACTCAATTCTTTCAACAATAGAAAGGGATATTTGTTACGAAAGCATCTCAATCGTGCACTTCCTAGGCTTATCGAGCTCTTTGAGACAATGTTGTCCATCTGGTTGGGTCATGTTTTTTTTATTAATTTTATGGTTAAGTGAGTAAAAGTAGGGGGTTAGGATAATTTCGCGTTGTAGGT
>NZNP01000136.1 GCA_002694945.1 Gammaproteobacteria bacterium
CATAAGACTTTACGAAGAAGGTTCTCTAACAAAGGATGCGGAAATACCGATAATCGGTGAGAGAACCTGGGTAGCACAGCACGAGCATGATGATGAAGTAGGGTCTATGGCAATAGAAAGAGACGGCAATGTAGATCCAGATAAATTGGTAGCCTGGATGAACCAGCTGCTGGCCGAGAAAGGCATAGACATTTTCAGAATGAAAGGGTTTCTAAGCTTTCCGAACGATCCACGCCGATTCGTTTTCCAAGGTGTCCATATGCTATTCGATTCTCAACCCGACAAGGAATGGGGCGATGAACCGCGCCGCAATCAACTGGTATTTATAGGACGAAACCTCGACGAGGAATCCATGCGGCAGGGGTTCGACAGTTGTCTGATCTAAAGGCTATTGGCCCGCAGGGTATTTTGCGTGGAGGATGGAGCGATCTAGTCAATGACTATGCTCTAAATTGTGTTTGGGGCCAAGGAGGTAAAATACTGATTGTCGGAGACGCAGCGGGAGGGATATACGCGTTTCAAGGCAAGTCGGGCGAATCAATATGGTCGAATGAAAGCCACGACGGCGGATTGTTAGCTTTAGCTGCACACCCTAGCGGAAACCTATTTGCAACCGCTGGACAAGATGGTTGCGTCCTAGTTTCAGAGACTGAAAGTGGTGAGTCATCCTTGAACTTAAACCTCGGCGAAGGCTGGATAGAGCATCTGAGCTGGTCACCGGAAGGCAACTGGCTAGCAGCCGCATTTTCACGGAGAGTATTTGTTTTTGATCAACAGGGAAATGAGTGCTGGCGATCGGATGAACAACCTAGCACAGTCAGTGCCATTGCCTGGGCTAATGATCAGGAACTGGCGATTGCTGGTTATGGTAGGGTTTCATTTTTCAATGTCACAAAAGGAGAACTCTCCCAGCAATTGGAGTGGCAAGGATCTTTGGTCTCGATGGTCTTGAGCCCTGATGGAGATATCGTCGCTTGCGGCAGCCAGGATAAATCAGTCCATTTCTGGCGTCGTTCCACTGGTGAGGATTCGATGATGTCCGGTTATCCAGGAAAACCTGGTGTTCTAGCCTTCGACTCTAAAGGGATAGTCCTTGCAACGAGTGGTTACGAGAAAGTTACTGTCTGGAGCTTCGANGACGANGGGCCNGAGGGTACGCGACCNGGCGTTCTGGATTTACACGCAAAGCCTGTTACCAGCCTAGCGTTTCCTGTTAGGGGTATGCGCCTGGCTTCTGGTGCCAAGGACGGATCTGTCGCCGTTTGGGATATAGAGAGTGACGGTCAAGGTGAACCAGTCGGCGTAGCACTGATGGCAGANCCNATCAGCAAAGTAGTCTGGCGTCCTGATGGGCGNGCNCTCGCGGTGACTGACGCAGGTGGTGGTATTTGCGTAATGCGGGTGAGGAGCTAGGAAAAATAATAAACATCGAAAGATCTGAATTTGCGGGAACCAAAGCACGCACCTCTTATATCAANCGGATTAAATAAATGATTTTCTAANCNAACTCTAATNCTTCCCAAAAAATGCATGACAACAAACACCCGCACGATTTAGACATAGAGGATTCATAGCCAAGAAGCTAAAAAGTTAGACTCNATGCGACTGCTTGCATCGGACGACTATAAACATCCTTTTCAGCTATTCGTCCATCTCTGAAGGTATAACGTTCCACGCCAATTCGTTCAAAGGCTTCTCCACTATCAACATTAGTGCCCTTTACCAGGTATGTCATGAACGTCGCCTCAGGCGCATGATGAAAAACAATCTCTTCAAACCGCAGATCTTTCTCGATCNTAAGGCGTTCCTTAAAAAANGCCTCAATCTGCTCTCGCCGATTCATCAGACGCGGCTCACCAGCTAACATGATTGAATAGACAAAGTCTTCGGTAACAATTTCATATAATGCGTCTAAGTCCTGCCTAAAAAAAGCCCGGCCGAACGCCTGAAAAAGCTCATCTCGCTCGGAATTGGTCGGATTCATAAACTCTACTCCAGCATGAATAAACTAAAGAAAAGTCTACCATTATTAACAATATAAGCATGTATACTCGTCNTCCAATTTGGTCGCCAAAACAAGACTTGCTATGACTCTGCCTTTTCCTAATGATCCGTTCCTTACAGACAATTACGCGCCCATTCGATCAGAAAATGAAGCNCCAAACCTGGTCATAGAAGGCGANCTACCTCTCGAGCTTCAGGGCACCTTATACCGTAATGGGCCCAATCCGCTTTTTCCGCCGCGCGGCAGGTATCACTACTTCAGCGGCGACGGCATGGTCCACGCAGCTACATTTGCAGACGGCNAAGTCTCTTACCGCAATAGGTGGGTGCGGACNGAAAAATGGACCGCCGACGCGGAGGCCGGCGAGGCACTTTTTGGCGGCATGGGTAATCCTNGCAACACAGATAGTCGCGCTCAGGGAGTAAGATANAACGTTGCTAATACGCACATCGTAAAACACGCAGGGCGGNTACTTGCGTTGGAGGAAGGCAANCCNCCTTTTGAATTAGACGCCGACCTCACTTCCATAGGCTCCTATACATATGGAGGCAAATTGCCAGGACCTATGACCGCCCACCCAAAATTAGACCCCAATACAGGTGAAATGCATTTCTTCTGTTATAACCTTGGGGGCATGGGCTCACCCACCATGGGCTACTATGTTGCAGACGCTGCGGGGGACCTGATCACCGTAGAGGAATTCGATAGCCCCTATCCTGCAATGATTCATGACTTCGTNATCACAAATAACTACGTGTTGTTCCCGATATTCCCGGCGACTATTAACATAGAACGAGCTATGCAGGGGGGAGCGGCAATAGCATGGGACAAAGCCCTACCGAGCTACATTGGAATACTGAAACGCGGAGCACCAGCAACCGACATTCGCTGGGTTACTGGGGAACCTAGCTACGTATTTCATCCGATGAATGCCTATGAGGACGGTCAGACTATCGTTCTCGATATGCACACTTATCCGGCAGCACCCGGATTCCCGGGCGCTGACGGGAGCAAACCTAGTCGTGACGACGCCGANGCCATGCTAGAACGATGGACCATAGCTTCATCCACTGACAGCGATACTTGGTCCGTCNAGCAACTGGATGATCGCCCCACAGAATTTCCAAGGATTGCTGATAGCGTAGTTGGTAATCATTATCGTCATGGTTATGCGGCAACATCCGTATACGGGACTGCCGCTCGAACTACCTATGATTCAATTGTTCACTACGATCACGAGCTGGGCACATCAAAAGTATGGTCATTAGAAAGGGGAGATTGCGTGTCAGAACCAGCCTTCGTCCCACGCAAAGTCGATTCAAAAGAGGGAGATGGATGGTTACTTGCTTTTATCTATCGGTCTGAGACTAATACGAGCGATATAGCCATTCTTGACGCCAGCGACATGGAAGCCGGCCCTGTTGCGATGATCAAACTGGANACGAGGGTTCCAAACGGTTTTCATGGTTCATGGGTTGATGGACGGCATATCGGCTAGTAATAGTTTATCGACCAGAAAGTCCGTCTAACAACGGTATGTCCTCCTGACATTGACTTAAGCCAAATCTAAATACTTTCTAGCCTGCCTCCAACAAAATCGATATTATAAGATATGTTATAACATATCTTATAATCCTTTCGTTCCACTTTATAACAACCGTAAATAACTATGTCTGCAACTCCCAAATTACCCGTCACGGTTCTTTCCGGCTTTCTCGGTGCCGGCAAAACTACCGTGCTCAGTCATATACTTAACAACCGTGAAGGAAAAAAAGTTGCTGTCATCGTCAACGACATGAGTGAGGTAAATATAGATTCCGCAATCGTTCAAAACGAAGTTGCTCTGAGTCATAGCGAAGAGAAACTGGTTGAAATGAGCAATGGCTGTATCTGCTGCACGCTGCGTGAAGATCTTCTTGAGGAAGTTGCAAATCTTGCCCAGGCAGGACGGTTTGACTACTTAGTCGTAGAATCGACCGGAATCTCGGAACCTTTGCCGGTGGCAGAAACGTTCACTTTTGCGGATGAAAATGGTGTTTCGCTGTCCGATGTAGCAACTCTAGATACAATGGTAACGGTGGTGGATGCTGTCAACTTCCTCAATGACTATGACGAGGCAAAGTATCTCCAAGATACAGGCGAGTCCTTAGGTGAGGATGATGAAAGGAGCGTCACGGATCTACTTATTGAACAAGTCGAGTTCGCCGACGTTATTCTCGTCAGCAAGGTAGATCTAGTTGAAACATCTGAAATACAACGTCTAAGCGCCATACTGCGAACGTTGAATACAGAAGCAAAAATAATCCCAATNANCAAGGGNCAGGTCGAAATCGACGAAGTCTTGGATACCAGACTATTTAGCTTTGAGAAAGCTGAACAGGCAGCGGGATGGCTNAAAGAAATGCGCGGAGACCATATTCCAGAAACTGAGGAGTACGGCATCGGCAGTTTTNCGTATCAAGCAAGACGCCCATTTCATCCAGAGAAGTTTCACGACTTTTTACATACCACCGAACGCTTCGGCAAGTTAATACGTTCTAAAGGGTATTTCTGGCTTGCNTCAAGGCCTCAATTTGCCGGGCAATGGAGTCANGCGGGAGGCATCGCCCANTACGGATTCGCGGGCATGTTCTGGATGGCAGTGCCCAGAGAGAACTGGCCGACCGACCCTGATTCGCTGGAAGCTATTAATCAGCTTTGGGTTGAGCCGTTTGGGGATATGAGGCAAGAGCTCGTATTTATTGGTCAGGACCTAGATCAGGCGGGAATGACTCAGGCACTCAATGCTTGTCTGCTGAGCGAAGAAGAAATGCTGGAGGGCAAAGCTATGTGGATGTCGCTACCAGACCCCTTCCCCGCATGGTCTGAGGAATCGTGATTCCTCGGTTGCAAAAAAACGCAGTACCCAACTCTGAGACGGAAGCTGCCGCAACAAAGAAGCAAGCTCGGTCCAATAAGGCTATACATCAGATAAACGAATTCTAGGCTGTTCATACGATAGGCAGCTAGATAGAGAGAAAGGAGACGTTAAAGGCATCATGCAGCAAATACTAAGCGACCAGATTTCAGATTTCACAAGTATTTACGATGAAGATGTGGAACTCGTAAGTATTTCTCGGCCTGGGTCACCNTCACTTGAACGCTTCGCCAATGACCTATTTGCTGCGAGGCGCGTGTTAGAACTGAGATGGCAACAACCGGCACTGAATGCAGACCTCACCAAGAAGCATATAGACTCCACTGTCGGCAACGCCCATGATTCATCCTATCTGACTGATGAAATTACACTGATAAACGAGGTTCTGCACGAGCTACTGGGTTGCGAGGAAATAGGAGTCAGAGTAACCACCCTCAGTGCGCCGATGTGCCCCCGATTCCATATTGATGCTGTCGTCTGTCGAATGTTAGTAACCATTGGAGGCCCTGGCACAGACTGGATCGCGAACGATGATGTCGACATGTCCATATTGGCAAATAGAGATTCAGAGGAAATACCAATTAAGCTAGGGAGAGAGGTAAAACAGTTTAATTCAAATAGTATGTCTTTGCTGAAGGGCGGTGTCTGGCAAAATGGCTTCGACGGAGTTGTACATCGATCACCTCACCAAAAAGATCAGCGTCTGTTATTATCCTTTGACCCAATATTTACTAGCTGACCTCACCGTCGTTACATGGAGTTTCTTAGTTATGTCGTTATCGAGTCTAAAAGGTGTCCTAAATATATTTGGAGGTGCTGATCTTTCGCCTGAGGAACAAGATCAACTCTACAAAGAAGTTGCGCTGATGACCCTCGCCCGCGCCACTTCCGCTGATAGCAACATCAACCCAGTAGAGGTGGACAAGGTTATTAGCGTTCTAAAAGAGCGGACTGGAGAAGACTTTCCAGCGTCCGAAGTTCGAGTCGTCGCACAATCAGCGATCTTTGAGCGGGCCCCACTCGATCGTTATCTGAAGTCATCTGCAAAGAAACTCTCGTGGCAAGACCGGCTCAGCATTGCAGAAGCGCTCGCGGAGGTCATTAAGGCCGACGACAAAGTCGCATCTCGAGAGCTGAATTTCTTCGATCAAATTGCCGAGGCACTTGAACTAACGCCTTCCCAGCTTATTGGTCTAAAGCCAGGCAACTGACTTACTGCACGATTTATTCCTGTCGATACCAGCGAAATATAGATGCGACGGTATCGACAGATAGTCGCTCGCCAGCTTTAAGTTCGCTCATTAAATCTATATAGAAGAGAAGGAATCTACTTCTTATTCGTCACTTAAGTCGCACCAAGAGCGCGCCGCGATTAGCCCCGTCTTCTGAGAAACTGCGAATCGTCTGTCTGCGCTCCATAGCACTCAAACTCACCAGAGCTTCTTCCCTAATCACTCCGTTGCCAACAATAAAGCGGAGATATTGGGCATTACCTTTTAGAGCATCGGTGATGAGATCGCTAAGTTTACGCAACGCTTGGTGGGGCTTCTCACCATTGTGGGCGATGTCTACCGTAATAATCGAGCCATCAGTTTGGTTATCTAACTCGTTGTCACACTTCGGGCAGACTCTGACCGTTTCAGAGAGGGTCATCCCACAGCTTAAACACACCCGCGCAGCCATTATCTTGACATGATACGTTGTAAATTAATTTCGAATCGACTAATCATACTGCCAAGGCCGCACGATCATACTTTGACTGGCCGTCGCCATTAATACTCCTGATTAGCTCCACATTATCACCTGGTCAATCATCTCTATCCTCGCTCTCCTTTCTACCGAATGCTCAAACTCTGGAATAGCCGTTTGGAGCAGCATTTGGCCCGAAAACCATTTTTTGTCAAAACATTCGGAACGAGCTCTTTGTAGGGCACTGAACACTAAAAATAAGGATGATTTTCGATCATTTAAGAGCATTATCGATAATCATACTTTACAAACTGAGTAATTTAATCTAGCTTCAACCCTTGATTTACGCGTCCAGCATGCGTAACGTCGCATTCAGCAGAGTTAATAGCCTGTTTTCGACAACTTTATTTGTCTTGAAATAGACAAATTTGGTTGAGATTGTGGTTTTCTTCCTCGCGCTAAAACTTGCAGCCTAGCTGCACTAATACAATTTTCAAGAGGCAGATGACAATGTCAGACACCGTATCAGGCACTGTAAAGTGGTTTAACGAATCCAAAGGTTACGGATTCATTTCTCAGGACTCAGGTCCCGATGTTTTCGCTCACTTTAGTGCTATTCAATCTTCAGGTTTCCGAACCCTACAGGAAGGTCAGCGGGTGGAATTCACCGTTACCGAGGGCGAGAAATGCCCACAAGCTTCTAACATAGTACCTGTTTAAAAAAGCAAACTATTCCTACGGATCCTAGGTTGCCAAACACTTGATGGCAACCTGTTCCGTGCAGTCAGGTTAACGTCAAGCCAACCCCATGAGATCCAGCATATTGCCGTGGTAGAACTTATCCATGGTTGTGTCATCGCAATTAGTCATATTGCGCTCAAACTTAGCTATAGGATTACCAGTGCCTTCTGCATGGGGATAGTCAGACGCGAAGACAAGCATATCTGGTCCAATATTTTCTATGATCCAGCCTACTGGTTCGTCAGCAAAAGGAGATACTCTGATGTGACGCTTAGCTGTCTCTGATGGGGCTTCCGGAAATTCCCGTCGCCGCTTAAATAAATGAGCCGAGAAATCAAGTTGATGTAACCACGACGGTAGCCACGTCGCAGCATGCTCCATGCTGATGATACGAAGCCCAGGATGACGCGCAAAGACG
>NZNP01000137.1 GCA_002694945.1 Gammaproteobacteria bacterium
CGTTTTATCTCGGATTTATCAACCTAACTGGTTTTGCCGAAGGTGTGAGGATTGTGTTTGGCCGCCGAAAGGCCAGTGAAAATGAGAGAGGAGAGATATCAGCCTTTCAGGCACTATCAACGGCAGTGTCTGGAACGGTCGGAGTGGGCAACATTGCGGGCGTAGCTATAGCAATCTCGTTAGGCGGACCCGGAGCAACTTTTTGGTTAATCTTGGCAGGATTTCTGGGGATGTCTACAAAGTTTGCGGAATGTACGCTAGGCGTCCGCTATCGCAGACATAATTTGGATGGAACTGTTTCCGGTGGGCCCATGTATTATCTCGAGCAAGGGCTGCGTGAACTGAATATGCCGAAGTTAGGTAAGAGCCTTGGTCTCTTCTATGCCTTTGCGATGGTAATCGGTTGTTTAGGCATAGGGAATATGTTTCAGGCAAATCAGGCTGCTGCCATCGTCATCACGGTGACAGGCGGTGAGAGCAGCGTTTTTGCAGGCGATGCCTGGCTGATAGGCCTGGTAATGGCAATTATTGTGGGGCTCGTGATAGTAGGAGGTATCAAGGGTATCGCCCGCGTGACTTCCAGGTTAGTACCCTTTATGGCATTGCTCTACGTTTTCTCTGCCATTGTTATAGTAATGATGAACGTTGAAAAGTTGCCTTGGGCATTCGCCGCTATCTTTGAGGGGGCCTTCAGGGCCGAAGGCATCACGGGCGGGGTTATTGGTGTCATTATTATTGGATTCAGAAGGGCAGTTTTTTCGAATGAAGCGGGTCTCGGTTCTGCATCCATCGCCCACAGTGCAGTGAAGACCGCTCATCCCGCTACAGAAGGCTATGTTGCGTTGTTGGAACCTTTTATTGATACGATATTGATCTGCACATTGACGGCCTTGGTTATTATTACGACGATTTATGATCCAGCTCTTGCTGGGTCAGGTATCAGTGGTATCGAGATGACTACACGTGCGTTTGAGCAGACTATTAGTTGGTCTCCGGTGCCTTTGTCTATTGCGGCTGTTCTATTTGCTTTTTCAACCATGATTTCATGGAGTTACTATGGTTTAAAAGCTTATACGTATCTGGCGAGTGAGGGGCAATGGGGACAGATAGGATTCAAACTTGTGTTTTGTGGGTTTATAGTTCTGGGTTCGAGTATTCAACTCCAAGCTTTGATTGATCTTTCAGATGCCCTCGTTTTTGTGGTAGCTATCCCCAACCTAATCGGACTCTATTTGTTGGCGCCGGTAATTCGGAAGGAAATTAGGAGTTACCGTGCATATTTAATGAAATCAGCTGATGGCGCTGGGACTTAGAAAAATAGAATTTCGGTCATGTTGATATTGCAGTTGGTGTTAAAAGATTTGTATTTAGAAGAGGTCTTTAGCCAATAAGAATTGACCCTTCGCATGCTACTTTGTTAGCTATGCCTGAAGCCGCCCTGGGAGAAAGTATGGTTTTGTGACCCTGCTGGGCCTTGTCGTTTGTTCCGGCTTGTCCCTATTAGATTTAGGCCATACTCAGCGCACTAAAGATCAGGTCCGTAACGAGTTTCACGACGGCTCCCGTAAAGTGGCGCCAGGTGTCGGAATCCACATGGTTAAATATTTAACAAGCAAATCCAAAAACTACGGATGTGATAAGGCCGACAAATAAAGTGGTCTCCTTCCGATTTTATTTGGTTATTGGCGAGTTTGCGATCAGTTCATCTACCACGTTTGGATCCGCCANAGTGCTGGTATCACCTAAGTTTTCCAGATCGTTCTCGGCTATCTTTCGGAGGATNCGGCGCATTATTTTTCCTGAGCGAGTTTTAGGTAAACCTGGAGCCCATTGAAGTATATCCGGTTTNGCGATTGCGCCTATCTCTGCACGAACCAGCCTATTGAGCTCCTCAAGCAATGTTTCTGATCCGTCGGTACCATGCATCAGTGTAACGAAGGCATAGATACCTTGACCCTTGATATCGTGAGGATATCCGACAACGGCTGCTTCCGCGACTAGTTCATGTTCGACCAGTGCGCTTTCTATTTCCGCGGTGCCCATGCGGTGACCCGAGACATTTAGTACATCATCTACCCGTCCGGTTATCCAATAATAGCCGTCTTCGTCGCGGCGAGCGCCGTCACCAGTAAAGTAATAACCCGGATAGGTAGAGAAGTAGGTATCGATCATCCGCTGGTGATCGCCGTACACTGTTCGTATCTGTCCAGGCCAAGATNNCGCGATAGCGAGATTGCCAGATGCNGCTCCTTCCAATTCAATCCCGTTTTCGTCAAGCAAAACAGGACGTACGCCAAAGAAAGGACGAGTGGCTGAACCCGGTTTCAAGGGTGTAGCGCCTGGTAAAGGTGTGATCATTATCCCGCCTGTCTCAGTTTGCCACCAAGTATCGACAATAGGGCAACGGCCTCCCCCGACGACATGGTAATACCANTCCCATGCCTCTGGGTTTATTGGTTCTCCGACACTGCCAAGCAGNCGGAGCGTCTTGCGNGATGTGCAGTTAACGAAATCGTCACCCTGCCCCATCAAAGCACGAAGTGCCGTGGGTGCCGTGTAAAATATGTTGACCTTATGCTTATCCACGATCTGCCAACAGCGCGAGGAATCAGGATAATTCGGTACGCCTTCGAACATCAGAGTAATTGCTCCGTTAGCTANTGGTCCGTAAACGATATAGGAATGACCAGTTACCCAACCGACATCGGCAGTACACCAGTAAATGTCACCTTCTTTATAATCGAAGACGTACTTGTGAGTCATTGCGGCCTGCAATAGGTAACCACCNGTGGTNTGCAGAACNCCTTTTGGTTTGCCAGTTGAGCCAGAGGTGTAGAGGATAAATAGTGGATCTTCACTATCCATAGGTTCGGGTTCGCACTCTGCTGGAAAGTGGGTGATTGCTTCGTGATACCAGAGGTCACGTCCTTCAATCCAATTGACTTTACTACCTGTCCTCTTTATCACAAGTACAGTAGAAACATTGGGACAGTCTTGTAGCGCGTTGTCGGTATTTGCTTTTAGTGGAACAGGGCGGCCACCTCGGATGCCCTCATCAGCAGTAATCACGGTGTGACAATCAGAATCGATTATTCGGTCTTTTAATGCTTGTGGTGAGAAACCACCAAAAACCACAGAGTGTATAGCGCCGATTCTCGCACAGGCGAGCATCGCGTAGGCGGCCTCGGGTATCATGGGCATGTAGATGCAGACACGGTCGCCTTTTTTCACGCCTCGATCTTTTAGAACATTACTTAGTCGACAGACAGCTTCGTGTAGCTTTCGATAAGTAATATTCAGATCATCGGAGGGGTCATCACCTTCCCATATAATGGCGGTATGGTCGGCCTTCAGGGCAAGGTGTCTATCCACGCAATTGTAACAGGCGTTTAGTCGACCACCGATAAACCACTTGGCTTGTCCTTCGTTGAAGTCTGACTCAGTAAGCTTGTCCCACGGTTTGANCCAGTTGATGAATTCGTCTGCCTTTTGGGACCAAAATTTCTCCGACCGTTTAATCGACGCGTCGTACATCGCTAAATATTGGTCATTGCGGATATGCGTTTGATTTTCGGCCTCTTTTGGCACCGGGTAGACTTGTTGTTCCAACGTTTAAAACCTCGTNTTGTTCGATCAAAATTTAGGTTGCCATATCATCCGGGAGCTATCAGAGGCTCCAGCTTGTTGTTGGATTAGCAATCCCGTTACCGTTTGGAGAATTATTCGGCTTTCTTTTGCGACGTCTGCCGCGCTTTTTCCTTTTGCTCGGGACTGATTTTTTCATGGCATTACGCCTTTCTGGATCGGCTTGCTGATATTCTGTCCACCANTGGCCTAGTTGATCCGTTTTTTCACCAGTAGCTTCGCGAATTAAGAGAAAATCGTAGGCCGCGCGAAACCGCTTATGTTGCATCAGAAGATCAGGTTTGTCTGCGAAGCGTGCTGTTAGTCTTGATTGCAGAAACCAAATATCTCTGATTGTCCCTGTAAATCTTCGTGGAATGGAAGTGAACAATTGTTGTTTTGAAATAACGTTATTAGCCGCTTCATGAGACGCGGCGAAGTGAGTCAATCCTTCCTCTTTCTGTACTCTTTCTTTTTCATCAACGAACGGATACCAGAACATTGCTGCGTAAATAAAAGCGGGTGTAACTGGCTTATCGGCATCGATTCTGGAGTCTGTTGATAAAAGCGCATGTCTTACTANTGCNTCAGTGGGGTGATTCTCCATGGACCTCTTGGAATCTGGGAATAGCCAACCATACANCTNATGGGTCAAAAGAGCTGAGAGAGATTTCTCCCCATGTCCGGACATAAAAAGCTTTAGCACTTCNTCGAATAGTCTGGCGGGTGAAACGTCNTGGATAAGGTAACCAAGGGCATGGATTTGTTCACGCGTTTCGGGATCGATTTCGAACTCAAGTTTTGCTTCGAAACGTGCTGCGCGCATCATCCTGACAGGATCCTCACGAAAGCGAGATTCGGGATTTCCTATGGTGCGAATAGTTCGAGACATCACATCCATCCCGCCATTCGCGAGATCGATAAGCTCTCTATTGTTGGGTTGGTAATAGATCGCGTTTATCGTGAAATCCCGACGAAAAACATCCTCAGTAAAGCTACCAAAGTTATTGTCTATTAGGGTCATGCCAGACTCGGAATGAGTTTCATCATAATGGTCAGAATGAGGTGCCCTGAATGTGGTTACTTCCACAATTTCGCGACCAAATTTAACGTGTACGATCTTAAAACGCTTACCGACTATTCGGGAGTTTCGAAAGAGATCGCGTATTTCCTCCGGGTGCGCGTTAGTCGCGACATCGAAATCTTTCGGAAGACGACCCAGAAGCAAGTCTCGAACACAACCTCCAACAAGATAAGCCTGATATCCGCTCTCATTAAGACGAGCGACGACCTTAAGAGCATTGTTACTAATGTTTTCTTTCTGAATTGACTCTAGTGCCCGCTTCATCTGCTGGCAAACCAATAGCTACTTGTCATAAATGCTGGAAATATACTCGGTGACTGGAGTTTAAAAGTCCCTAAAAGAAAAATGGGAAAAGCGAACTTTTCCCACTTAGCGAGCCAGAATATTCTTCTTCTTCTTATTATTCTAATTATTTTTATATCGCCACCTTGGCGGCGTGATTGCAAGCCAAGTAGATGAACCTAATTAGCCTGCATGAACACTATCACAGATAATGAGTGCGATTAAAAATTTGATTNTTATCAATAAGATAGAGTNGAACCTCTGGTAGGNGNGGAAAAAATACGTTACCGAANTCTACACTNATGTNGCAAAAAGTAACAAACTGATACCAAATATATTCCAAATTTGACCGCAGCGTTCATAGATTCNTGCATGNATGAATCTCAGAGGGTTTATTTAGCAGGGCCTTCTATATGGAAAAGCTTATTGTAAATAAGCCATTTATTTTCGCACTTAAGCAATGACAACGTATCAAGATATCTGTTGCCTATATAGTCATCGCGGATAAGCGCTACTGCTGTGTCGCCCGCTATATTTAGCCAAACAGTTTCTAAAAAGGGTTCTGCACCTGCAGCTTTTGCAGAGGGTTGGGAAGCGATAAAGCCCGCGAATTCTATGACTGTCATTTCTATTAGNCCGTCAGCAGTATAGCCTGTTATTTTAGCNTCTCTATGAAAAGCCGCGCGTGCTTTGTCTGGATCTGATTCAAACATGGAATCAAAGTAAACTTTTATCGTATTCTTAATATCTTGTGCGTCAGACATTTGTTCTCCTGCTTAAGATTAAGTTACTGAGTTTAGCCTAGTGCCCCGTCATCTGAACGAGGGCAAGGATCTCAGGAATGCTTGGATCTTGTCTTCCTTAGGATCTTTTGCCTCTTTTTCTTGGAATACCTAGCCTTTGACGTCTTTGCCATAGCGCTTTTCTAGATATGCCGAGCTTCTCAGCAATCTCAGTTTCGGTCATTTTATCTTCATTCTTGAGAACGAAATTCTTGAAGTAATGCTCTAGTGATACGCTCGGTTCAATACTCTCATGCGATGGGACTTCTGCTTGCCTCACTTGCTCCAGTGCTAGCAGATCGGTTGATATAGTCTTTCGGTCGCAGAGAATGACCGCGCGCTGGATCGCATTTTCCAGCTCTCTAACGTTACCGGGCCACCTGTAGTCCATCATGCAGGTTATAGCAGCTTCGCTGAATCTTAATTTTTTTTTACTATACCTCTTAGCCGTTGAAGCCAAGAAGTGTTTCGCTAACAGAATAATATCGTCTGCTCTTTCTCTGAGTGGAGTTAGGCTAAACTTTACAACATTTAGACGAAAATAGAGGTCTTCCCTAAAGCTACCTTGCTCGGACATTGATTGCAGGTTTCGGTGAGTAGAAGCTATCAATCTGATGGATATCTTTCTGCTATCGGCAGATCCAATGGGACGCAATTCTCCATCTTGGATCACTCTCAATAATCTTGCCTGGGCATCCATAGATAACTCTCCTATTTCATCAAGAAACAAAGTGCTACCGTCGGCGGCTTCTACCAAACCTGTTGTTCTCCCTTCGGGTACAAACGAGGCGTAAGTTTCTTGACCGAAAAGCTCAGATTCTATTAGTTCAGAGGGGATAGCCGCACAATTCAATGAAATCATTTTTCGATTGGCTCTGTTGCTCAATGCGTGAATTTTGCGTGCGACAAGTTCCTTCCCGGTGCCTGATTCTCCAGTAATTAGAACTGTCGTATCTGTTGGACCTACCCTATTAAGTTGCTCGTTTAACGCTTGGACATTTTCGCACTCCCCTAGGATATCTAAAGGTAGTTGCACATTGTGATGTCTGGTTAAAGCCTCGATGATTGTAGCCAACTCATCTAGATCAAATGGTTTAGCGAGATAATCAGCTGCACCAAACTTCATAGCCTCTACTGCTGATCTGAGACTTGCCTGAGCCGATGTAACAATGACCGGTGTTCCGGTTGCAAGCTTAATCATTTCGATTAGTTGATTGTCGCAGACAATAGCAGAGACGGCTGACAAATCATGTCTGACGGCTTCATCGATTGTCCCAGCTTCACAAACTTTATAGTTATGATTCTCAAAATATGCTCTTAGTGATGAGCGAATCAAGGTATCTGCATCGACAATCAGGAGAGTCTGGAGGAGCATTGTGGTCTCGTCAGCTACCCTATTTGCTTCACATAAGTTTACACACTTACCGTTGCTAGTGCAGGTAGTCTTGAGGTGCTACTTTTCTTGTGCTGGCCGGTATAAGTTCGACCCTCCACGCTTTGATTGCGCGGTCGATCAAATCACTCAGCTGACTCACATCTTTTTGAGGGTTCTGGCCAAGCACGGTCAACGCGTGCCTTAGCAATCTTAGAGGGTTGCTGGTAACGAGGGGTTTTGAGTTAGCCTGTTTGCTGAGCTTGTCTCCGTTTGCATCNACTATAACAGGCACGTGTAGGTATTCTGGTTGATATAACCCCAGTATCTTGTAGATAGCTAATTGCCTCGGTGTTGAGCTTAATAGATCTCCGCCCCTGACGATCTTGTTGACACCCTGAAAATCATCATCAACCACAACCGCTAGTTGATAGGCGAANAGACCGTCCTTCCTTCTTATGATGAAGTCTCCAACCTTATCTTTCACCGACCATCTTTGCGGACCTAATAGTTGATCATTAAAATTGATTGTTTGGTCGTTTACTTTTAGCCTTATGGAATAGACTTCAAGTTCCTCGAACTTTTTCGCNCGACAGGTCCCTTTATATANAGATGGCACTGNTTTTCGGGAGCATATGCAGGGATAGATGGCGCCGAGGTTGCGCAATCGGNTCAGAACTTTCTCATAGTTTTTCAGCCTTGTGCTCTGATAGAGGATGTCCTTATCCCAGGTAAGGCCAAGCGCCGAAAGTTGACTTATAATCTGAGCTGGAGCGTCTCGAGACTCTCTCTGCGGATCGAGATCCTCGATTCTTAATAGCCAGAGTCCCCCTGCTTTNCGTGCATCTAGAAAGCTAGCTAGTGCTGTGATCAAAGATCCNAAGTGCAGGGGNCCTGTAGGTGAGGGGGCGAACCGCCCAANATAGGTCATTGGTTAGCGATATCAGAGTATCAATTACCCGTGTAGCTGCCGTTCCTTTATTTCTTNGAGCGTTTTGCAATCTATGCATTGAGTCGCTGTTGGACGTGCCTCAAGGCGTTTAACTCCGATCTCGATACCGCAAGACTCACAGTAGCCATAGTCATCCTGATCNATAAGTTCTAAAGTGCTGTCGATCTTTCTGATTAGCTTTCGTTCCCGATCGCGGGTCTTCAATTCAAGACTGAATTCTTCTTCTTGACTAGCCCGGTCGGCAGGGTCGGGATAATTNGCTGCTTCGTCTTGCATGTGATTTACCGTGCGGTCAACCTCTTCCATTAGTTGATTTTTCCACTGCAATAAAATTTGTTGGAAATGAATTTTCTGGTCATCATTCATATACCCCTCGTCTCTTTCGCTGCGATAGGGTGTGAAAGTTGGCTCAGTCGATACAGTTCGAGGTCGGGGGGCCTTTGATGTAGTGCTCGGTTTGACAGTAAATTTCGCCGAACCCTTCGTTCTTTTGGAGGCTGCATTTTTTTTGGACTCTGCTTTTTTGACGGCTTCAACAGGTTTCTTTTTCGTAGCTGCCTTCTTTGCCACGGTTTTTCTGGGGGGCGTTTTTTGGGCTGCGGGCTTCTTCGCTGTTGCAGCCTTTTTGGCGGGGGTTTTCTGGGCTGCGGGCTTCTTCGTTGTTGCGGCCTTTTTGGCGTAGGTTTTTTGGGCTGCGGGCTTCTTCGCTGTTGCAGCCTTTTTGGCGGGGGTTTTCTGGGCTGCGGGCTTCTTCGTT
>NZNP01000138.1 GCA_002694945.1 Gammaproteobacteria bacterium
CGTGTCAACCCCAGGAGGCTATGCATTTTGGGAAAAAATGACAGCCATTGATCTTTACGGCGACGACGTCTTGTCTGCCGTCAACTCGAGATTGTCGGAAACAGAAGTGCCAAACGAAGGATTATTTGATTCGATGAATTGGTTGAAAGCAAAGCCGGGTGAATTTGAAAATTAAAGGGTAATCAACCCAAGGTTAAATCCGTTTTAGATGCTGAATTTAGTTAAAATATTTAAACAGCAGTAATTACCGGGTTAGATAGTATATGTGCATGTGCCTTACTTCGTTCTTTGTTAACAGTATTTCCTGCTATTTTGGCTGGTTGGGTACATCCTAGGGACTTTCCCCAGTCTCATTGTAAGGTTGATTTTGGCTGATACTATTACTGCTGAAATCATCGATTAGAGTGAGTAAAAAAATGATTGATTTAACTGTTGCAACGAATCAGAACGAGCAACTAGCACTCAGAGTATTTAAGGCGATGGAAGACGGTAATCTCCTGTCTGTAATGCGAGAACTATGTACCGACGACTTTATTTGGTCTAACAGTGGCCTACCGACATTATTTGGGCAGGAAGGATTCCGCAAACTGGCAGCCGAAGGTGGTTTTAGAAAATACATCCCAATTCTCGCTGAGCAAACACACTTCAGTGCGGATTTAATCAATATCGCCAGTGCCAGGAACATTGTTTTTACGGAGCGTATAGATCATCACTGGTCAGAGGATGGGCGAGACCTAATGACTCCGCATATCGCGGGGGTTGTAGAAATTAGAGACGGAAAAATTTCTGAACTTAGAGACTTTTATGACACTTCCTGTTACGAACAAGAGCCCTCGAGGGTGATCCCTGAATATACGTTGGCGGCTCATCTCGAAAGGACGTCTATGAGCTAAAGGGACCAGTTTGTGAAAATGCAGTCGGTGGGCGCTCTCTTGGCAACTTACGATTCGCCATGCTGCCGTATTTCCGGCCAAATAAAATAGTAAAGTCCAATGACATGCCACTAAATCTGGGAGAGTGTTTGTCGGCTTGTCCTGGTGTCAGACGGCAACACTTTTTGTGTGATTTTAGAAGTGTCTGGAACTCTATCTAAACTGAGAGATTGCAAGAAAAGGCTTCTGCGAGTAGGAGTTTTTAGATTTGATGACTTCATTAATCGGCGTGCACAGCAAAAAAAACATTAATTATTCAAGCTTATATACTCCAAGTTCAACGCCATCGACGAGATGCTGGAAGTCAGGGCTATAAGTGTGTTTTCTTATTTCCCATACTCGTTGAAACCCTGACGAAGAAATCCAATCCTTATATTGTGCTAACCATGCATTCCATACTCTTTCGTCAAGGCGCTTCTCGGAGTACTGGTAAAAAGCCTCTTCCCAAACTCTCAGCAAGCCTTGAACCATAGAGATAAATTGCAATTTCTCTGCATCGCTCAAACCGTCATAGTTGTCTAAGGCTCTTGTATAAACCTCTGCGCGCTGAGCATCCTGAAAAGAAGTAATAGCCAATCTGAAAGCTTCGGTGATTTCATGTACGGACGAAATCTTAGCCTCTAGATTTTGATTTCTAATTTGCGTCGCTAGATAAATCAATGAGACGACAACCGCGAATGCGCCAATAATTTCTCCAGTGGCACCTATTGCATCCCAATTCATAGTATTTCTCCTCTAAGAGGTGAAGAGAGTATAAGAGATCTTATAGTTTAGGATAGGCGGTCCTGTCGTTTGAGACACGCGATACTGAATGGTCAGATAATTGTTATGGNNNGACAGTANGTTGGTGGTTAACGGCAAANNTGGGATTAATGNGCACGCCTCGAACGNGANCTTNTGACCTAGTTTTGGAAAGTTATACCGCTTNGGTCTACGGTNGCGTAGNTCCTTGTNGAGCCATCTCTGAGCATGAGCTTTATTTCATANGGGTCAATGCGGTTGCCATATTCCATCCCGGGGGANCCNATTGGCATGCCTGGGACGGCTAATCCGAGGGTGTCATCTATCGGATTGTCAATAATACGCTTCATAGCCTCGGCTGGAACATGGCCCTCGAATACGAGGCCGCTCGGATGAATAGCTGTATGGCAGGATTGATATCGAGGAGCAACACCGAGTTCTTGCTTGATCTGAGTCAAATTTGTGATATCCCTTGATTCTGTTTTGAATTCGTTGGCGTTAANGTGGTCGATCCAGAGCGAGCAACAGCCGCATGTCGGNCTCTTGTACACGATCATTGCTTCGCTTGTGTTTTCGTCAGGTTTTAGTAGTGACTGTATTACGGTATCAGCGCCTACNGCGGCTACNAAAAGCAACGACACTATTCCTATTCCTGCCAGAAGTTGTCTTGTCCATTCCTTTTTTTTACTCACAGTTGCTTCCTTTTTAAGGTTGGCTTTATTTTGAATGATCTTCCATCGAATGAGACTATATAAGAAAGTCCTAGAGTCAACTAACAAGCATACCGGTAAGTAAGATTGGTCCATCTTATGGCGAATTGATTTACCTAACTGAAATGTTCATGGTTTTGGTGGTAAGAATGAGAAGGATAATTCGCTTTGAGATCTGCGGTCGTGTATTGTCCTGTACCGATGAATTTGTAAGTATTTACTAGGCCCAAAGGTCGGCTGAGGCCTAAAAATTGCAAAGGACGTTTAAAATCTGAAATTTGCGATGACAACACTGAGATACCCAAGGAACATGTTGGGGCCATTCTAAAGAAGATTTATAGAAATTGTGCAGGTGTCAAAAGCACTATCGGCTCCTGATATCTCTATAAACACAGCGATAGAAACGAAGTGAAAAAAACATATGCGCTAGCGAGTCTAATTGCGCTTTGCCTTGCTTTTTGGATGAGTTCAGGATTCTTAACCAATGCAATAAAAAGTGACGATGTAAGCATTACTGATCGCAATCTTGCCCTGCGAGATCGAGAGTTGGATTCTCCGTTGACACCTGTTCGAACGATTGAACTTGAAGCGGCATTTAAGATCCGCATGGTTAAGCTGCGTGGGGAAACTGACCACAAACGTGAGGTGCTAATTCAGACTCAGCTTGATGGTTTGATCGAAGATCGACCGATTGAACGTGGCGATTTTGTTGAGGAAGGTCAACTGCTTTGCCAAATCTCAACGGAAGATCGTCGAGCCCGGTTAATCGAGTCAGAAGCGCAACTTGAACAGGCGCGATTGGTATACTCCAGTAATCAAAAGCTCGCCAAGCAGGGCTTGTTGTCTGATTCCGGTTTGTATGACAGTAGATCCCAATTGAAACTGTCGGAAGCAAACTTCCTGAAGCGAAAAATTGATATGGGGCGTCTCAATGTAATAGCGCCGTTTTCAGGATTTATTGAAGAGGTACATGCGGAAGAGGGTCAATTTGTTACACCCGGCATGGCTTGCGCTACTTTGGTAGACCTAGATCCGATTTTGATTCGTGCGGACCTTTCCGAATTAAAATTGAAGGGAATTGAAGTAGGTCGCAGAGCTTCGATAAGTATTGATGGATTCGATGTCGTCCCGGGCCGTGTTTCGTTTGTCTCCCAGGTAGCAAAACCTGGTACAAAAACCTTTGAAATCGAAATAGAAGTTCAAAATCAAAATTACCTATTTGCGAGCGGGTTATCTGCCGATGTTGAGATCGCACTAGACCAAGTGCTTGCGCATCGGATATCCCCAAGCCTACTGTTGCTTAACGACCAAGGAAAGCTAGGTTTACGATCTGTCTTGAATGATCTTGTTTTATTCCACCCAGTTCAAATTATTGATGAAGACGGAGATGGTGTTTGGGTGACCGGGCTACCTAAAAGATTGCAACTGATTACAGTGGGTCAGCATGCTGTAAGTGAAGGCGAGCGTGTCACAGTAGTGTCGGAAACTAGCCTTTTAAATACTGGGGAGGAGCGCGGGTAGAAAACTACACCATGAATTTCCTTGAAAACGCTATCGGGCGAACACGAACAACATTTCTGATTATGATTATGGTGGTAATCGCTGGTATCGCTGCCATGCGATCAATTACGGTAGAAAGCGACCCTAGCATTCCCGTGCCTTACTTTAGTGTGGTTGTGTTTAGTGAAGGTATTTCCCCAGAAGATGCCGAACGGCTTCTTGTTATGCCGCTTGAAGTAGAAGTTCGCAACCTTGAGGGTGTGAAAGAAATATCGAGTTCTGCGAGTGAAAATGTTGGACGATTGGGGGTTGAATTTGAGGCAGATCAGGACATTGATCAGGCGCTAATAGATTTACGAGAAGCGGTTAATCGTGCCCGCTCGGAGTTTCCAAGTTCTGCAGAAGAACCAGTGATTCAAGAGGAGAGCACAGCGGACTTTCCAATATTGATGGTCGGTTTCGCTTCGGAANTGATGACCGAGAGAGAGCTCTATTTTCTCTCTAGTGAAATGAAGCGNAAAATTGAAGCGCTACCCGNTGTTCTCAAGGTTCAAATGTATGGCGCGAGAGAGGAAGTTCTTGAGGTTACCTTAGACCCAAAGTCACTCGAGCATTATGGTGTATCACCCGAATCTCTCTTGGGTTTGCTCTCTCGTAATAATCGACTTATTCCTGCCGGTAATTTAGATAATGGTAATGGCCGATTTGCGATCAAAGTGCCGAGTGTGATCGAAGATACAAAGGATTTGTATGATCTGCCGTTAACTAGCACTGATGAGGCTGTCGTAACCCTCAGTGATGTGGCTAATATTCGTCGAACCTTTAAAACGCGCCCCGGCTTTTCCCGCATGAATGGACGTCGAGCTATCATGCTGGAAATCCATAAAAGAACGACCTCTAACGTCATTGATACNGTTGCTGATGCTAAGCGTTTAATCAAGGAGTCTCAAAAGACATTCCCCAGGGGCGTGAATGTTTTGTATAGCGTTGATCAATCGGTTCTNGCTCAGCAGCAGGTCGACGAGCTTCAGGGCAACATTGGTACAGCCTTGTGTCTAGTCATGATCGTTGTTGTAGCTGCTTTGGGATTGCGCTCTGGTGTGATTGTGGGACTTGGTATTCCGGTTAGCCTGCTTTTTGCNCTCACGATTTTATACGTTATTGGGTTTACCTATAACTTCATGGTTATGTTTGGTTTGTTGCTCGGTCTCGGCATGTTGATTGACGGGGCGATTGTAGTAACTGAGGAAGCTGATCGCAGAATGTTAAACGGTGCATCCAATAGAGTGGCTTACCCAGCTGCGGCGATTCGTATGTTTTGGCCAGTTACGGCCTCCGTTGCGACAACGCTCGCCGCTTTCCTTCCTCTNATGTTTTGGCCTGGTATGACAGGTAAATTCATGCGCTATCTTCCTGTCACAGTATTTGCGGTGCTTTGTGGGAGTCTGCTCTACTCACTCCTGTTTGCCCCCGCTCTAGGCTCGGTGATTGGTCGGGTAGGCAGCGACCAAGGAGCGTTCTCAGAAAAGTTAAGGCTTTTGAAGAGCGGGAGCCCGGCTCGAATNGGAGGTGCCCTTGGCGTATATGTAAGTCTAGTCACCAGCTCAGCCAGAAATCCTTTGAGCACTATCCTAATGACACTGGCGATCCTTGCAGGGACCTTCTACCTCTACGGGCAATTTGGTCGAGGAGTAATATTCTTTTCAACGTCNGAACCGCAATTTTTGCAAATTCGAGTAAATGCGGCTGGGAATTACTCTGTGGATGAAACGGATCGATTATTCCAGGATGTAGAGAATATTGTGCTGGGCGTTAGAGGTGTTGCGAGCATGAGTGCGTGGAGCTATCCATCTTCGGGCTCTGATGAGATAGGNAATATATTCATGGAACTAATTCCTGAAAATGATCGATCACTCAAAGCTGATGACATGATTGCTGAAATTCGCAAGGAGNCTTCTCGATACGCGGGTTTGTCAATCGAAGTAAGGAAGATGGAGCAGGGCCCCTCTCAAGGTAAGCCTATCAAAATTCAAATCGCATCATACGATAGAGATTTGCTTGGTCCGGTAACGAAGCTTATTACTGACTACCTTAGTAATCTAGAAGGAGCAGTNGACGTAGAGAATTCTCTGCCCAAGCCCTCGTTAGAATGGCGTTTGGAGGTAGACCGAGCTAAAGCCGCGATGGCGGGNGCGGATGTGTTGGCTGTTGGTCTTGCAGTTCAGATGGTGACTAATGGTGTGAAGCTAGGGGAATATCGCCCTGACCGNGCGGATGATGCTGTCGATATAAGAGTCAAATATCCTGACGGCGATCGCGGATTGCTCGCNCTNGAACAGGTTCGGGTTGCGACTGACAGAGGTATGTCTCCAATTACAAGTTTTGTCGAGGTTCTCCCCGCTCAAGCTGTCGGAACGATTCAGCGAACTCAGCTGCAGCCTACTGAGGTTGTTCGTGCCAATGTAGCGCAAGGTGTATTACCTGATGACATAGTGAGAAAAGTAAAAGCATGGATCGAAACGCAAGATATCCACCCTGGCNTAATATTAACTTTCAGGGGAAATCACGAGGAAGAAGAAGAATCTCAGGGTTTCACACTTGTCGCTTTTGGATTAGCTTTGCTGTTTATGTTTGTGCTTTTAGTGACACAGTTCAATAGTTTCTACCAATCCTCTTTGATTCTTTTTTCGGTCTTACTCTCTACAACCGGCGTCTTCATTGGCTTGCTCGTGACTGGAAACCCTTTTAGCTCGTTATTATCAGGTATCGGGATTGTCGCCTTAGCCGGTATTGTGGTTAACAACAATATTGTACTGATAGACACTTTCAATCAACTAAGGCGTGAGCAACTGGAAGCGGATGTTCTCTCGTTGGCTGTGCAAGCTGGTATGACCCGGTTGCGCCCGGTAATGCTTACGACTCTTACGACGGTCTTCGGATTGATGCCGCTTGCGATGAACTTTAGTGTTGATTTAATGGCCCGAAACATTACCTATGGCGGTGCTTTATCNAATTTATGGGTCCCTCTCTCCCAAGCAATTGTCTGGGGGTTGGGCTTTGCTTCTATCCTTACTTTGATTGTCACACCTGCAATGCTGACTCTGCCAGACTGGTGTCGCGCGCGATGGCGTGTCATTAAGTCGAATATTCATTCCCAGGCCGCGGATATAAGCTGAGGTTATCTTAAGATTTTCAACGACGGTGTGAGCCACTTAAAACAATCTCGAGGCTATTTAAGCGTCTATTTCTGCACTTCTACTCGCGTATTAGAAAGAGCAAATTACGAATGTTGCCATTTGGTAGGCTCNCAAAAACTATTTTGGTTCCNTTGCTCCATTTNGNCAGGTCTCGACTTTCTAATTTAAGCAATTTGTATGAGTTTATATCAGGTTCTTGCGGTTGCAGGGGAGGTTATTTCGAGTCATGGCGCAGCGCCTGAAATGGTAAAGTGCCCGATAACAAGATANAGAAGCGGATGCCGATAATTTAATGTCANATCCTAAGAAACCAGCAAGATCTTTCAGTCGATACCCATGCTAATCGAATACTTNAACAAGAANTCTAGCGTAAATCGAGATGATTTAGATGGAGATGTGGGCGAACGTCTTTCCTGGTTGACGTTCAGATTTGTTTCACCGAAGACTGAAAGAAAGATGTATTGGTGGGGCTTGCCNGCTCTCGGCTTAGCCGGGGTNAATGATTTTTTTAGTATGTTTTTACTTTACTACTACAACCAAATTCTTGGTCTCTCTGCTGCATTAGCTGGTCTCGCATTATTTATATCAGTGGTCTTTGACGCAATTTCGGATCCAATAATTGCTTATTGGTCTGACAGGCATAAGGGTCCATATGGACGAAGAATTCCTTTCATGCTTGTTGGCATTTTTCCTATGGGGCTCTGTTGTTTTGCGCTCTTTGTTTTGCGACTCGGTGACGAACAATGGATATTGTTTGCTCAGTTAAGTGTATTAGTTGTCTCTTTCCGAGTGGCTCAGACTATCTTCGCTGTTCCAAGATATGCTTTAGGGGTAGAGCTATACAAGGACTATTCGCAACGGAATCAGCTAATTGCGACTGATCGTGTTTTTGAGATAGGTGGAATAGCTTACTGCTTAGGCCCGATCATGCTTCTCATGCCTGACTGGAACCAGTCCCACCTATACCCTCTGGCTGCATTATGGGTAAGCGCACTCCTAGTTTGGTCAACGTATACGGGCACGATGAGATTGATTACGGTTGAGAAGGAATCCCTAGCGTTGGACCAATCTGGAAAGGGTCAAGATTTTTCTTTTCGATTGTTATTCTTGGAGCTTGGAGCGCTCATTCGCAATCGAAATTGGATGACGCTGTTAATTGCGTTTATTTTNTTTAGTGTAAATGGCGGTGTTCAAAGTGGCGACGCAATATATCTAAACAATTATCTGTTCCACTTTAATCCTCGTGATCTATTTTGGGCCGGGCCTCTTCATCTGGGAGGTGGTGCGATAGCAGCATTAGTCACATGGCGGATTGCAAAAGGACGAAATAAACGTGACCTCGTTTTAGTTGCGGGTTCGATCAGTTTCNTGGTGTCGCCGCTTCTTATTGGGTTAATGGCCGCAGACTATTATTTGGGAACAGATATAGTTCCGAAGTCAGGTGGCGGAGTTTTGAGCCCTTTATGGTGGGTCTGGGCCTTCCACGGTCTTTTGAGCGGCGCTATTTGGACTTTCTTTGTTATCTTATTAGGTTCTATGTTTGCGGACGTTGTGGAGGAACATCAGGCGGCGACCGGGTCGAGATCAGATGGCCTAGTCTTAGTAGGTCGTAATCTCGTAACGAAACTTGTAGGGAGTGTNGGGGTCTTNTTAGCAGGATTCATGATCAAATGGGCAGGCTTTGATGATGCTCACACCCCTCAGCAACAGGAAATAGCAGTTTATCAATTTGTGTTAATTAAGATTATTCTAATGGCAGTGTTGGTTCCTTTAGCCTTGGTCTGTTTGTCGAGATACTCGTTGACTTCAGACCAACACTCAGCGAATCTCAAAACGCTGGGTTACGGTCCGTAGCTTAGGTTTTTGAACAATTTGGCTTTGCTATAACTAATCACGAGNTCAAATTTACGTGCTTCGATCCGGTCAATAGCGGGCACTAGCTATTGGTGGACGTGGCGTATTTAGGAATGTCACTGCCCAATGGACCAGTACAACGAGTGCCAAGTCATCTGTCTCCTGCAAAAGACGACTGAACCCAATCCCGCCCAGCACCGTAAGAAGGCAAGCGCCCAATCGCCATCGAAGTGTTGCGTAGTGCAAGATACCAAAGATCAAACTGCTGAAAACAATACTGAATTGCAAGCTTAGATAATTGTTCAAGGCTAAAGGTATAAATACACGGAAAGCCAACTCTTCGACCAATGATATTAATGCGAGATAACCTATCCAAGCNAATTGCAAGGGAGATNTTGGGATATCNTTCAGTCTGGCGTAGACNGCCATTGCNAGCAGAACAGTTAGGATACCTAAAGCATAGTTCAAGGTGTGTAATTCCAGTAATAACGACCAATTTCCAAAAGAAACAGCGGAACTGACNAGTGCTCCNGCGACCNNAGCAATTNNGGTCATAGTNCCNAGATGTCTTATCAAAACTTGACGGAAACTCAGCACGGCATATTGCTGCTTATCAGCAGGACGCTGAAGCCGACCGCCGTTATACGGCGCTGATGAATTGAGGTTAGGTACTGTCAATTAATTCTCGTAATCTTGACTAGCTGNNNTGTNCNTGNGTTATGCTTTTTTATAGTCCCGTNTCGTAGCAGGAAAAGTTAAAGAATGTNGCATTATTGACGTAAANNAGATTGATTAATCTTAAATTAGCNTCTGGGTTTGTGATNNTTAAGGCTGCAGTGNCNTTCCANGTGTCACCAAAGGTGCTTGATAACTCGTTGCGATTCCGCCAGANCTGNGCTTTTGGTGGAAGTTCGGAAATCAAAATAANNTTTGGGTCACCAATANNATTTCCGTCAGAGTNGTAAATNGANCCTCTGATATTNCGNATCGGNGTGTNCCCAATATTGATAAATCGTATGNAANTCATATTTGNCTGATCAAAGCCACCAATATTATGAACGCTATCTTTTCTGACGCAATTTGTGTTGCTAGTAAGNCCGCTNGGNCTAGTNAGTTTGGTCATCAATTCAAANGNTCCCGAAGCNTTTACTTCTAGCATCGCGGGTCCNGNCCATGGGCTAATTCCGAAGGCGCTTTCAATATCTTCGGAGGAAATTATTAGTCTCCCTCGAGGAGGAATAACATCAAAATGCAATGGTTGATTCCGAAAGCCAATCACATNGCCATCCCTATTAAAAAGNGTCCCAAAAAATTGCTGATCCGCATCGGATGTGTTGACTAAATGAGTAAATGAAACATTCTGGCTCGTTGAGGTCGTTTGCAAGTAAACTCGCGCCGAATCGCTGTCTTCGAAACATGAGAAGTTAAAGAAGGTTTTTTCANCCGTGATGTAGTTGAGATTTAAAAGCTTTAAACCATCGATTTGACNCAATTCTAATAATGCCTCTCCGCTCCACTCNGANCCAACTTTGTTGGCGAGATCTTTTCGGCTTAGCCAAAGTTGTTGAAATGAGGTTAGATTAGCAGCAAGGACGGAGTCAGCTCTTCCTACTACATTGCCTCTAGGATCATAGAGGGTACCAATCACTACTCCGGTTTCACTGTCATTAGTGTTAATCAATCGGATAAAGGTCATATTGGTCGAGTCGAATCCTTCAACATTCAGTACATTGCCTTCGCGAACACAGTTGGTGTTGCTGATAAGTCCGCTAGGACTAATTAACTTGGATATAAGGTCAAAGTTGCTCCCGCCTTCTACGCGCAATATCGCTGGCCCTTTCCAAGCTCCAATACCAAAGATGTTTTCTATCGCCTCGGAACTCAAATTAATACGACCCATAGGAGGCACAGCTTTACCTAAAAGCATAGTCTCACTGCCTTGCTGTGTGCCTTCGCCGTTCCACAATGTGCCTTTAAAAATTTGGTGCTGTTCCGATGTGTTGATAATGGTCAGATTCGTAATGTTTTGACTGGTCGACGTAGTCTGTAGAAATTGCCTAGCAAAAAAATGACCATTATTAGATTCGGCTTCGACCGCGACACTATTTGTGTCAGCGGCGATGTTAATCGTCGCGATAAAAATTATTGATAAGAAACAAGTGAGCTGCTGAGTAAGCGTCTTGACTCGAGTGGACTTAGACTTAGGTTGCATAGTTTGTTAGCGAACCATATTTAAAGGTTAGCACGAATCCTCACCAACATTTTTCTAAAGGCTTTTCCCGAGTGTGTATAAATAAATAGAAGAGCTTGAGTAGGCAGTTGTCTTTAAAAATCTAATTGTACGAAATCTGTTGAGCTAGCGACGTGCCGGTTTCATATTCCTGGAAAAATATAATCGTCTTGGTATGTTATGCCGCTGACGGCAGATTGTGAACTACCGTTTATCTATTTGTCTTTCGAGGGTAAAAGCACATAGGTTGAAAGATATCAGCTGATTTCGCCTGCAGATTTAAGAAGAAGGGTTGAAAAGTTATTTCCCTCGATAAGTGCTGAGACCTGCGACGTAAGAGGAGGTCAGATTTT
>NZNP01000139.1 GCA_002694945.1 Gammaproteobacteria bacterium
TGCTTTGACGATACCAATTAAGTTCAAATCGTATTCATTTGAGACATCATTGAACACATATCCTAAAGAAAATATAGTTAGAAATAATAAAGTTTTATTCATGATAATTTCCCTAAACAGTTGTTTTTATTTACTTTTATTTACTCCCACTCAATCGTAGCAGGCGGCTTACTTGAGACGTCGTAGACAACCCTGGAAACGCCACTGATCTCGTTAATAATGCGACTGGAAACTCGCTCTAGAAACTCATAAGGGAGATGGGCCCATCTCGCTGTCATAAAATCTATAGTCTCTACCGCTCGAAGAGCGATAACGTATTCGTATCGCCTCGCGTCTCCAACCACGCCCACGGAGCGGACCGGCAGGAATACCGTAAAAGCCTGACTGACCTGATCATAGAGCCCAGCTGCTCGGAGTTCTTGTAGGTAAATGTGATCGGCCTCCCGCAACAAGTCCGCGTAGATCGGCTTGACCTCACCCAGAATGCGAACGCCTAGCCCAGGACCAGGAAAAGGATGACGGAAAACCATTTCGCGAGAAAGTCCGAGCTCCAACCCAATCTTACGTACCTCGTCCTTGAAAAGTTCTCGCAGCGGTTCGACCAGCTCCAAATTCATATAATCAGGTAGGCCACCCACATTGTGATGAGACTTGATCACATGCGCTTTACCCTCCTCATGCCCTGCAGACTCAATTACGTCCGGGTAAATGGTGCCCTGAGCAAGAAAACCGACACCCTCAATAGTTGCCGCCTGTTCATCAAACACGTCGATAAACGTGTTGCCGATTATCTTTCTCTTCTCTTCAGGATCGGTAACACCCTCAAGCCGCGACAAAAATCTGTCAGTCGCGTTCACGGTGACAAGATTTAAGGCATATACATTTTGCGTACCTTCTCCCACCATTTTTTCGACCTGGTTCGCTTCGTCATACCGCAACAAGCCATTGTCGACGAACACACACGTTAGCTGATCTCCTATAGCTCGAGACAACAATGCGGCAACCACACTAGAATCGACGCCGCCGGACATTCCAAGGATGACTCGACCACTGCCGACCTGAACCCGAATTCGTTCAACGATATCCTGAACGATTTTAGTTGGTGTCCAAAGGGCTTTACACTTGCAGACTTTCTTGACGAATCGATCGATTATCTCCGCCCCTTGAAGGGTATGATTGACTTCCGGATGAAACTGTACGCCATAGAAAGACCGCTCCTCGTCAAACATGAGCGCAATATCAGTATTATCACTGCGACCGCCCACAACAAACCCGGGAGGCGTCCGGGTCACCTTGTCCCCATGGCTCATCCAAACATCAAGGTATGATTCGTCGTCTTCGATACCATCCTTCAGTTCACCAAGTAGCTGACTTTCCTGCATCAGCTGCACACGAGCGAACCCAAATTCACTTTTACTTGATACTTGGACTTCGCCTCCTAGCTGTTTTGCCATGGTCTGCATGCCATAGCAAATTCCTAATACGGGGACATCGAGCTCGAACACATAACCGGGCGCAACCAACGTCGCCTCAGCGTTGACAGATTCTGGTCCACCAGAAAGCACAATGCCATTTGGCGCAAAATCCCGAGCCCGAGTTTCGCTAAGGTCATATGGAAAGATTTCACAGTAGACCCCCGACTCACGCAGCCGTCTGGCAATCAATTGGGTGTACTGAGAGCCGAAGTCCAGGATCAGGATCTTTTCCTGATGAATATCCTGAAGAGTTGAAGACATAAGCTTAGACATTGCGAAACAGGTCCGATTATATAACGCAACCCAAGGCACGGGACAGACGTGCACTAGCTATAGAAATAAACCTGAAATGCAAAGACAAAAATATAAATCAGTTCTAAATAGCTACCCGGTTTACCAATCAACATGCAGCCTTGATAAGGATTTATTGCATAGCATCCTCACACTATACAACCGTTGTCAGAATCCTAGGTGGATCTGTCATTCCTCTTAGTACCTGTATATGCTGACTCTGCGATAACCCTATAGACACCAATGAACGAGTCCAACCGGCGAATCATATCCGTCTCCGAGCTCAACAAGCATGCAAAGCGATTGCTTGAATCGGAATTTCCGCTTCTCTTTGTTGAGGGTGAAATTTCTAATTTTGCCAGACCTCGGTCTGGGCACTGGTATTTCACGCTCAAGGACGATAAGGCCCAAATCCGCTGCGCGATGTTCAAGAACCGTAACCAAACGGTGAAATTCGAACCTAAAGACGGTCAGCAAGTGATAGTAAGGGGCCGAATCAGTCTCTATGAAGGGCGAGGCGAATTCCAAATGATTGCTGAATTTTTGGAAGACTTCGGGGACGGTGCACTGCGACGTGCTTTCGACAAGCTAAAAGACAGCCTACAGGCCGAAGGACTATTCGACGAAGATCGCAAAAAACCGCTGCCGGCCATGCCATCGCACATTGCCGTAATCACCTCAACCCAGGGCGCAGCCATCCGCGATGTAATAAGTGTTGTGCGAAGACGTTTCCCAGCACTCCGCCTCAGCATTCTGCCAGTGCAAGTTCAGGGCGAAGAGTCTGTCGCACAGATCGTCGAAGCACTGAGATTCGCGAACCTTTACAGCAAAGACCCTTTTGACCTCGTGTTGCTGACTCGTGGCGGTGGTTCTCTCGAAGATCTTTGGTCATTCAATACAGAGCCAGTGGCGCGGGCGATCTCGGCCAGCAGGCTGCCGATAGTCGCTGCTATCGGCCATGAATCTGATGTCTCTATTTCCGACTTTGTAGCTGATCTTCGGGCTCCGACCCCATCTGCGGCTGCCGAACTCATTACTCCAGACGGCGAGGTGATTACTGATCAGCTAAACTCATTAAAAAGACGACTGAAACTCTCAGTCGCGCAGAAAATGCAGGATGACCTACGCGAAGTTGGCCATCTAAAGCGTCGACTCAGGCATCCAGCTCACCATCTAAACGAACTGACACAACGTCTTGACGACTTGGAAGGCCGACTGAACCGGAGCGTGCAAAACATCCTAAGCAGAGGTCAATCTAGACTATCGACAGTCCACTTGCCATCACCCACTGCAGCGCTCGCATCACGGCGCCAGCGATTGGCAAACTTGCATGAAAAACTAAAAATAGTGGAACAGAACCATCGGCGTGACATGCAGGCTAGATTTGCTCGCATCTCTGGTAAACTCGACGCTCTGAGCCCTCTTGCTACTCTGCAACGTGGTTTTGCAATTGTATCTAACGCCGAGACGGGCAAAGTTTTGCTAAATAGCGAAGAAATCAATACGGGTGATAGGATCAAGACACGCTTGAATAAGGGCTCCGTTGTTGCCACTGTGATCGAGAGAGAGGACACGCCCTAATGCATCGCGTCATTTTCCTGACCATGCTGTTCTTCATCTCATCGACTAATGCCTTGCCAAATTCTGAAGTCGTACCCGGCGGTATTGCTCTGATTTCCGTACCATCAAAAAATGTAACTTACAGAGGTCAGCGTGTCTGGGTCACCGAAACAAATAATGGACTGACCGCGATAATCGGTATTCCTCTATCAGCGAGAACTGGAAAACATTACGTCAACGCAGGTGACGTCAAGCTGTCGTTCGAGGTCGTCAGCAAAACCTATCAGGAACAGCACCTAACGATTAAAAACAATCGTAAAGTCAACCCCTATACCCAAGACATGGATAGAATCCACCGAGAACGCGCTGAGATGGATGCTGCTTTCTTGACGTTCAATACCGACAGGCTTACCGATANCTCATTTGAACTCCCAGTCGACGGCCCAATGTCCAGTTCCTTTGGATTGCGCCGGATACTCAATGGCCAATCCCGTTCACCCCACAGCGGCATGGATATCGCCGCCCCGGAGGGCACACCCGTCTATGCACCCTCGTCCGGGTTCGTAACCGCCACCGGCGATTACTTTTTCAACGGCAACACTATTCTGCTTGATCACGGCCACAGTCTGGTGACGATGTACTGTCATCTTTCCGAAATATCNGTTGAAATTGGGGAGTGGGTCGTCAAGGGTCAACTAATTGGCTTGGTGGGCTCGACCGGCAGAGTGACTGGCCCTCACCTACATTGGGGCGTCAGCCTTAATAACGCGAGAGTCAATCCCGCTTTATTTCTAAACCGGCCATAATAAGTTAGAAGACCTAACTATGTGATCTCAAACCAGTCTGATTTCGAGTGGTCTAAAATCAGCGCTTCTGTTTCTTCTTGCCCTTTTTTACATGCGCCATCATACGTCGCCGTCGATTGGCCTGACGGTCCGTCAACTTATTTTTACGCCCTTTGAAGGGGTTCTCGCCAGTGCGCAACTCCAGTCGAAGCGGCGTGCCGCGCAACCCAAGCGCTTCAATAAAACGGTGCATTAGGTAACGCCGATAAGCTTCCGGCAAATCAGCTGTCTGGTTACCATGAATCACAATCGTTGGTGGATTGTTGCCGCCAAGATGAGCATACCGAAGCTTAATTCGACGACCGCGAACTAGAGGAGGCTGGTGCTCAAAAACAGCTTTCTCAAGAATCTCGTTCAGGCGCGAGGTGGGTACTTTAAGAGTCGCCGCAGCATAAGCTTCGTGAATCGAATCGTAAAGGTTGCCAACACCACTACCATGCAACGCCGATATCCTGTGGATACGAGCAAATTCGATGAAAGTCAGACGCCGATCCAATTCACTGCGAATAAGGTCTTTCTGTTCCTGCTCGATGCCATCCCACTTATTGATCGCAATCACTAATGCCCGACCAGCTTCTAGCACATGGCTTAGCAAATGAAGGTCTTGATCTACCAACCCTTCCCGCGCATCGATCATAAGAATGACGACGTTAGCGTCCGACAAGGCTTCCAATGTTTTAATGACGGANAACTTTTCTATCTTCTCAGTCACCTTCCCTCGTCTNCGAACGCCAGCAGTATCGATTAGAGTGTATGTCCGACTATCTCTTTCATAAGGAATATAAATGCTGTCCCGCGTTGTGCCCGCTTCGTCAAATACCACTACCCTGTCTTCACCCAAGAGGCGATTGACAAGTGTAGACTTGCCAACGTTCGGACGCCCTACAACGGCAATCTTGATACCCTCGGCCGAGAGAGCCTCATCGANTGCAGTGGGCTGCGGCAGATGACGTACCAGTTCATAATTCACCAGATAACGAACACCATGACCATTACTCGCCGAAATCGCATGAGGCTCGCCCAAACCTAAAGCGAAGAATTCCCCAGTGACAAAATCAGGATTTTGTCCATCAATTTTGTTGGCNACCAAAATAGTCTTGACTTCATTCTGACGCAGATAAGCGGCAATATTTTCATCCCCNGCCATGCGACCATCTTTGGCATCAACCATGAACAGTACCAAATCCGATTCGCCAATAGCTTGTCTAGCCTGCTCCGCCATGGGTCCATCAATACCCAACTCCTCGCCAGACAGCCCTCCTGTATCCACCACCACATATTCAAAGTCACCCAGAGCCCCCCGACCGTATTGACGATCACGCGTCAGACCAGGGAAACTGGCGACCAATGCATCACGGGTCCGGGTAAGACGATTGAACAGTGTCGATTTACCGACGTTCGGTCTACCTACCAAAGCAATGACAGGTAACATAATAGAGTTTTATTTTATTTCAATGGCGGCAAGTGTACCGCTATCAGTCAACGCATATAGGCGTCCACCTGCACTCACAAGTCCAGCCTTAATACCTTTACCATCAATTTTTCGCCGCCCTACGAACCGACCATCGGATTGGGCTAACACATGCGCGTATCCTTCGAAGTCAGTGAACGCCAAATAGCTACCGAGGGTAACAGGGGCTGTAATATCTCGGTGCAAAAGCGCGTCAACGTTCCATATTTCGCGACCATTATCACCATTGTATGCCGTCAGCTGACTGTCAGCATGGGCTGCGTAAACATTCCCAAAACCGCTGCCGACACCTGTAAGGCTGGAAATTTCTTCCGCCCACAGCAACCTTCCGGAGCTGATATCGATACCAACGATACGCCCCTGAAAACTCGCAACGTATAACTTACCTTCAACAATTTGCATAACGCCATCTATGTCAACGAGACGTTCTAAATCGGTCGATCCCTGGGCGATACCGATACGCTGATCGTACGCTGCTAGGCCTTTTTCCTGATCAAGAAAAGCCACACGACCGTTGGCAAAAGCGGCAATCACAAGCTCACCATAAAACAAAGGTCGTGCGGTTCCACGCAGGGAAAGAGGAGGCGTATTCATCGTATAGACCCAGAGCCTCTCTCCATCNANAGNATCNTANGCCGTCACCTTGCCATCGATGGTCTGCGCGANAACCCGATCGCGATTGACCAACGGTGGCGAAAGTATTTCGCTGCTAGCNCTTACCCGCCAGGCAAGTGTGCCATCGCTCTGATTAAGAGCNATCAGGTCACCAGAGGCAGAACCCACAACAACCAGATCGCCACCTACTCCAACCCCACCAGTAATCGTATCGAGATCCTTGGAGAAGGCATTGGCGAGCTCTTCCTTGGNGTAGAAGTTCCTGATTTTTACAGACCAAATTTCTCGACCATTATCTATAGCCAGCGCCTTAACAGTACCATCAGGAGCTCCTGCAAAAACTCGGGTATCCACTACGGTTGGGAGTATCTTTACCGCGCGATCATCTGCTCCTTTACCGATTTTTTTACTCCAGACAACACGCAAACCTACCTCTTCCTGGATTTTAGGCANGGGATTCGGCTTTATCTCCTCTGGTTCNTCATCATCGCCAAACCAACTGCACCCTGCAGTAAAGCTCATCAGCACAACGAGCGCGAGCTTAAGAAAAGTCCTCATGCATCTTCTTCCGTTGACAATGAATCGGTAACAAGNGGGATATCCGCAAGCTTAAGCTCCAACAAGGGTCGGTTGCGGTCATCGCCCAATGATTCCAGCGCCNTCTGGTAGGCCAGCCGGGCATTCATACGATCGCCCTTCGCCAAATAAACATCGCCCCTCGTTTCAGACCAAGTCGCCTGCTGGCCTATCGCGGGCACATGGTCCGCCAGGCTAGCTAATGCAGAATCAGCATCATCCATCGCAACTAGAACACGAGCAAGCCGCATTCGGGCGATAGTTTCTAAATGTTGTTCNGGTTGCGCAGCAAGAACCCATTCAAGCTCCGATCGAGCCTTTGCTAAATCATCTTGATCGACTGCAATTTTAGCTAAATGGAATGCAGCAAAGATCGCATATGCTGAATCTTCATAATCCGTCTTGAGTTCTTCACCAAGACTTAGCGCAGTCAAACGGAGGTTTTCATCCTTTAGATTCGAAGACGCCTGAATCAAATTCTGATAAGCCTTCGACGCAGACTCACCAGTTTCCNTCACGTTATCTTCCCACGCTCGGAAACCGAAAATAACACCTACTGCAAGTACGATAGTGGTAATTAAAGATGTACCGTTCTCGCCCCACCAATTTTTTAGAACCTCAAGCTGTTCTTCGTCAGTTTCAACCAACTACCTACTCCTTCCCAAAATGCGATTGACACCAAATGGCCAGTTCCGATTGGTTAACAGTTATCTGCTCTCGCCGAGACCGCAAATATTTTACACCGACTGTGCCGTTTTCCACCTCTTCTTCTCCGAGGATAATAGCTAACGAAGCGCCAGAGGCGTCTGCTTTTTTCAGCTGAGCCTTAAATTTACCCCCGCCGCAGTGCACTTGAATAGATTTGGCATTAAGCGCATTTCGCAGGTCTTCCGCAAGACCAACCGCCGCGGCACGAGCTGCACCGCCCTGCGAGACAAAGAAAATATCAAGACCAGCGGAGTCCTCATCAACACTAGGCAGCATCATGGCGAGGCGATCAAGCCCCATGGCAAAACCTACCGCCGGTGTATCCTTTCCGCCCAATTGACTAACCAAACCATCATATCGGCCACCACCGCAGACCGTCCCTTGAGCACCTAGATTATCGGTCACCCATTCAAAAACAGTTCTATTGTAATAATCCAATCCTCGAACTATCGCTGGGTTTATCAAATAGGACACACCAGACTGGTCTAACATAGCACAGAGCGAATCAATATGTTGACGTGACTCGTCGTCAAGAAATTGACTCAGAACAGGTGCTTCTTTAAGAATGTCGCGAGTCCGGTCGTCTTTGCTATCCAAAATACGCAAGGGGTTAGTCTTTAGGCGCCGCTGACTTTCTTCATCAAGATCGTTTAGATATCGGGACAAGTATTCCACAAGGTGGGTCGTAAATTGGTCACGTGTTTCACTATTGCCTAGCGAATTCAATTCTAATCTTAGTTGATCCTCAATGCCGAGCTTTCGCCATATTCGGGCACATAGGAGGAGCAGTTCTGAATCAATGTCAGGACCAGGCATGCCGAAACACTCAACACCGATTTGCTCAAACTGACGGTATCTGCCTTTTTGAGGTCGTTCATGACGAAACATGGGGCCCGAGTACCAAAGGCGCTGCATTTGATTGAAAAAAAGACCGTTTTCTTCGCCGAAACGGACGCAACTGGCTGTTCCTTCTGGTCTCAGGGTTAGACTGTCACCGTTCCGATCCTCGAAGGTGTACATTTCCTTAGCAACAATATCAGTATTCTCACCAACCGAACGTTGAAAAAGTCGCGTCTGTTCAAGAAGTGGTAGCCCAACCTCTTGGTAGCCATAGGCATCCAAGGTAGCCCGTGCAGCATCCTCAACACGACGATATAATTTTTTTTGTGCAGGCAAGATGTCCTGCATACCTCTAACTGCTTGAATTTTCATGATGACGCCGGAACGAATGGACTAATCAGCAATATAAATTTTTGCGGTTTTGTCTCGTCCGATATAGGGCTCGAGGTCGACAGGAGCGCCATTGTATAGCATCTCGACGACCGTTGCCTTCCCCAAAAGCACTTCAAATGTCAACGTACCATATATCGTCAGAACATCCCCTTTTTCGTGTAAATCTTCGTAGTAGACTATCTCATGACGGCCATCAGAAACTTCCACCCAACATTCGTCACCGAAGGTTAGGAGCAGTTCATCAAGGCCGCCCGCATCAACTGTTATATATTCGAACGGGCCTTTCTCAAAACGCTCAACACTGATAGCTTGATTATCGATTTGGCTCTCTGCTTTAACAGTTTCAGCTTCTGCTCGATTGGCTTCAGCAGCCGTCAATTCAATAGCCACAACATCAGCTATTCGTGCTGTATCTAAACTCATTTCAACACTGATCTTCTCGACATTTTTCATCTCGTTATCTTTATCTTCATCACCGCTAACGCTCATATAGTCATCGACTGCTCGAGCTAAATTGCGGCTCATCGGAGCCCCAACATAAGAATCGGCGGCTGACGCAGTCTGGTATGCTCCATTTCCGCTAGCAGCAGGAAGAGTGTTACTCAATGAGGACTCAGTCTCGTCATAGTCGACCAGCGACCAGACTAGCCCAATAACGACCAAAAGTAGACAAAGGCTAATGGTGCCAGCATTAAAAATCGAACCAGTAATGTGGGCCGCACCAACCTTCTCCTCTGTCACCCCTGCGAATTCGGGCTCGGGTTCGACTCGCTGTCGCACCTTATCATACAGTTCGACGATAAGGTTGCCGTCTAATTCAACGGTTCGGGCATATGAGCGCAAGTAACCTCTGACAAAAGCCTGTTTGGGAATACGATCAAATTCGCCATCATCGATATTCTTAATGTACTGCGGCTTTAGAAACAACTGATCAGCAACGTCTCTCTGACTAAGACCTAGTTTTTCACGCGCCTCCACCAGAACAGCAGAAGGGCCTTTAGGCACGTCAACGAAAGTTGAATCAGTTTCCGAACTCACGTCGTTCACTCTGATATTCCCGGTTCTCCGAGCTGGCAGGGTAAATTCCTTCCAGCGCTTCCGCACAACTCGCTTCCTCATCCCGCTGCCCGAACACCTTGGCCAATTGTGTGCAGAGAAGCAAAGCTTTTGGCGACTTGGGGGCTATAGCAACATGACGACGGTAATACTGACGAGACGTTACGTAGTCTCTCTCATCGAAGCGCAACAAAGCCAACTCTAATAAGGCGCGAGCCTGCTCCGGGTTCAACTGCACTGCCCGGGTAAAGGCTGCTTCCGCACTAGACTTGTCACCAACACGATTATAGGCAACACCCAGGTTTTCAAATACGCTTGGGCGGTTCGAGTAAAAACGGTTTTCGGAAGCTTTCAACAGCTGATCGATCGCTTCACCGTCGCGCTTTTTTGCAAACAAGAATGCGCCGTACAGATTCCTAACTCGGGCCGACAAAGGATCGAATCGAATTGCATTTATGAAGTAAGTCTCCGCCAGTTTATCTTCGCCCTCCAGCTGAAAAATCAAACCGAAGGTCGCATGTACAGCACCATTTTCCGGTTCAATATCGAGTGCCCTGTTCAGTTTCTCCTTGGCCCTCTGATAGTCGCCATTACGCATGTAACCGATACCAAGGTCTAGTTGACGCTGCACTATCTCTGACTTCTTGGCATTAGTTCCTTGAGGTTTAGGTTCATTCAGCGCGCAAGCAACCAAGCAAAATGACATACCAATTAACGTCAGCGATCTCATAGGACCTCCCCTACTTGGATTCGCTGATACCTAGACTGTCTCTTGGTTCGATCTAAAACCTGACCGACCAGCTGACCGCAGGCTGCTTGAATATCATCACCCCGAGTCGTGCGGACAGTCACGGCATGCCCCTCTCTCACGAGCTTGTTCTGAAATGCTCTTACTGCATTCATGGAAGGTCGTTTATAGTCAGTCCCAGGAAAGGGATTGAACGGAATTAGGTTGATCTTACAGGGAAAACCTTTGAGCAGGCGAGATAACTGATGGGCATGCTCAAACCTGTCGTTAACATTATCTATCAAGGTGTATTCGACGGTCACCGTGCGTTTTTCACCTAGATTCTTAGCGTACTTCATGCAGGCCGCAAGGAGTGTGTCGATGTTGTACTTTTTATTGATAGGGACCAACTGATTTCTAAGCTCGTCGTTTGGCGCGTGCAAAGAAATTGCCAGTGATACATCAGTGGCCTCATAGAGTTTTTCTATACCTGGAACTACCCCCGCTGTCGAGATCGTGACTCTGCGTTTTGAAATACCATATCCAAGGTCGTCCATCATCAACTCAACCGCCGGCAGAACGTTGTCAATATTCAGCAAAGGCTCTCCCATCCCCATCATAACAACATTGGATACAACCCTTGAACGGTCCGGATAAACCTCCGCCAGCCGCCTTATAGCGATGCGCAATTGCCCGATGATCTCTGCCGAAGTGAGATTGCTGTTGAATCCCTGTTTCCCCGTGGAGCAAAAACTACAATCTAGCGCGCAGCCAACCTGCGAAGATACACAAAGCGTGCCTCGATTATCCTCTGGAATAAAAACCGTTTCGATCAGACTGCCTGAAAGAGATTGGATCAGCCATTTGCGTGTCCCATCCTCACTAATCAGTTCTTTGACGACTTTCGGTTCATCAAGGCAGCCATGTTCTGCTAGGTACGACCTTAGTTTCATACTCAGATCGGTCATTTCCGAGAACTGATCCTCGAAACGATGATGAATCCACTTCATTACTTGCCCAGAGTGGAATGGTTTCTCACCTAATTTAACAAGCAGCTCTCGCCACATAGACTGGGTATAACCCAGATAATTGACNCGCTGCTCGGCGAGGCTGCTCATGCTNTTGCCTAACGGTCGCAGAGCTGGCCATCTGAAAAGAAGTAGCTGATTTCCCGCGCTGCGGATTCGGGAGAGTCGGAGCCATGAACAGCATTGGCGTCAATGGACTCCGCAAAATCAGCCCTNATAGTGCCNGCTGCTGCCTCAACAGGATTAGTAGCTCCCATAAGCTCTCNATTAAGTGCGATCGCGCCTTCTCCTTCCAGAACCTGAACAATCACAGGTCCAGAACACATGTAACCTACCAGGTCTTCNAAGAAGCCTTTACCCTCGTGTTCTGCATAAAATCCTTTTGCTTTTTCTACAGACAGGCGTTCCATTCTCGAGGCTACGATNCTAAGACCTGCTTTTTCGAATCGCGAGATGATTTTACCGATAANATTTTTTGCAACCGCGTCGGGTTTGATGATTGAGAAGGTTCTCTCCATCGCCATGTCTCTTACTCCAGATTAATGATGGTATAAAAAGGAGCGTATTATAGTGGCTTAAANTTCGTCCAGCCATGCCATCTGAATGGCTTCAAGTATCTTTTCCCCACAGCGCTCAGCTTCATCATCAAAACCCTCTAACGCCATCACCCACTCTCGCAAATCAGTAAACCTAACGGACAAAGGGTCGACCTCCGGATGCGCCTCGCACAGATCAATAGCAATATCATTGACATCAGTCCATTTCATGTCGACCACCTTAATGGTTTTCCGATACCTGATTAATAGTGTATTTGGGAATTTCGATTACCAAATCTTCATCGCCAACGACTACCTGGCACGACAATCTTGATTCAGGCTCAAGGCCCCAAGCTTTGTCAAGAAGATCGTCCTCGCTCTCATCGGATTCTTCCAACGAGTCAAACCCTTCCCTAAGAACAACATGACAGGTCGTACAGGCGCAGGCCATCTCGCACGCATGTTCAATATCAATACCGTTAGCGAGCGCCACATCGATCAAAACGTCACCGATTTTAGCGTCTATCACGGCACCATCAGGACATCGTTCGGCATGAGGCAAAAATATAAGCTGGGGCATGACCTAAAACTCCGAATCTAATTCTTGAATCTGACGACCCGCCAANGCTTTACGAACGGCAGCNTCCATCCTGAGTTCAGCAAAATCCTCACTGGCTTTACCAAGCATCTCAGTACCTTCAGTAATTTCCCTCACCTCACCAGCAACGACGAGTCCTTCCAACCTAGCTATCGCATCTCGCAGCAAAGCCCTGTCTGAATCAGACAGCAAAGTTACACCATCCTCGGACAACGCATTGCTCAGCGCCTCAATGACTCGCCCCGCTTCTACTCTTGCTTCGGCTAACAACCTTTCATCAGCATCCCCCTTAGCGTGTTCAAAGGAAGAGTGCAGCATCGCAGCGATTTCTTTATCAGTGAGACCGTAAGAAGGTTTGACCTCGACCTGGGCTTCAATACCTGAAGTCGCTTCCCGCGCCGACACAGACAACAACCCGTCAGCATCGACTTTGAACTCAACCAATATCTTTGCTGAACCTGCCACCAGCGGAGGAATGCCCTGCAACTCGAATTGCGCGAGGGAGCGGCAATCTTTAACTAATTCTCGTTCACCTTGGACCACATGGACCAACATAGCGGTCTGACCATCTTTGTAGGTCGTAAATTCTTGATGCCTAGTCGTCGGTATTGCTGTATTGCGAGCAATGACCTTCTCAGCAAGCCCACCCATAGTTTCTAGTCCCAATGACAACGGCAGCACATCCAAAAGTAGCATCTCATCGTCAGGTTTGTTACCGACAAGCACGTCTGCCTGCATAGCAGCGCCAATGGCCACCACACGGTCAGGATCAATATCATTAAGCGGTGTACGGCCGAAGTAGTCTGTCACTTTCTGAACGACCAAAGGCACTCGGGTCGAACCACCTACCATCACAACGTGATCTATCTCATCAAGGTCAATTCCGGCATCACGAACACAACGCCGACACACCGATATAGATTTATCAACAAGAGATACGACGAGTTCATTCAAACGTTCCCGCTTAAGTTCCCCATCGAAAACCAGTCCCTCGACAGCAAGAGATATATTAGTTGATTCATTCTCAGTCAGAGATTCCTTCGCCTGGCGGGCTGCCATCATAAGAGAACGGTAATGCGCAGGTCCTGTCACTTCTTGAAAAAAGGATTCCGCCAGAATCCATTCTGCAATAGCCGCATCAAAGTCATCGCCACCTAGAGCGGAATCTCCACCGGTCGCAAGCACCTCGAAGACACCCTTGCTGAGCCTAAGCAAGGAGACATCAAAGGTACCACCACCAAGATCATAAACAGCGATAACCCCCTCCACCCCGGACTCGAGTCCGTAGGCGAGAGACGCTGCTGTGGGTTCATTTAACAAACGCAAAACATTAACACCCGCCAGCAACGCCGCATCTTTAGTCGCCTGACGCTGAGCATCATCAAAGTAAGCGGGGACAGTCACGACAACACCATCTATATCTCCCGACAAGGCTTCTGATGCTCTCTCGACTAACGAACGGATGATTTCAGCTGATACTTCGATTGGCGTGACTTCTCCCGCTCGGGTGATGATCCTCGGCACTGATGTCCCATCATCGGCGAACTTATAAGGCGATCGCTCACCCAACGTCGCGAGATCAGCGACAGCGCGACCCATAAGCCGTTTCACTGAAACAATTGTGTTGGTTGGATCAGCGGCAGCTTCTAATCGAGCAGCCTCACCTATAATTGTGCCAGTCTCTGAATACTGCACCACCGATGGCAGCATGTGATTGCCAGCTAAATCGGGTAAAGTCTCAGCGACCCCTGCCCGAACCGATGCGATCAGGGAGTTAGTTGTGCCAAGGTCAATGCCAGCCGAGCGTTTGCGCTGATGCGGGTCAACAGCTTGACCTGGTTCGGTAATCTGTAGCAGAGCCATTAATAATCCAGCAGTTTCTCTTCGAGCTGATCAGCAGCAACCAGCAACTTTGTCAGGAATTGCATTTCATAAACCAGCTCCAGTGCTGCCTCATCGTATTCGGTCA
>NZNP01000140.1 GCA_002694945.1 Gammaproteobacteria bacterium
CACCGCTGAAAACATCGCTGCAAACAAAGACGTGCTGAATGAATTCACCGAGAGCCAGCATCCCGGCGTTGGTGATTCCTGGACCATTGGGCGCGAAGTCCATGGTGACGACTGGCAGGGTCAGTTTTGATGCCGAGTGAGATGCGGGGGACAGAGTAAAGGGAAAAGTAAACCTGCATTGAGTGGTTAAAAAGTTTCATCCATGATCAACCGGCGTTGTCACACGTTTGAAGGACGATGGACGCTATTACGCTACTCGATCAGTTATCACTGATAGCCCGTCAGCTCTACATAACCGCGACCGACGCGCTGGCCTGAATGGTTTCGAACTTCAACGAGACCCTCCCAGTAAACTATCGCAAGACTCACACGCTGGTCGTCCACCATGGCGTCGACNGTGAAGGATTCCTCACCAACATCAAGCTGCCAGCTCACTGGCCAGGCAACACCTGTATTGTCCGTGAAGTATCGCGTCGCCTGGATCGTAAAATCTCCAGGTTTCAAGAGTCGAACACCAGTATCACCTGTACCGACAACTGGTAGATCAGCCAGTTCATCATGCTGAACGAGTAATCCATGATCGTAGGGATCTCTGCCACCATCCTCTCTGCGCAACTGAAACGCCATCAGGCTTCTGCCATCGTCAAGCTGCAGGGCCAGCCAGTCCCAGCCTGAAAGATGGTCACCCAATAGCGATGTGCTCCACTCCCGATCAAGCCAACCCAGGCCTTGCACCTCAATATCCTTGTCAGAAAGGCTGATGCTCCCNCTGATCTTTAGCCGCGGCATTGAGTAATAGTAGCTTGCCGAGCCGGGCCCTTTCTCTGACCAACCCCGGTCACCCTGCATCACGATCGGTTCGACCTGCGAGATGTTCACGTCAACGGAAAAAGCACCCGGTGCTGCGGCAGACAGCTGCAGGCTGAAAGGATCAAGCGTACCTGCCAGCTCCCAGTCTTCAATCATCGCGCGGAAGTCACTGCTCGGNTCAATCTCAACACNGGCGATACCTGGGTGACCCCGGGAAAATCGTTCTGCTTCGAGATGCTGCTGCTGGCTCACGTCNGTNAGCGCGAGATGANCNAGATATGCCTGGCCNGTATGCCAGGGACCCGTGCCTGTCCGATCNGGTGTCAGNGCCTGGCGAAATAGCGTGTAGTGCAGACCATAGTCATTGCCATCAGCATCACTTAGCACTGCGGTGAGATACCACCACTCACTCCGATAGCCAGGATGTGCACCGTGTTCTTTCGGGAACAGGAAGGTTCTGGGCNCTGATGCCTTTAAAAATGCATCGCCCTGCTCGCCGTCGTCGCCTAACACGGTATTGACTCTAAGGCCCGGNACAGCCTGATCTGTCTGCTCGCTGGCATGCTGATCGGTGCANCCGACTGTGCAGNAGAGTACGCAAAGNATGACCAAGGAACTAGCGTAANGCACTGGCANCCCCNTCCTCTGATCGACCGCCGCGCAGTAAACCTGCCGCAATGGCTGCCAGCAGGCCTAGCANCATCGGTGTTGCCATTGCGTCCAAGGTCAACTTCAGCTCAATCGTCCAGCCAAAGGCTCGGGGGTTAANCACACTGCANAGGATCCAGCCAAAAGCCATCCCCAATGGCAGCGCGATCAACAAGGCGATCAAGCCAACGCCCACACCAAGCGCGAAGTCCATCCCAACGGATTCCAGCCTGTTAACGCCCAGTGTCACCAGTAACCGNCTGCTGGTGCGGCGATTAAGTCGCATCGCAGTCACTGCAATGTACATGCTGATGGTCGCTACCAGCATAGCAATCGTGATCAGCACGGTAGTAATNGCAAATGTCTGATCAAAGGTGTCTAACGCAGCCTGNCGAATTTCAGTTTGCAGGCGCAGGCTCAGGGTTGGATCGCGCTCTTTGATCTGTGCGAGCAGCCGATCCGGTGCGCCGGTCTTGATACCTATGGAGTTNGCACCCGTGGCCAGTCTCGCCAGAGCATGATTCCGATCAACAATGATCCTCGGCTGGACGTCACCAAAGCTGGAAAAGACCCCCGCGACTCGAATTAGCGCACCCTCTGTGAACAACTCGTCACCTGTTGCCACGTCAAGCGCCCTTGCAGCCTGTTCACTCAACAACGCTTCATCGGTACCCAATGCGGCGCTGTGTCCGTAGCGTGCTGCCTCCGCGACATCCACGCGACTGACTCTCAGTTCAGCAGGCAGACCTTTGATGCGCAGCGGTTCATCTGCATAGGATTGCCAGCGTGTCACACCGCTGGGTCGGGTGCTGAGATACTGAGCAAGTTCTTGCAGTGCTTGCTGCTCTCCCTCCGCNATCAGNTCGTAATCAAGGCGACGCTCCAGCATGGAGGCAAAGTCCTGNCGGAAGCTGTCGATCATCAGGCCAACGCCGATCGCCGTCGCCACTGCCAGCGTGAGGCCTGCCAGCGCCACGCTTAAATCCTGCGGATACCAGATCGCTTCTCGAACGGACAATCTCGCAAGATATGGTCCCTTAACCAATCCGCTGAAGCGACGCAGACGCTTCAGCAACGGTATCATGAGAAACCCGACCGCCAGGCTCAGGACGGCAATACTGAAGAATCCCCCCGCTAATCCTGTAGCGGGTGAAGCCAGGCAGAAGACCGCCGCCAGCATCAGCACACCCGTTAATCCAAGTGCAATCCAGCTGTAATCAATATCCTGTTCCGTCCTATGAAAGGCCCAGGCTCCTCCGAACAAGCAGACCCCAAACGCGGAACCCACGCCCTTGAAGATAACCCAGCCATCAAGATAGAGGGCGACGGGCTCCGTCGGCAATGCCGCCGCCAGGAGCCATTGCGCCAGGAAGAGCCCTGCCATAAGTCCAATGAGTGACGAGAGTGTCCCCAGCACAACCATGCCAACAACAAAGTAGAGGCGCAATATATGCCAATCCACTCCCAACACATGGAAGCGTTCAAATACCGACCATAAACGGCGTAACCAAGAGACCGATACCTGATAAATCAGGAGCCAGGCAACCAACAGCGCAAGCAATCCCAGTGCGGAAATATTGAACAAGACCGACTTGCCGAATTCTCTAGCAGGATGTTGCTCGGCAATCGACACAACCTCCCAGTCGTCGAGTGCATCGTGCACCAGTGGCCTAGAGGGAAAACCGGCACCAAAGCCAGGCAGCAGGCGTTCCGCAGCGTCTTTTAACTCAGCGAGTGGATCATAAATGCTTACCCCCACATAGGAAATCCGCTCCACTGGCAGATTCAGGAGATCCTGCACCGGTGCGATATCCGCAATGAGTGTACCTGCCGGCGCATCCAGGACGCCATTGACGGGTAGGTCAATGTGTCCCTGCAAGGTCGGATCAATCCACACACCTGTCCACGAAAACTCAGGATATGCGTTTCCCTCGGTTGATCCATCAGAATCACCTCGCCAATCCGATGCGAGCAGATCCACACCGATCACACGCACTGATCGACCATTTAGCTCAACGGTTTCATCGATTAGCGGCGCCATGGCCTCCACTCCATCGATGGCGCCTCTCCGCCACTGTCGGCGGAGGGAAAAATAGTCTTCTGAAGTCAGTTGATCGCGGTGCAGGAAGTGCGTGTAGCTTGCCAGTTGTGACGGCACCAGGGCGTCGAGACGTGTAGAAATTGAAGTGCTGATCAGATGGACACTGACAATCGACGTCACTCCGAGGCCGATGCCGATCACAGCCATAGCTGTTGACCAGGGTGTTCGCGCCAGAAATCGACCGAGCGCCAGCAGAATCAAGGGGCGCCCCCACCTGTTAGATGCAGCTGGTGATCTGCCATCGCAGCCACCTCAGGATTATGGGTGGCGATCACCAGCGCGACGCCAATCTCACGTGCGGTTTGAAATAGCAGATTGGCCACCTGGGCAGTATTAGCGAGGTCAAGGTTGCCCGTAGGTTCATCCGCCAGGAGTAACGGCGGTGACAGAAGCAAGGCACGTGCAACGGCAACCCGCTGCTGTTCACCACCGGATAGCACTTCTGGATAAACCCCGGTGCGATCGGCTAACCCAAAATTCTGCAATAATTCAGCAGCACGCTTATCGAGATCTCGACGTCGATTCAATCGCGCGGGCAAACGAACATTCTCAAGTACAGTTAACGTCGGCACGAGATTAAAGAACTGATACACATATCCAATCTGCTGACGTCTTATGGCTGTACGTTCACGTTCGCTGGCATCGTGCATGCACACAGCGCCGCCCGGGACATCGAGAACCAGTTCACCCTTATCAACGGGCAATACGCCAGCCAGCAGATTGAGCAGCGTGGATTTGCCGGAGCCGCTCGGCCCCGTTACTGCCAGGGACTCACCGCTCATCAACTCAAACGAGAGGTCATTGATCACGTCAATCCGGCGATCACCGTCTGTGTACTGTTTGGTGATGCGATTAATCGTCAGTGTGCGTGGCATAACAGCCTTCGGTTGCCTATCAGAACAACGACGTTACGGCGGCAGACCTAGCACGTCAATGTGGGCCAGACTTGCCATAGAGTCGCCGACCTATCGGCCCGATAGTCGGAGGCGCGCCTCGTGGTTGCCGGGAGAAGCAGGTTGTCGAGCTTTCATGCAACGCTCTGTTACCTCTAAACTTGTGTTTGTTAAATAAATTATAGATTGCTCTGGTTCCACCGTTTCGCTGGCTAATAAAAACCCTTGTTGGTAGAAGAATACGAACCTACTCTTTTGGGTTCCATGTCTTGACTATCTTGTCACCTCTAAAGTTAACCTCCGTCAGTATACAATCAGTGATAAATTGGCGGGGGCTTTGACGTAAATGGAAGTATCTCGATGTTAGGTTTGGTCAAGCATGGCATGGGTAAATCTGGCAAAGGCCGGAGGACCGCTCAATGTATTCTTGAGGCGGCGGCCGAATTGCTAATCGATGAGGGATACCACAGTTTCTCATTGCGTAAGGTCTCCGCTCGAGCGGGTTTAACGATCGGCAACCTTCAATATTACTTTCCAACCAAGGACTCTCTTATTGCTGCTATGTTGGATGAGACTATTGGCGAGTACCTCAAACGGTTTGAGCAAATTAGGGACTCGACAGGCCCAGATCCTATTGAACAGTTTAAGGCTTTGATTGAGATGATCATCCGGGATCTGAATCGTAAACGAACAACTGTCTTTTTCCCTGAACTTTGGGCGCTAGCAAATCACCACGTGCATGCTGTGGATTTGATGGATGATATGTATGAAAAATACCGCCATGTATTGGTTGAGGTAATGCGTCTGATAAATCCCACTTTGTCCGATGCTCAGTTGCATCGTCTGGCGCTCTTTATTAGCTGCTCAATAGAAGGCCATACAATGTTTATTGGAAACGGAAAGCGATGGACCTACGAGACAGAAAATATCGTGGCGATGGCGGCGAAGTCATTTCTTTGGCTCGTTCAGAGCGGGGAAGTGCCTGAATAAGGGCAAGAAATTTCTCTCAAGTATTGGATAGTGAAAAATTTTAACGTTACTTCAGAAGTCTTGTTGTGCCCATCGTGTCCGATAGGGGCCTGCAGAAATCGCTAGGCCGGTAAAAGACACGAATAGGCACACCAAATACCAAGAAGAAAAGGCTTTCTTCTTCTCGCGGGGACTATAAGGCTAGAAGTTGTACCTAAAGCTCAGGCCCCACCACTTGGGCTTACCGTAGTACTGTTCTGTCATACCGAAAGCAGCCTCTGTAGACAGGTCAAATGTCTGTACGAGGTATTCCTCGTCAGTGACGTTGTTAATAAAGGCCGAAGCTTCCCACTTATCGCTTTCGGGACGATAGGTCAATGCAACATTGCTCAGGGTATAACCGTTTTCGGTGACAGCATCGAGACCCGTCAGTGAGAAGAAGTGCTCCGATCGGTAGATGCTGTCTGCTTGAATAGCCAGATAGCCACTGCCTACGTTCCATGCTTTTCGGACCATGATGTTAGTAGCCCATTCCGGAGACTGGACCGAGGTAGTATCTACGCCGTCAGGCAACTCGATATCAATATCGTTGTAGGCAATACCGAGAATAATGTCCCAGCCTTCACCTGGCGACGATTGTACTTCAACTTCAAAGCCCGTACTTTCAGCTTCTGCATTCACGGTCAAGGTATCGATTCCGATGATGTTAAAGGCTTGATAGTCCTCGTAATCGTAATAGTAAGCAGCCGCATTAACACGGGTTAGGCCACCCATGAATGTCCACTTAGCTCCAATCTCAAATGCGTCCAGCTGTTCGGGGCCGTAAGCCATTGTAGCGTCGTTATAATCAGTTGCAGGAGGATTCAGCGGGAAGATTGGTGCGTTAAATCCGCCTCCTTTAACGCCGCGGTTCCAGCTGACATAGTACAGCGTGTCTTCGTTGGGAAACCAGTCGAGTGACAATCGTGTCGACCATTCTGTGTCATCCTGTGAGCCAGAATAGGCTGCGAGTTGCAGCAGCTGATTCACGTTGCCGTCTGCATCAAAATTGCGTGCCTCTGGATCTAGGAATTCCACGATGTTGATTGAGTAGTCAAAATCTTTTTCGTCATTGATGACGCGGGCTCCGAACACCAGGTTCATGTTATCCGACAATGCATATTCCACTTGGCCAAAGGCAGACATTGACTGCAGGTCAGAGGTGTAGGGGTTAATTAAACCTGCTTCCGCACCAGCCGTGGGTGCGGGACCCACGAATGGATCAGTGATTGCGCCATTAGAGTCGTCAATATCCAGGTCCATATAATAGACACCAGCGACCCATTTGATAGTTTCGTTCTCACCATCCAAGCGCAGCTCCTGTGAGAATTGTTCCGCGTCGGTGTTTAGAAAAAACTGGAACACTGGCGCAGGAGAGGCATCTGAGTCTTCAATATACTTTCTCTCGACAGTCGAAAGGTCAGTAATAGATGTGAAACGGAAGTTTTCAAAATCGTGTTTGACTGTGAGGCTATAGCCGCGCGTTTCGAGATCATTGTAGCCGGGGTCGTCATAGTCACCGGCAAATACGTCGCCATCCGTGTCTTGGTAGCCAAGCACCGAGTTGAACAGTTCAGGGGTTAGTTCACCCGGAGCGCCCAGCGAGGTTACGTGCTCAAAGAAACCTGTATCGATATCCTGGTCAGACGCCCTAAGACTTAGTAGAACTTCGGTTGCTTCGTTTTCCCATAAGAGCTGCAGCCGGTAGGACCGATCTTCAGCATTGTTCAAGTCGCCGCCGAGTCGGTTTTCGATATAGCCATCATTGTCATGCGTAGAAACCGATAAGCGTGCAGAAAGATTTTCGGTGAGTCCACCACCCACGGCACCTTCAAATTTAATCTGATCGTAGTCACCGTAAGTGACTTTCGCATAGCCTTCCAATTCTTGGCTTGGTTTGACCGATACAAAATGCGCTAGGCCACCCGTCGCGTTCCTGCCATACAGTGTCCCCTGCGGACCTTTCAATAGTTCGACTCGCTCCATATCGAATAGAGCAAAACCGGTACCTGACATCTGAGAGATATAAACCTCATCTAAGTAAACCGCGACCGGGCTCTCGACGTTAGTGGTAAAGTCATTGGCAGCGACGCCGCGCATAGCGATAGCGTAATTGGCTTCGCCGTTCGGCTGGACTGTCGATACACCCGCTGCCATTGCGGTAACGTCCTGAGCATTGTCGTAACCCAGTGCCTCGAGTTGTTCCCCTGTCATCGCGGTAACGGCGATACCAACGTCCTGAACGTTTTGTTCCCTCTTTTGTGCTGTGACGACAACTTCCTCAAGGACATTCGCGCAGGTATTAGTCGAGAGAACGCCGGCAATAGCCAGTGTCAGCAGTGACTTGATAGATCGCATTTTTTCCCCTCTTTATATATTGAGACCAAGTTTCTAGGTCGATAGTACTAGATTAATCGCGATAAGACATAAAAAAGCAAGGATTCTGGAAATTTTTGCACGGTTTTGGTGCTTTTTAGTGATTTTCAGAATTCTTATCAGATCGAAATTTAAGATTTCTGGCTTCGCTCGTCGACCTTAGGCCAATATTAGGTTATCCGGTGCTATTTAGGGTCTAAAAGCTTTAGACATTTCAACAATTTTCATTGGCTGCTTGTACGACTAATCAGTATTTTGACAGCGCCATGGTTGCTTCTTATGAAATAGTGTCACAGGTGTTTTTTAGCTAACTCTGCCTCTCTAAGTAGTTGGGCGACTACGTCCGGGAACTGCGAGGCCATATTTCTGGTTTCGCTGAGGTCGTTATCTAAATTGTATAGTTGGTGTTCAGGTACCTCCTCTGTGTATTGGGCGAGCCATAAGAGTTCAGGATCATTCCTCTGCCGAGGTAAGACTAATTTCCATGCGCTTTTTCTAACCGCCTGAAGAATATTGAGTGAATGGTAAAAATAGGTGAGATCTCTTGACTCAGGCGTTCCAAGCAATCGCCACGTGAGACTGTAAACATCAAGGTCCAAATCAGAGGGTACATTTGCCCCAGTCGCTTCAGCGATTGTCGGCAAAAGATCCGTTAGACTGGCGACTTCATAACCAGTTTGATGGCAGGCATGGTAACCCGATTGAAGTAATGGACCTGGGGCTGGCGCTTCAGGCATTGAGTCTTGAGCGAGTCGTCAAAGGAACTGACTCATTGCCCAATGGTCCGCAGACTGTGCTCTGACGCGTCGAGCAAGCCGCGCTAAAGGCGGCCTTGAATGAATAAATAGGATGAAGAAGTAAAATGTTGTTTGAATATCTGCGCGGAATATCTGTATTTATATTCATGATGCTGTTCTCGTCTGCCTTAATCGCCAGGCCACCGAATATTCTTCTTATATATGTTGATGACCTCGGTTACGGCGACCTCAGCAGTTATGGTCACCCGGTCATTAGGACACCAAATATCGACAATTTGGCTAATGAGGGGCTTAGGTTGACCAGTTTTTATGCGCCCTCTGCACTATGTTCGCCGTCCCGGGCGGGCCTGTTGACTGGCCGCCATCCATATCGCACCGGTATAAAAAGTTGGATACCTCACGACAGCGGTGTCTATCTTCGCAGTGCCGAAGTTACGCTTGCGGAAACGCTTAAGGCTGTCAACTACCAGACTGCGCATATCGGCAAATGGCATCTTAATTCTGATCTTGGTAGTAAAGAGGAGCCACAGCCAACAGATCAGGGGTTTGACTACTTCTATGGGCATAATGCGTTTCAGATTCCAACGAACAAAAACCCAGTCAACATCTACCGTAACGGCCAGGCATTACCAGAACAGAAGGGATATACAGCTGACCTCTACGCCGATGAAGCGATTCATTGGCTGAACGATCGTGATCCAAAAAAGCCGTTCTTTCTCTACCTAGGGATGGCGGAACCTCATGTCACCATAGAGAATCCGGATGAGTACAACGCTATTTACGCCCAGTATACCAATGGCCCGATTGTTCCGATTCGTTCCGAAACCGGTGGACCGGCAAAGGACAAGCTCAAACCACGGGGACCTGGTGAGTACTATGCCAATATAACGTATATGGACGCCCAGCTCGGTCGAGTGCTGGATTGGCTCAAAGACAGTAATCTTGCAGAAGAAACGATAGTGGTATTTGCCAGTGACAATGGTCCGGTAACATCCGACTGGTTACGATGGTTTGAGGTCAATGCCTATGGCGATACTGGGGGGTTTCGGGGTCGCAAACACTTTCTGTATGAAGGTGGCATTCGTGTACCGGCTATCATTCGCTATCCAGGCCTGGTTAAACCTGGGACAACTACCGATGTCCCAGTCGTTGCAACGGACCTCTTTGTTACATTGACCTCCATTGGCGGAGGAGACGTGCCAACGGATAGGTCTATCGATGGGGTCGATATCTCGCCGGTGTTGGCAGGTGGAAAGTTACCGGAGCGTTCTATACTCTGGGCACTTGCCTCCGTCTCAGACATTGAGTTCGCGCTACGCAAAGGTAGTTGGAAACTGCTTTCTGATAAACGTCGGATCCCTGTCGCCCTTTTCAACTTAGAAGAAGATCCGCTCGAGTTTTTCAATCTTCTTGAACAAAACCTGGATGTCGTTGAGATGCTTAGTCACGAGCTGGATCGGACTTTAGCCGATATACTTGCTGATCCTTTTCGCCCGAACAAAGAAATGAGGTTCAGGTTTTCACAGTAAAGAAATCGAGTTGGTAAGAAGCTTCCGTCTCACGATCGATCATGGGAAGGGTCAACCAGCAAATACTACCATTCTTCTGGTCAGCTTGAGTGACCAGAGGCTCAAGTTCGGGCCATCTTTGCAGAAAACTTGATTTCGAAAAAAGCTCTTATCATTAAGCGATAATGCCATTCATCAAAATCCAACCTGGCCTCTAAACTCTTAAGATGGCTTTTCCTGAGCTTGTATGAACCTGCTTAAAATGTTGTTAGTAACGCGCGATACCATCTCATTAGTCAAACCATAAGCCCAGTCAGTGCAACCGGATGTAAATACTTCGCCTGCGCCTCGTCTAAAGGTACCCATCACAGCGTTTCCTGAGGCGAAGCGCTCCCTTATCGCAGGCGTGTCTGCGCCGCCGATTCTTTCCGCTACCCAGTTCAATTCGCCTATGTAGTTTTCGGCTAGTTGGCCTGGAGCTTCTTGGGTTTCCCATAGGTGGGCAGGCGCAGTGCCGAGTATTTCAAATCCTTTGGGGGTGTCGTCCTCATAAGTAGGTACTAATTTCCCGCTCTCGTTCTTGAACTCACAGCCGTCACATTCGTAACCCACTATGATCTCTTCGCCACCAAGGGTATCACCAGACCTTAGCGATGTGCCCTGGAATACCCAATGATTGGGTTGGCAGATGCTATAGCCACCGGTTCCATCCGGCGCATTTGGCATATGAGCGTAACCACCCCGCGTGAAAGAAACCCCAGTCATCTCACTTTCGGGTCTCCCGACTAGTGGGTCACACCACATGGTTGACAAAGTTGGTGCATGTTCTGGATGGTAAACTGGGTCATCCTTAATTTGACATTTGTAGCTGGTCATTTGCCGATAATCGCCGTTGAACCTTGCCTGCCAGAATGACGTGTTGCCGGAAAAGAATGCTGCATTACCTCCCGAGTCGATGTATTTTTCGACTGTGTCACGCATGGCCGCGGACCAGTATTCGTCGTGCCCTACGGAAATGTAGACTGGATGTCCGTCTAGTAAGTTCGGGTACTGATCCAGATCATGACTGACTGCATAGTTTAAGTTGTAGCCTTCTTGTTCTGCCCAGTTAACAAACAGTCGTTCCCAGTTGGACCAGCCTGCCGCCATAGTCCAGGGGTCGTAGCCAGAGCCGAAAAAAGCTTCCCTGTCCGCTGACGTCCATTGTTTAAATCGGGCTATTCGATTTCTATAGGGCTCTGCTTTGGTGAGAAAACCAGGCTGAAGAGGCCTCATTGGAGAGACAACGTAGCCTCCAGTATAGTAACTCAATCCTCCCCAGGTATTGTAGGCGTTCCAAGTCGAGGTGGAGAGAACAAGCATTGCATCGGTGGGCTCGACAGCTCGCACAACGAAGAAGGCCTCCGTTTGGCGGCCATCGCTGTCTTCCAGCCGAACCAGATAGAGTCCAGCTCTCCAGTCGGGATCGATTGAAATAACAAATGTCGGATCCCAGTCGCAGCCTTGTTCAGCGATGTTGTCGGCTATGTTTTGTGTGCGGCCACTGATATTCGTTTCGGAAAGTACTGTTTTGTCCTCGATCCCCTGCCGGACGATTTCGTATTGAAAACTTTTTGCTTCAGTGTGACAGTAGACGACGATTTCTTCGTTGGCCTTTGCGCTCTGAGGCCAGCAGTATGCTGCGATCATCTTTTAAGCTGTGTTTGTTGATTGGGGTGGCGGAGGACCGAGTGTTTTGAACGCTTTGTCTACTATTTCAAAAGTACGTTTCATATCCGCTTCAGTGTGTGCTGTAGATATAAAGTTATTATGGTTTGCGAGCATATAAGCTCCATGCCCTACACATTGATCGATCCATTCAGCATGTATTTGTGGGTCAGCATTGGTAAGGCGAAAGTACGGCATTGCTGGTACCCCAGTGATTTTCAAGTTATAACCGTGAGAAGAAGCAATATCGGACAAACCCTTTTTAAATCTAGTGCCGTAGTCGATCATTACATTAGTGCCATCAATATTTTGAAGTTCCAGCAACGTTGCTTTGGCGGCCGCCATAGGGGCCGCATTGAAAAATTGCGTGCCCGTGAAATATACGTCCTGAGCGGCTTGCTTCAACGCGTCCGAACCGGTGAGCGCTGCTAGCGGATAGCCATTGCCTATAGCCTTGCCGAAGCAGATGAGGTCGGGTGTAAAGTCATATTCGTTATTGGCACCGTTCAAATGGATGCGAAATCCCGTCCTTACTTCGTCAACGATTATGACAATTCCTTTTTCTCGACATATCGATTCAATCTGAGCCCAGTAGTTCTCGGCTGGTAACGAATTGTCTGCGAATACAGGGTGGTCGTAGGGAGATGATATAAAACCAGCGATATCATCCGGATAATGATCGATAACCAGGCGCAGAGCATCAATATCATTCCACGGGATCTCGATGACCTCCAATGAATCTGAGGGGGTCATGCCAGGATTACTCTTGGCTTGCATCCACGCGGCAACTCCATGATAACCGCCCTTGATTTTCACGAGTTTCCTGCGCCCAGTTGCTGCTCGAGCTACCATCGCCGCCAACGCAGTGCTGTCGCCGCCGTTTTTACCAAATAAGGCCCAATCGGAAGCGGTGACCATATCGACGAGAGTCTCTGCTAGATCGACCAATTGTGGTGACGCAAGGCTTACTGTGTTTCCTGCCTTTAGTTGCTTAAGAGCGGCCTCGTCCACTTTAGGGTGGTTGTACCCGAGAATCATCGGTCCATAGGCGCACATGTAATCGATATATTCGTTATCGTCTACATCCCAGAAACAGGATCCATTGCTTCTACTGAAAAACTTCGGTCCTGTATCGCGAACGAAGTAACCATAGTGTCCGTATATGCCGCCGGGAATCACCGCCTTAGCACGTTCATATAGTGCGTTCGATTGGGAAACATTGCGAGTCATGAACTTTCCTTTTTAGTGTTTTCCTAAAGTCCGGATTGCTGGTATGCCAAACATCCTGTTTCCTTCCTGATGTTTTATGAGCTCACTGTCCGGGAAAAGGTAGCATATTTCTTGCCTAAGGCCTGCATCGATGTAGCAAGGGATTTATACATCAATAATTTAGAGATTTGGTCATATAAGTCCTGTAAGAAAATGGACATTGCCAAGTGACAATGAGGGTGCTGATGGCTCTCGTCTAAATTGCAAATAGTTCGCCGTTCCTACTTCCCAGACGTTGCAGCAAGTCAGGTAGTCATCGTGGCGATCTTTGTTGTCTTGGTCGCAAATTTCTTTAGATCCAAATGAAGAGTTGAGATGAGATGGCATCGATCCGGATGGTCTCATCAGATTTATTGGGGCCGTTTGAATGTAAGGTCGGCATTAGGAAGCGCTCGAGGGAGTGTTCCCCCCCACAGACATAGCGCCCTTTATCGGCCCGAACTGACCAATGTTTGAAATTCCCCAAAATCGATCAGTGAACCAACCAAGCTCATTTCCAGAGCACTAAAAGAGAGCACGCCTTGAACTATCAAGTTGCTTTAAATTGCCTCGCAACACTAAACCTAGGGCTTCGTGGTGTGTTTATTTTTGGCATGCGGATTGCTCCACAACGTAGGTGGTCTATTCATCATAAAAGAATAGGGAATAGGGAATAGGGAATAGGGAATAGGGAATAGGGAATTATGGTTGAAATTAGTGGGTACGCGTCTTCTTCGGTTAATTATCAGAAGACTTTACAGGCTAAAGTGCAAGACAGTGGCCAGAACTTAGGTGAGAAGAAACCTCAGGAGACTCAAGGTGTAGAAGTCATTTTGTCGTCTGCGGCAGCGCGGTCGGAAGTAGATACTTACGAGAAATTGAAGAAATCAGCTGCAGCAGAATTGTCGCCCACCCAGCAAAGAGCACTCGATGATATGGAATATGAGCTGCGTAATCCTGAATCCGCATCATAGCCCTCAAGTGAATTTGACAACTAACCTTCTGTAAAATCGGTTTGCTTGCTCAAGATATTCATAAAAAAAAGTTGTTTCATATTTAATGGCAGCTCCACGTGGATCAAGGGGCTTACACTCTCGGTCAAGATGGATCAGGGCTGAGGTTTAAAACTGGATTTTATTCTCTTTAATTCCTCTTTAGCCCCTTCCTCGATATCAGTCCACACCCTTTCTAAAGAGGGTCTAATTTTCCTGTAGTCTCTGCCGTATTCACTAGCATTAATCATAAAGTTCATTTCTAGGGCGATAGGAAGCCATTCACTTTTAGTCATGACGCCGGATTCGTATAGTTTGTGAATTCGCAACATATGGTTTCCGAACTGGTGGAACATCAAATCTAGTTGATGTCTTTCATCAACAGAGAGCTCACGATCTTTTTCATTGAATAGATAGCGGCTGACCGAAGCAACTTCCGTTGTAGCCCCTGCCCAGCTGTAAAGTTCGGAGAAACCACCCACCACAGCGTTGTAGGTGTTTATAGTTTGAACTTTATTGTTTTCTTTTACTTGGATCGCGAGATAAATGAGGGTAACGAATACAGAAATCGCGGCCAAAAGTTCTGAGATTGCGCCAAGTGCTTCCCAATTCATAATAGAATTCCTTAATTGTTGTATGCAGATTGATCAGGCTACTGCATTATATAAAAAGGTGAAGAGATCGATTCGAGGCGTTTGTTTGGCAAAGAAGAGATGCGGCTAATATCTAAGTCAAATACAATTTTGAGATGAGTTTATTTGAGTATCTAGCGACGATCGTTGCGATAGTCCTCGGGCTTGCAGCTGCCAACTTGCTTAATAAATTTTCTGACGCGATTCTCAACACCCAATGGAAATCCATCGGTTGGTTTTTTTGCCTATGGTGTTTGATTCTCTTAATTTGTCTGCTGGGCTACTTTTGGGCTTTTTGGCGTATATATAGTGGGATCGAAATGCTGTCGATCTGGGAGTTCATTTATAACCCTTTTGCCTCCGTTGTATGTCTGTTTTTAATTTCTGTATTCCTTCCCGTTCCAGATAAACACACCGAGAGTGCCGTGATGAGCGAACATTTCATGGCCAGATGCAAACCTTTCTACGTGACGTTAGCTTTACTTTGGCTTCACTTTGGCATCGCACCTATTTTTGTTGGTTTTGAGCAAAGCCCTTTGGAAGTGGGCTTTGCTTGGTTGATGATTGTTGTGTCGACTTCAGGCATCTTTCTCAAATCGTTCGAGGGACATAAGTTTGTTCTGGTGGCATTTACTAGCTGCTTTCTTGGTCAGGAAGTAATTCAACTTGCCATATCGTCCTGATTTCATCAGAGATAAAGTGTGGCCGCATCTTGGGATAGGTTTAATATTTCGCTGGTTGGTGCTTGTTTCGAGAAAAAGAGAAATAAACTTCAGCGGCATTTAAGCCTACTACAGGGCTCCAGTCTTGCTTCATAGAGCCCAG
>NZNP01000141.1 GCA_002694945.1 Gammaproteobacteria bacterium
CAATCCTCACACCCTCGGCAAAACCAGTTAAGTTGATAAATCCGAGATATAACGTAAAGAAAATGCCACCCGCCACTAGCCAAACGACTATCAATGGAATCTCTGCCTCTCCAAAAGAGAAACTAATGAAGATGAAATTGGAAACTGTATCTGCGGCCGGTCGGAGCCATTGATCAATAGCCTGGTCGATGACGGTAACCCTCTCTTTGAAAAGAATTACCGTACACTACTCAGCCATTAGATGTAATGAAACGTTTTACTAATTATCCGCTTCAGCATCGGCAGAAGGATCTTCTGACGACTCATCAGCATGATCATCCTTCAGCAGTTCTTTCATAGAAAGCTTGATACGACCTCTATCAACGTCTAGCACTAGAACCTCTACTTCCTGTCCTTCAGAGAGATAATCGGTGACTTTTTCCACCCGTTCTTTCGCTATTTGGGAAATATGAACGAGCCCGTCCTTACCTGGGAGAATGTTCACAAAAGCGCCAAAGTCAGCAATCTTTACCACCTTGCCCTGGTAAACCTGACCCACTTCTGCTTCAGCAGTAATAGCCTCTATTTGGGCTACTGCAGCATCTCGAGATTCAGCATCTTCACCAAAGATAGTTACCGTACCATCGTCTTCTAGGTCGATGGAGGCACCCGTTTCCTCCGTGATCCCTCGAATAGTCGCGCCGCCTTTACCAATCACGTCCCGCACCTTATCGGAATCAATTTTTATAGTTACCATTGCTGGTGCATTCTCTGAGACGTCTTGACGCGAACGACCTATAACTTTGTTCATTTCTCCGAGGATATGCAAACGAGCGTCACGAGCCTGATTTAGGGCAATCTCCATAATCTGCTCGGTTATTCCCTGAATCTTAATGTCCATCTGTAACGCGGTCACCCCTGTCTCAGTGCCCGCAACCTTGAANTCCATGTCACCAAGATGATCTTCATCTCCCAAGATATCTGTCAATACNGCAAAATCGTCNCCGTCCAGAACCAGACCCATTGCAACGCCAGCAACAGGTGCTTTAAGCGGCACACCTGCATCCATCAATGCAAGACTTGCACCGCAAACCGAAGCCATAGAGGAGGAGCCATTAGATTCCGTTATCTCTGAAACTACCCTAGTGGTATAGGGCCAGTCCTCCGATGTTGGCAGAACTGCTGAAACTCCCCGTCGAGCCAATCGTCCGTGGCCGATTTCACGACGTTTTGGACCGCCAGAGAAACCGGTTTCGCCTACACTATAGTGCGGGAAATTGTAATGAAGCATGAAGCTATCGCGATATGAACCTTGCAAGGCATCAATAATTGCTGCATCTCTCATCGANCCAAGCGTCGTAGACACGAGTGCTTGGGTCTCACCCCGGGTAAAGAGTGCCGAACCATGAGCTTTAGCTAACACGCCAACTTCTACATTAATCTGTCGNACAGTTTTAGTATCGCGNCCATCTATTCTNGGTTGCCCTTCAACAATCGCTCTCCTNACACATNTTTTTTCGAGAGAACCAAAAACACTTTTGACTTCGTCCGCTTCTGTATTCTCGTCCGAAAAGGCTTCGACAGCTGCGTCTCTCAATTCTCCTAGTTTATTCTGTCGAGACATCTTCTCTGTAATCCTGTAGGCCTCAACAATATGTTCGGCGAACCGCCCCCTCACGGATTCCACTAGGCTTGTATTTTCTGGAGTAGGTTGCCAATCCCATGACGGCTTGCCCGCTTCTTTTTTTAACTCGTTGACGGCCTTAATGACAACCTGCATTTCCTGATGAGCGAACAAAACCGCACCCAACATCTGATCTTCTGTTAGCTCATTCGCCTCAGATTCCACCATTAGAACCGCGGCTTCGGTTCCGGCCACGACCATATCGAGCTCCGAAGTCTCGAGCGCCTCGTAACCCGGATTAAGGAGATAACCATCTGCCGTNAANCCGACTCGAGCAGCGCCGATCGGCCCAGCAAAGGGAATACCTGACAGNGACAAAGCTGCTGAAACTCCAATCATTGCAGGAACATCCGGATCAACATCCTTGTTTGCTGAAACCACCTGGCAAGTGACCTGAACTTCATTCATGAAACCCTTTGGGAACAGTGGGCGAATAGGTCGATCAATTAACCTTGAGGTAAGCGTTTCTTTCTCTGAGGGCCTGCCTTCTCGACGGAAGAAACCTCCAGGAATTTTACCCGCCGCGTAGGTCTTTTCCTCATAATTGACAGTCAAAGGAAAAAAGGCCTGTCCAGGATTGGCCTCTTCTCTAGCCACCACAGCNACCAATACGGAGGTCTCATTCATAGTAACCATCACTGACGCAGTGGCCTGTCTTGCAACTTTGCCGGTTTCCAGGACAACTTCTTGTCCGCCAAAATCAAATTTTTTTATTACATAACTCACATTTTTCTCCAATTAGGGCTGCTCGCCTCCCTTGAGGCAAACAACCGAACTATCTGCGCAGTCCAAGTTTTTTAATAATTGCCGCATATCGGTCCGCACTTTTGTTACGAAGATAGTTCAACAACTTACGTCTTTGACTGACCATCCGAAGTAACCCGACCCTTGAATGGTGGTCATGGGCGTGTTCCTTGAAGTGGGATTGCAGCTCTTCTATGTTTGCTGTCAAAAGTGCAACCTGAACTTCTGGCGATCCAGTATCATTGTCGGAACCACCATATTCTTTTACGATCTCAGCTTTTCTTTCGGTCGATAAAGCCATATTTTTCTCCAATTTAATATGCAATTGACCCGATCTTAACGATCAGGTGTTTAGGCATGGANCATCCACGCATATTTGTAGATGCCATGCTTCTGTTTTGAAACAACCTTCTTAAAAGATTATTCCGAATTAATGAGCGACAAGTCTGCGAGGCGCCACTCTACCNTCTCCCAGAATCTCTCCAACACCGATAAATANNTCGACACGCTCGGAAGATTCTNTATAAATTCCTACCCAGCCGTCCGTCGGCGCGTTTGACACNTGAACCGGTTGGCCTTGGCGNAAATAGTACGCTGTAACTTCTGTTAGCTGCACTACAGGCCACTCTTTTACCGCCGCGCTGACTGGAAGCAANAATCGATCCAGTTCGTTCCAATCGTCTTGCAACACTTCTAGCTGACTCATTGATACCGACTCTGATTCAACAAATGGGCCGGCGCTAAGGCGTCTGAGTCCTGTTACATGTGCACCGCATCCAAGGTCTCTGCCAATATCCTCTACTAAGGTACGAACATAGGTCCCCTTGCTGCAATGAATGCGCAATGTAAACTCATCTATCCCGCGCTCACTGACCTGCAAATCGTATATTCGGATAGGCCTCCCTTCTCTTTCCACTTTAATGCCCTGACGTGCCAACTTATAAAGAGGCTGCCCATCTACTTTTATAGCAGAAAACATTGAGGGCACCTGTATCGTCTCACCTCTGTAGTGTGCGATGACTTCTTCAACGCGTCTGTCGCTTATATCAGATACCAGCTTTGTCTCGATCACTTCCCCGTCAGCATCTCCCGAATCAGTGGTAACGCCGAGTTTTACTCTCGCTATATATCGCTTATCAGCATCAAGCAAAAACTGGGAAAACTTTGTTGCCTCGCCAAAACAAAGAGGCAACAGTCCGGTGGCCAAAGGGTCTAAGGATCCTGTGTGTCCTGCCTTCGCAGCGTTATAAACACGCTTTACGGTTTGAAGGGCGGCATTAGACGTTATCTCTGCTGGTTTGTCCAGCAGGAGGATACCATTGACATTGCGGCCTTTCCGACCTTTTCTTTTGGCTGTCATCGCTCAGTCAGTCCATGATCAATGTCCCGAGCGATAGCATTATCAATCGCCTGACTGATCCGTACACCATCTTCAATCGTCGTATCATAATGAAAACGCAGCTTCGGTGTCGTTCTTATATTTAGTAAACTTGCTAGTTGAGAGCGGAGGAATCCTGCAGCCTCGTTTAATGCCTCTTCAGTTCCCTTCACATCATCTGAGGGCAAAACAGTAAAATAGATTTCAGCGACTGCAAGATCTCGAGTTACGTTAGCTTCAGTAATCGTAACCATCCCTATCCTAGGATCTTTGACTTCACGTTGAATAAGGCTAGCTAATTCCCGGTGGATAAGGTCGCCAACCTTTCGTCCTCGACTGAACTCTCTAGGCATCAGAGCTCTCGGGCAACTTCCCGAGTGTCGAAAACTTCAATCTGATCACCTACCTTGACGTCATTATAATTCCTAACACCAATACCACACTCCGTGCCACTAGAAACGTCTTCTACCTCGTCCTTGAAGCGTCTTAGAGATTCCAGCTCGCCCTCGTAAATAACAATGTTGTCGCGCAAAACACGAATTTTCTTAGCTCGATAAACAGAGCCATCAACAACCATACAGCCCGCAATCTGGCCCATTTTCTTTGATTGAAAGACATCTCTAACCTCTGCAATACCGACTATTTCTTCGCGCACCTCAGGCGAGAGCATGCCAGAAAGAGCAGCTTTGACGTCATCAACCAGATCGTAAATTACCTTGTAATACCTAAGATCGAGCGATTCTTTTTCAATAACTTTCTTGCCCGGATTATCGGCGCGGACATTAAAACCAAATATAACTGCTCCCGCCGTGATCGCATAAGTTGCATCAGACTCAGTAATGGCGCCAACACCCGACATCACAACATTGACCTTTACCTCCTCATTCCCAATCTCAGACAATGATGAGAGGATCGCTTCCAATGAACCCCTAACGTCGGCCTTAACGACAAGATTAAGACGCCTCACCTCTTCCACTCCAAAGTTATCAAACAGATTATCAAGTGAGGTGCCAATATTAAGCCTAGCTTCATTAGCCTTGTTAGTGCGAAATTCCGCCACTTCCCTGGCCCGCTTCTCATCTTTAGCCGCTATAAAGGAATCTCCTGCATTAGGCGTGCCCGAAAGTCCGAGCACCGATACCGGTGTTGCAGGGCCAGCAACCTTAACCTGGTGACCATTCTCATCGTTCAACGCCCGGGCTTTACCAAAGTACTGACCAGCCACAATGACATCGCCTTGTTTCAGCGTTCCGTTCTGAATTAGCAGAGTAGCTATCGGTCCCTTGCCTTTATCAAGTTCCGATTCAATAACGACACCCTGCGCAGGACCATCTTCCATGGCCTTCAATTCCAGCAATTCGGCCTGAAGCAGCACCGCTTCGAGCAGGGCATCTATACCTTCACCCGTCAAAGCACTAACTGAGATAAATTGAGTATCACCGCCCCATTCTTCTGGAATTACATCTCTCGCAGCCAACTCATTCTTGACTCGATCAGGGTCAGCGCCTTCTTTGTCAATCTTGTTAACTGCAACGACGATCGGAACTTCAGCACCCTTGGCGTGCTGGACTGCTTCTTCAGTTTGCGGCATCACACCGTCATCTGCCGCAACAACTAGAATCACAATATCGGTTGAGGTGGCACCACGAGCTCGCATCGCTGTAAAAGCCGCATGACCCGGCGTGTCAATGAAACAAATTTCACCATGGTCAGTGCCAACACGGTATGCACCTATATGTTGCGTGATACCTCCCGCTTCTCCACTAGCAACCTGAGAATCCCTAATAAAATCGAGCAGAGATGTCTTGCCGTGGTCGACATGACCCATAACCGTTACAACTGGGGCTCGGATGGCTGCTTCCGATTCATAAACGAGCTCACTCTCCAGAGTTTTTTCAACTTCATCGACATCTAACGTTTTCACTGTATGGCCGAATTCTTCAACAACCAATATCGCTGTGTCCTGATCTATAGATTCACTCATGCCCTTCATGACGCCGAGACCCATCAAAGTTTTGATAACATCCGTAGCCTTTACGGATATTTTCTGAGAAAGCTGCTGGATGGTAATGCTCTCGCCTAATTCAACCTCGCGAACAATACTCTCTGTCGGCGCATTGAACTTATGCTTCTTAGCGGGTTTGCCGCTCGAGCGACGTCGTGGTGAAGACAAGCCCAAAGTCGCGGCCTCTTCAATAGGTACCTCTTCGGGCGCAGGTTCTGCGAACTCGCCGTCTTCGAAAAGGTCATCTCCGATCAGTTCCTCCACCCTGCGCTTGCGAGTTCCCTGCTTGGATTTTTTCTTCTGAATATCTTCCTCATCAAGATCTCGTCGGTCTCGCTTGTCCTTACGACTGGGAGCTTTTTCTAGTGACGACTCTTCTTTCTGCGTCTTATCTGAAAGCGCCTTTGCAGCTTCTTTCGCCGCTAACTCTTCCTCCGCCTTTTTGCGGTCGACCTCTTCTCTAGCTTTCTGTTCTTTATCTGCCTGCTCAGCAAGCCTTTGTGCTATTGCTTCTTGCCGTTTGCGTTCTATCTCAGCGTCAGTATCAGATACTGAACGCTTAATCGGCGCAGTGGTTTCCAGAACCTTAGTTGGCGCCTCAGCTTCAATGTTCTCTGGTTCAACTTCTTCACGCCGAACGTAAGTACGCTTCTTCCGAACTTCAACATTTACGGTGCGACCTCGCCCTGCGCCCGATGTTTTTAGGGTAGACCTAGTGGTCCGCTTAAGTGTTATCTTGCGAGGCTTACCTTCTTCTCCATGGCTCTTTTTAAGATGCGCAAGAAGCGATTCTTTTTCATTCTCACTAATGGCATCATCTGCAGCCCGCTGAGGAAGGCCCGCTTCCTCAATTTGAAGCAACAAACGATCAAGCGGAGTTCCAATGTTCTCCGCGAGCTGCCCTATCGTTTCTCCAGCCATATCTTTACCTCTGTTTCAGAGAGCAACAACTCTGCTTAAGCTTCACTGGTCTCTTCTTCAACTTCTTCAAACCAAGGAGCTCGCGCTGTCATAATTAGCTCACCCGCACGCTCCTCAGTCATGTCTTCTATTTCCATCAGATCATCTATAGCTTGTTCCGCCAGATCCTCCATAGTAACTATGCTACGTGCAGCCATCTGATAAGCCAGCCGCCTGTCCATTCCATCCATTGCCAAAAGGTCTTCCGCGGGGGCAGAATCACCCAATTCCTCCTCGCTTGCCAGTTCTAGAGTGGTAAGCGCGTTTTTAGCCCGCGAACGAAGTTCCTCTACGATCTCTTCATCAAACCCTTCAATCATGATCATTTCTTCGATGGGAACATAAGCAACTTCTTCTAGGGTGGTAAAACCTTCCTCAACAAGTACGATCGCGACGTCCTCATCAACATCAAGCTGCGACATGAAATTTTCAATAATAGAGCCTGCTTCGGCTTCATGCTTCTCAGCAGCTTCTTCCTCGGTCATGATGTTCAATTCCCAACCAGTCAATTCACTGGCAAGTTTGACGTTCTGACCACCACGACCGATGGCTTGAGCCAAATTGTCTTCTGAAACGGCTATATCCATGCTGCCAGTTTCTTCATCAACGACGATGGAGACTACTTCTGCTGGTGCCATCGCGTTAATAGCCAGTTGGGCAACATTATCGTCCCAGGGAACAATATCGATCCGCTCGTTACCCAATTCATTAGAGACGGCTTGGACACGAGAACCTCGCATACCAACGCATGCACCTACTGGATCTATGCGACCGTCGTTCGTTTTAACCGCAATCTTCGCGCGAGATCCGGGATCCCTCGCACAACCGAGAATTTCAATAACACCGTCGGCAATCTCTGGTACCTCAATTTTGAAAAGCTCGATCAACATAGCTCTTGAAGTCCTGGTCAATGCCAGCTGCGGCCCTCTCGCTTCCGGCCTAACCTCTTCGAGCAATGCCCTAAGTCGGTCACCAATTCTAAATGTCTCACGCGGCACCCAGACTTCTCTAGGTAGG
>NZNP01000142.1 GCA_002694945.1 Gammaproteobacteria bacterium
ATGCCATCTTAAACGAACATCAGGCATTGCCAGCAAACGTTGAAAGAGAAAAGAAACGATTATGAAACCAACAAGAATCAGAAGACCGTAGGCGACGACAAAATCACTGGCCTTAATTACCCCAGTCGTTAACCAAGGCAGTTCTTGGTCGGATTCCGCGAAAACCTCCACGATATCAGGCACAACGTAACCCAACAGACCAGCTAGAATAGCAATAGTTAAAATGAAAAGAATAAGAGGGTAAATCAGAGCCTGCTTAACCCTAGCAGCTGACTCCTGCTGCGACTCACTAAAATCTGCGAGTCGACTAAGAACAAGATCCAAATGGCCAGACGTTTCTCCCGCCGCTACCGTCGCACGATGAAGAGACGGGAAAGCTTTCGGGTATTCCGCCAGAGAATTCGCTAGCGAGAAACCTTCCAGGACCTTAGCTCGCACTGTGAGCATCATGCTCTCAATAGTTGATTTTTCACTTTGTCGAGAGACGGCGAGCAGCGCCTCTTCAACTGGCAAAGCAGCACCGATGAGGGTCGCTAACTGCCTTGTAATTAGCGCCCTCTCTGTGACCGATAATGAAGGTCTAAACAGATTTCGAATAAGGGCGACACCCGATCGTTTTTCAATCCTGCTAGTGGGATTGACACTGAGCGGCGTAAGCCCTCTGTCACGGAGCAGTTGCCTTACCTGACGAACACCATCAGCCTCGAGGACACCTTTTTCCTCACGACCCCGGGCATTAAGCGCCAAATATTCGAATGCAGCCACAGCTAGTCTTCCATTGTGACTCGGAGCACTTCATCGATAGTTGTCAGCCCTTCTAATATTCGTGCCCTGCCATCATCCCTAATGCCTGAAGTGGACTGGCGAGCGTGCGACTCCATATCCAACTCGGAACTGCCATTGTGAATCATCCTGCGCAGCTCATCGTCGACATTGACCACTTCGTAAATACCCATTCGACCCTTGTAACCTTCATACGAACATTTATCACACCCAACTGGACGGTAAAGGGTAGCCGTTTCTTCGTCCGACAGCTTGAGAAAATCATGCTCATAATCGTCTGCTTCTTTTGGAACCCGACAGTCCTGACAAAGCACACGTACAAGGCGCTGCGCAACAAGCCCAATTAGTGAATTACTCAACAAATAAGGCTGAACACCCATATTGGCTAATCGCGTTACAGCACCGATTGCAGTATTGGTGTGAATCGTAGACAAAACCAAATGCCCAGTCAGGCTAGCCTGGACCGATATGTCTGCAGTTTCATAATCGCGGATCTCACCTACCATGACAACATCCGGATCCTGTCTCAGGATAGCCCTTAAGCCTTTGGCGAAAGTCATGTCAGCCTTGCTGTTGACTTGGGTTTGTCCAATACCCTCAATATCGTATTCGATAGGATCTTCGACNGTGAGAATGTTACGAGACTTATCGTTCAGTTGATCNAGACACGCATAAAGNGTTGTCGATTTTCCGGAACCTGTAGGACCCGTGACTAACAATATACCATGAGGCTTGCTCACCATACCTGACATAGACTGGGTATCTTGTGAATTCATGCCAAGGTGGATTAGGTCCCGCCGGCCTTCATGCTTGTCCAACAAGCGCANTACCACTCTTTCACCGTTGCTTGCTGGTATCGTCGACACCCGGACATCAACTTCCTTACCGCCAACACGTACAGATATTCGTCCATCTTGGGGAAGGCGTTTCTCAGCGATATCCAACCTGGCCATGACCTTGATACGAGACACGAGCAATGGTGCTAATGCGCGCCTAGGACTGACAATCTCTCGAAGCACACCGTCAACTCTAAAACGCACGACCAAACGTGACTCATAGGTCTCAACGTGAATATCTGAGGCACCAACCTTTATTGCTTCGGCCATCAAGCTGTTAATTAATCTGATAATTGGCGCNTCATCCTCCTGNTCGAGCAGATCACCTGTTTCNGGTATAGCCTCGATCAGACTAGATAGATCAACTGCCTCTCCCAGATCCTCAATCATCTGCATGGCAGCTTCNGAATCATTTTGATAAGACTCTGACAGAGCTTTATCNAAAACCGCCTGCTCAACTTGACGTNCAGTGAACTCTTGTCTTANNACACGCCGCGCCTCTGCTAAAACACNGACCGGAAGTCCCTTTAANTATAAAAGTTCAGTNTCACCTTGGCGTTCAGAAAGGACAACACCATGNCTCTTCGCAAAACTAAAGGGTAAAACTATGTCACCCGACACCAATTCAGCATCTATATTGTTATTCAAGTCTTGCACCTAACATATTGAATTTACACACTATAAAATCGGTCACTATAGTAATTCTCCCACGATAAGCAATATAAAGCATTCCAACACTAATATTATCTTCATTCTCGACGNAAACCAGCTTACTATAAGTCATGTTTATTAGGTTTTGACTATTTAATTCAANNTAATGATACGGAATTNACCATGAAGCTAAGCGACGTTGATCTCAACCTGTTCGTTGTCTTTGACGCAATATACACGGAAGGAAATTTGACGAGAGCCGGAGAGATAATAGGCATAACCCAACCGGCTGTGTCGAACTCGTTATCGAGATTGAGGAGCCTATTTGATGATCCATTGTTCGTCAGAACAGCTGATGGCATGGTCCCCACACCAGTCGCCCAAAACATTATCGGATCAATCAGACAGGCTCTGGGCCTTATCAGATCGAGTGTTCAGGAGAGTGAATCATTTGACCCATCTGTCTCTGATAAACGTTTCAGAGTCAGTAACGGTGACCTAAATCAAGCTACTTTACTTCCTAGATTATTCAGATCNATGAAGAAGATCGCTCCCAATATCGCTATAGACTGTTATCAGGTCCATCGAAGAGATATGGGCATCGAACTAGCTTCAGGCAATCTAGATCTAGCNATAGATGTACCATTGACGCCAGATCCACAAATCAAGCAAATGTCTTTGTCTTCTAATCCTTACGTTTGCGTCATTCACAAGGACAATCCCATTGTCAAAGACAGTCTGGACTTGGAAACTTACTTAAAGCTTAAACACGTNCACGTTTCATCACGAAGAGGTGGACTTGGACATGTTGATTTAGCGCTAGGTAAAATGGGCAGAAAACGAGAGATTATTCTTCGAACCCAGAATCATCTCGTTACACCATCTATGGCATTGACCACAGATTTTGCGGTCACCTTACCACTTATTTTTGCCGATTTTCTTGCGCGGACTTCCGATGTACGATACTTGGAACTGCCGTTTGATGTACCCCATGTTGAGACCCACCTCTATTGGCATGAGAGTACAGATAAAGACCAGGCCAATATCTGGATCAGAGAGCAGATAGCCAGCACTTACGCCGACAACTAAGGTAAGATCCTGCTATGGATTTTGTTGGCTCGCATATTCTCTCAGTCTCGCAATTNCAGCGAAAGGACATAGACAAAGTCTTCAAAACCGCGGACCAGATGGTTCCTTACGCCAGTCGGCAGCGAGTAACCCGTGTCCTAGAGGGCGCCATACTCGGTAACATGTTTTTTGAGCCAAGTACTAGAACTCGCGTTAGCTTCGGTTCTGCATGGAATCTACTAGGTGGAGAGGTAAGAGAAACCGCTGAGGTTAACTCGTCTTCAATCGCAAAAGGAGAATCGTTTTACGATACAGCACGTGTTCTTTCAGGCTACAGTGATGCAATAGTTATGCGCCATCAAAATGAGGGCTCCGTAGAAGAGTTTGCCGCAGCGTCACGGGTACCCGTTATCAACGGTGGCGACGGGTCCAATGAACACCCCAGCCAAGCTTTGTTAGACCTATATACCATTCAAAAAGAAATGGAGACCCAAAGTAAGACAGTCGACAACCTTCGTATCGCTCTTATAGGTGACCTGAAGTATGGTAGGGCCGTTCATAGTCTGTGTCGCTTATTGGGACTCTATAACAATATTCATTTTACTTTAATCAGTCCGCCAGAACTTAAGTTACCCAACAGCTATCTTACCGAAATGGCCGAAAATGGGCACCGATACATAGAGTCCGATGAGCTTCAAAGTGGCATAACCAAGGCCGACATTCTCTACGTTACTAGGACTCAAGAAGAGCGCTTCCCAACTAAGTCCGAGGCAGACAAATACAAAGGGCTTTTTCGTCTAAATCAGTCCATTTATACAGAAAATTGTGAACCTAACACTGTCATCATGCATCCATTGCCAAGAGATAGCCGCGGCGATGCCCGCGAGTTAGATGACGACCTCAACGAGAATCCAAACCTTGCGATATTTCGCCAAACTGACAATGGAGTCCTAGTTCGTATGGCTTTATTTGCTCTCATCCTAAATGTCGCAGACCAAATTGAAGACTCTGCTCGCGATGTGAGCTGGTACACTGCCCGACGTTTTTCCTAAAGATACAGAACGGAGCTTTGCTCATGATTTACAACAACATTCTTGAAACCATTGGTAATACACCTATCGTAAAACTCAACCGAATTGCACCAAAAAATCAACATATTTATGTAAAGGTGGAGGCGTTCAATCCTTTGGCTTCGGTTAAAGACCGACTAGCGATCGCTATTATCGAGGACGCTGAACGGAGGGGCAGGCTAAAGCCTGGTCAGACGGTAATTGAAGCAACTTCAGGAAATACGGGTATCGCACTGGCCATGGTCTGCGCAGCGAAAGGTTATCCATTTGTGGCCACAATGGTCGAGACATTCTCTATCGAACGGCGCAAGATAATGAAAGCGCTGGGTGCCAAAGTCATTCTGACGCCAGCGGCGGAGAGGGGCTCGGGGATGGTAAAAAGAGCGCAAGAACTAGCTGATCAAAATGGCTGGTTCCTCGCTGGCCAGTTTGAGAATCCGGCGAACCCAGAATATCACCGAAATACCACTGGCCCGGAAATTCTTAGAGATTTTGCTGGCCGAAATCTTGATTACTTTGTCAGTGGCTGGGGCACCGGGGGAACGCTAACCGGAGCCGGAGAAATGATCAAAAAAGCCAGACCTGAAACTAAAATAATAGCAACAGAACCGGAAGGCGCAGCTTTGCTTTCAGGCAAAGACTGGTCGCCACATAAGATTCAAGGCTGGACACCAGATTTTATACCGGGAGTTCTTAATAGGGATATCGCCGATGAAATCGTTCTCGTAAACGATGATGAATGCATTGCCAACGCAAAAAGATTAGCTGCAGAAGAAGGTATCTTTGTTGGGATTTCTTGCGGAGCTACATTGACAGCCGCTCTCTCAGTTGCCAAAACAGCACCTACCAACAGCACGTTTTGTGTAATGCTACCAGATACTGGTGAGCGCTACTTGTCCTCCCCTTTATTCGCAGATATTTCGGAGGAATCTGACGATGATTGGCTCGCTAGCGTTCAAAAATAGTATGTCCTTACTGCGCTATGTCCCACAAGGACATATCAGTAACCTCAACAGGAAAGAGGACTAGGCATTGAGAATTGGTTCGCCGAAAAGCTAACCAACTCTCATTAGTGACTTATTCTTGGAGCAATGCGTCAAATTCAGGAACTGCTTTAAAAAGGTCAGCTACAAGACCATAGTCAGCGACTTGGAAAATCGGCGCGTCCTCATCCTTGTTGATCGCAACAATAACTTTGCTGTCCTTCATACCGGCCAAGTGTTGAATTGCTCCACTTATACCAACCGCAATATATAGATCTGGCGCAACAATTTTTCCTGTTTGTCCGACTTGCATATCATTAGGGACAAATCCGGCGTCTACTGCCGCTCGAGAGGCGCCGATTGCAGCGCCAAGCTTATCTGCGACAGATTCTAGCAGCACGAAATTCTCTCCATTTTGCATGCCCCTTCCACCTGAAACAATAATTGATGCAGCCGTCAATTCTGGACGCTCCAACTTAGCAATCTCTTCGCCCTCCCAAGAGGAGAGACCTAAATCATGTGCCGCTTCCACAGCTTCGATAGATGCGCTACCACCTTCTGCAGCTACACCATCAAATGCTGTACCACGAACAGTAATGACCTTGATTGCATCTGATGATTGAACCGTTGCAATAGCGTTACCCGCGTATATTGGGCGTTCAAAGGTATCATCACTGACAACACCTGAAATATCAGAGACCTGGGCGACATCTAGCAAGGCTGCTACACGCGGCATGAAGTTCTTACCTGTGGTGGTTGTTGCAGTAAGGATATGCGAATAACCGCCCCCGAGCTCAGCGACAAGCGCGGCTAGGTTCTCAGCGAGGGAGTGCCCGTAAGCATCATTATCCGCAACAAGGACTTTGGAGACGCCCTCAATTTTTGCAGCTGCTTCACCGACAGAAGCACAGCCACTGCCCGCAATAAGAACTTCTACATCACCCCCTATCGCATGTGCCGCTGCGACTGTGACCAACGTCGGAGCTTTGATCGATTCGTTATCGTGATCTGCTACAACTAGAATACTCATGAAATCACCTTCGCTTCGTTCTTCAGTTTGTCGACAAGGTCCTCAACCGTTTCAACTATTATACCGGCCTCCCGCTCAGCAGGCGGCGTCACTTTCAACGTCTTCAATCGAGGGGTGACCTCGACTCCTAAGTCTTCTGGCGTCATCGTGTCGATTGGCTTTTTCTTTGCTTTCATAATGTTCGGCAGAGAAGCATAACGAGGCTCGTTCAGTCGAAGGTCAGTAGTTATTATTGCTGGTAATTTTATGGCGATAGTCTCAAGTCCACCATCAACTTCACGAATAACTTTCGCGCCATCATTTACAAGCTCAACTTCTGATGCAAAAGTTGCCTGCGACCAGCCTGTCAACGCAGCCAGCATCGGCCCTGTTTGACTGTTATCACCGTCAATTGCCTGCTTACCAAGTATTACGAGGTCAGGTTGCTCCTTGTCAGCTACAGCCTTCAGAACCTTTGCGATTGCCAAAGGTTGAATGTCTTCCTCAGTCTCAACGAGAATGCCCCGATCTGCTCCTAACGCCAGAGCAGTGCGAATTTGCTCTTGGCAGTTACTTGCTCCCACAGACACCACGACCACTTCTTCTGCGGTGCCTGCTTCTTTAAGTCGGACGGCCTCTTCGATAGCAATTTCATCGAATGGATTTACAGACATCTTTACGTTGTTAAGGTCAACACCCGAGTTATCGGACAACACGCGTATATTAACGTTGTAATCGACAACTCGCTTGGCAGCTACTAAAACTTTCATCTAGTTCCTCGAGTCGAAATGATGGGCAAAACAGCCTTACTTTGGGATACGAACCGTGGACAGGGAGTCCCAAAATTCGAAAGCGCGTATTCTGCCGACTTCAGTGCGTTTTAGCAATACGGTGCATTCTACAAATTTTCGAAAGACACTTAAAATCAGTAACTTAATAAGCCACACTATGAACAGATCTCACATTTCTACTGTTCCCGGCGGCTCGATTTCCTTACAATACGTCGTACCGATAGCGCTTAACGAAAGAAGACACTTCTTGTAAGCACTCCAGCGTGGTAGGGCGACCCGAAGGTGCCGGCCAAGGTGGGAAACCAGCAGAGAGAAACCGGCATCAAGTCTGATAAAAAGCTATCTAGTTCAAAAACCCTTAACTTCTACTTGTTGGATTTTGAGGGAAAAATTATAGCTGCGAAAGAAAGTAGAGTAATAGCAAAAGGAGACTTCTCGTGGAAAGAGAATCCATGGAATTCGATATGGTTGTGGTAGGAGGTGGCCCCGCGGGTCTAGCGGCCGCAATCAAATTCGCTCAAATGGCACTGGAATCTGGTGATGAATTCACGGTTTGTCTGGTCGAAAAAGGCTCCGAAATAGGCGCCCATATACTCTCCGGCGCTGTCGTCGAGCCACGCGCACTGAGCGAACTAATTCCTGACTGGCAAGAGCAAGGAGCACCGCTGAATAACCCTGTTACTGATGACATCATGTACTACCTTATAGATGACCACCAGGGAATGAAAATGCCTTCCTGGCTTATTCCGAGAGCACTCCATAATGACGGTAATCATGCGATCAGTCTCGGTAACCTCTGTCGCTGGATGGGTGAAAAAGCAGAGGAACTCGGGGTAATGCTGTTCCCCGGGTTCGCCGCCAGCGAAGTGCTTTATAATGAAGATGGGGCCATCAAAGGTGTAGCGACCGGCGATATGGGGATAGGCGCGGATGGAGAGAAGAAAGGTACTTTTCAGCCTGGTTACGAATTACATGCGAAATACACGTTATTTGCGGAAGGTTGTCGAGGTCACCTTGGGAAACAGCTGATTGAAAAATTCGAGCTCCGCAAGGATGCTGATACACAACATTATGGAATTGGCTTCAAAGAGGTCTGGGAAATTGATCCCAAGAAACATGAACCAGGTAAGGTGTTACACACAGTTGGCTATCCGCTAGGGCACTTCCCAGGCGAAGCACTCGGTGGCTCTTATCTCTATCATCTCGAAGAAAATCAGGTAGCACTTGGCCTGATCGTTGCTCTGGACTACAAGAACCCACACCTAAGTCCCTTCGAAGAATTCCAACGTTGGAAGCACCACACATATATTAGCGAGCAACTAGAGGGCGGCAAGCGGGTCTCTTACGGGGCAAGAGCCTTAATTAAGGGTGGATACTCTGCCCTCCCAAAGCTAACTATGCCCGGCGGAATGCTAATAGGCGACGATGCTGGCTTTCTGAATAATCTGAAACAAAAAGGCACGCATACAGCGATGAAATCCGGCATGCTCGCCGCAGAGACTGTTTACGACTCTGTCAAAGCTGGCTCCGAAGGCGGTGAAGAGCTTACGGGCTACACAGATCGGTTCAAATCGTCCTGGTTACATGATGAACTTTATGAAGCTAGAAATACCACAGCATGGCACCACAAATTCGGCCTTTTCGTTGGTTCAGCAATCATTTGGGCAGAACAACTTCTAGCGAAAACGCTGAAGATCCGCCTTCCCTTTACCCTGTCTGATTCAGCGCCAGACCATGCCAACATGAAGCTAGCAGCAAAAGCTCGTCGTCCAGATTATCCTAAACCTGATGGTGTTATTTCATTCGACAAACTCTCCTCAGTTTTTCTGACAAACACTAATCATGAGGAAGACCAACCCTGCCATCTTCAATTGGTCGATGCCACTATACCTATCAGCTCTAATCTACCGCTTTACGATGAACCTGCTCAGCGTTACTGCCCCGCGGGTGTTTACGAAGTCGTTGAGGAAGAGGACGGTAGCAAAAAATTTCAGATCAATGCGCAAAACTGCATACATTGCAAAACGTGTGATATTAAAGATCCTTCTCAGAACATCAATTGGGTGGTCCCTGAAGGAACCGGAGGCCCAAATTATGGCGCGATGTAGAATCGAAGAGAAAAAATGACCGGGATATCCTCTTCTATGCTCAATACGAGCCATTAATCGTTAATCGGAATTATAGTAAGAAATATTTTTTTGAGTTCTTATTTTGCCTGCGATGCAGATCCTGTCGCGCCGGGAAGATTTTTGTTTGCGACTGAAGTCGCTCAACTAACCTTCTACCTCAAAGAAGTGGTTGCGAGACCAGACACCCAACTCACCCTCCCTGTCGGTTAATAACCCTGCAAGCTGGTAGTAAACATTCCGATTCATGCGTCCTTCCATACCCGCTCTTATCATGACGTAAGGAATGGACTCGTCATTTCTGTGGACCATTCGCAGAGGGTGCTCGCTATCAACGACCACTGTTTCGCCCATATCGGTAGTTATCTCGAGGCTCTGCGATGCTCCCTCGCCTATCACATTCATGAGAATAATCTGGAAAGGTACATCTAACACTCTAATGCGACACTTTTCTAAAGGGGTTACTAAGTAATAATCATCCCCTTCTTTTCGCAGGACGGAAGCAAACAGGTGGATCAAACGACGTCGGAGGATAGGTGTCCCCATATAGTTCCAAGTCCCGTCCGGTAGAACCTCCATATCGATATCTTTCTCTACCTCGGGCTGCCAAAGAGCTACTGGCGGCAAGTCTTTTCTCGCTACTTTTTCCAGCTCAGTCATTAATGAATACGGCAGATCTTGCATGGTGAAACGACGCTAAGGTGGTAACATTTAAGCGAGAAACTATAGGTGATCGCCTTCTGATATGCCACGTTCAATAGCTCCAGTACCACTTACGTCTAAGTCTTTCGAACCATTTGGTGACGTAATCGCCATCGAATCAACACAATCACCGATGATAATTAATCAAGGCAATACTCATAGATTTCACGATTTGGCTAAATTAACTCTGACTGACGCAGGCGGTAAAGCAGGCGTCAGCATTTTCCGTTCGACTCCACTGCCAATACCATTGACGCTGAAAAGCATGGAGCGCCATCCGCTGTCCAGCCAAGCATTCTATCCCTTGAGCGGATTCCCTTTTATCGTTGCGGTAGCTCCACCAGGGAAAATGGACGCAACTGCGATAGAAGTATTTTTGGCCTCACCAGACCAGGGCGTCAATTATCACCCTGGCACTTGGCATCACTATTGCCTCGCTTTAGAAAAAGAATCAAAGTTTTTGGTAATTGACCGTGTCGCTGATGATGAAAACTGCGAAGAAGTGGAACTACCGTTACAAGCTTGGCTCCATATTGACCTATCAGGAATCTCTCGAGCGTGAGCAACAAATATGTCCCTGCCTATGTTGCGGCTTATAGCGACTCATCATTTACAAACCCTCACGATGTCGCTTTGCCCAACGATCCTCCTGACTGTAAAGGCACATTCACACATATGGGAGCAAAATATTGGGGCTTCGAAACAGCGCGTCACAAAGCAACCACCCTTAACGCAGACAAAAGTGGCTTCCGATTTGATCACAACGCACACCACTGGTTAAAACTAGGGTTGGTAACGCCCGCTATCGTTAAGGAAATTCAGATTAGCACACGCTGGTTTACCGGCAACCAGGTTCTCTCCATCGCCGTCATTCTCTTCCGGGAGGGTGTACCAATTGAGATACTTAAGCGCACTCCACTTAAACCAGATTCAGAACATTCCTTCAGAATAAAACCAACAGAAGCTGACGAATGTCTCGTCAGGTGTTTTCACGAGGGTGGAATAGCCAGAATCAACTTAATGGGGCAACTCCTCAGCGAAGAACCCAGGGCTAACATACTAGAGGACGCGGTCATCTCACATGTTTCTAATGAGCACTATGGTAAACCTAAGGACGCTCTAGATGGTAATCGCGAAGTGGATTATATGCTTGGCTGGGAGTCCGCCAGGACAGGTTTCGGCGAGCAAGCTCTGTTTCATCTGAAAAATCCTGCAATTATTCAAGAGATTGTTGTCGACACCTACATGC
>NZNP01000143.1 GCA_002694945.1 Gammaproteobacteria bacterium
TGAACTGTAACCAAGGACAGCCGTCAAAGCGATAGAGAGAAGCGTTAGGATATGCCTAGTGATTAAGATAGACAAACTTGCCGTCGTCGACCCTTCAGCGGAAATTGGTGAAAACTGTGTCATCGGCCCCTTCTGCACCATAGCAGCAGATACTATGATTGGAGCCAACACCCATCTAAGATCACACGTAGTTGTTGAACCCCACACTACCATAGGCACTGATTGCGAAGTGTTCCCTTTTGTAACTCTCGGCATTCAGTCACAGGACCTCAAATATGTGAAAAATACGGTAACTCATACAGAGATCGGTGACAGGAATCTGATAAGGGAATTCGTGAGCATACATTCTGGTACCGCGGAAGAGACAAAGACAAGTATTGGGAATGATTGCGCGTTCCTAGCTCACGCGCACGTTGGTCACAACTGCGAAGTAGGAAATAACGTTGTAATGAGCCACGGCGCCACAGCAGGCGGGCATGTTAAAATTGGCAATCACGCTAATATTGGCGGTCTCGCGGCAATCCACCAATTTTGCCAAGTTGGAGAGGCGGCTATGGTTGCTGGCCAAGGTAGAGTAATTCAAGACGTTCTTCCATTCACTATAGCTGATGGTCAACCCGCTCACATGCGCGTTATTAATAAAATTGGAATGGAAAGAGCTGGCCATAGCAGCGATGAAATTTCAGAAGTGCGGAAGGCCTTTCGGATACTATTCATGAGAGAGCTGCGGTTAGAGGAAGCAGTCCATGAAGTAAGTGAGGCTTTGCCGGACTCCTCTAATGTAAAAGCAATGTTAGATGCTGTTAGCTCCTCGCAGCGCGGACTGGCTAGGCCGGAGACAGCCACCTTCGAAATCAATATGGCAGACGATTGATCTTGGCAATATTGTCGCATTGCTGATAGACATGCTGATCTGCAATACTTGAATCTCAATGATCAATCACACTACGTAGATACAATCAGGAAGGCCCTATGTTTAAAGCTGTCCTCTGGGATTTTGGTGGCGTCATCACATCAAGCCCATTCGAAGCATTCAATAGGTATGAATCCGAACGAGGACTACCAAAAGATTTTCTCCGGTCAATTAACGCCACAAACCCAGATACTAACGCATGGGCGAAGCTAGAGAGTAGTCAGGTCAGTGTTGACGAGTTTGATGAGCTGTTTGCGCAAGAAGCTGAAGCAAAGGGGCACAGAGTAATGGGTCGGGAGGTGCTTGATCTTCTGTCAGGTGACGTTAGGCAAGAGATGGTAAGGGCTCTGCATCTCATCAAAGAAAACCACCGTATCGGTTGCATTACCAATAATGTAAATACAGGACAGGGTCCGGGCATGGCAAAAACAACTGCCAAGGCTACCCAAGTTGCAGAAATCATGGCATTGTTTGATGTCGTAATCGAGTCCAGCAAGGTCAATATTCGCAAACCTGACCCGGCGATTTATAAAATGACCTGTGAGCAGATGTCTTTGAGACCCGAAGACACCATCTACCTTGACGATCTAGGTATCAATCTAAAACCAGCGCGTGCTTTGGGCATGACGACGATAAAAGTGTTAAACGCCGATCAGGCATTAAAGGAACTCGAAGCGCTTCTAAATATGTCGTTAAGATGAATGTTCTGCTGACCGGGGGCGCTGGCTATATTGGCAGTCATACTGCCATAGCTCTCCTTGAATCCGGCCATGACATTGTCATCGCCGATAACTTCTGTCAAAGCAGCAAAGAGGTCATTTCGCGACTGGAAGAAATCAGTGGTCACTCTATCCGCCACTACGAGATTGATGTTGCGGATCGAAGCCCACTGAAAGAGATCTGCATGGATGAAAAGATTGATGCTGTCATGCATTTTGCCGGCCTCAAGTCAGTGACTAAATCACTCGACGAACCATTGCTCTATTACGAAGTTAATCTGTCATCGATACTCAGTTTGTGCGACATCATGGTCGAACTCGATATTAGAAACCTCGTATTCAGTTCATCTGCAACCGTCTACGGTGAACCCGAGAGGATTCCATTAGACGAACATTGTCGCACCAGCAAAGCGACCAACCCCTACGGAAGCACAAAACTATTCATCGAGCAGATCCTCAAAGACCTGCAAAACGCTCAACCGTTAATGAATATTGCATTATTGCGTTATTTCAATCCAGCCGGTGCGCATGGCAGCGCACGCATCGGCGAAGATCCAGAAGGAGTTCCAAATAACTTGGTACCATTCGTGACTCAGGTTGCGATAGGAAATCTTGAGGAACTAGTCGTTCACGGCGACGACTATGATACTGCAGACGGCACTTGTGTTCGCGATTTCATTCACGTGTGCGACTTGGCGGAAGGTCACGTAGCAGCACTATCTAAATTAACCAGCGCGCCAGGGCTGGTGGTTTATAACCTGGGTACAGGACGGGGACAGTCAGTCAAGGAGGTTATTGAAGCATTTGAGGATATTTCCGGTATAGCGCTTAACAAGCGTATTGGCCCTCGTCGACCCGGGGACGTTCCTATCACTTTCTGTGATCCTAGTCTCGCTGAGCAAGAACTCGGCTGGCGAGCCAAAAGAACCATTGTTGATATCTGCAGAGATGCCTGGCGCTGGCAGCAGAAGAATCCAAAAGGCTATAAGTCCACCGCGTAGAGAGCAGCTCTTCCAACACCATCCTTGCGTTCGTTTACAAGCAACAAATTCTTTTCATCAACATCAAATGCGGCAGCCTCGAGACCATATATATCCGGAAGCGCTACTCGTTGCGGGGTTCCCCTGAATGCCTCTGCCCAGCTTTCACCTTTACCTCTCGAAAATAGATAACTATCTCGGTAAGTCGCGACGATAGCGGTCCTCCCCTGCATGGCAAGTGCTGTTGGCGATGATCGATAACGGCCCCAATTTGGGTCCTCTCTCAAGTCCCGGGCGCTCGGTTGTGGTAGTTGTTCAAGCCGGCCCTCGTATTTCGCAGTTATCAATGTCCCATTCGGACGCAATGGTAAGCTGAATAACTCTGGCGGGACACGGCGTTTACTGATCAGGTAGATACGTTCTTCTGCCTCGTCAACAGCAACCGATTCGACGTCTCTCTGACCATCGGGATAACGAAACCTGATGCCCCATGCTGGTACCAAGGAATCATCACCGACCCCTCCAAGATCAGGCTCGGGAATGACCAGCAAACGAACCTCTGGTCGCCAATAGAGATTATCCCCTGTGTCAGCGATCAACACATATTGTTGTCCCTCGTAAGTGAACGATGCAAGGTCCTCGAAATCATGGCTTTTGGAGTAGTTTACTGTCCAGCTTTTTACATGACGGCCATCAGCATCAAAGGCGAAGAGTTGCGGGGCATTCCCACTATCGTTGACCGAAAAATAAATACCCTCCTCTTTTCGGGCAGCTACAAGCCCACTCGCCTCTCTCAATTGCTCGTTCTCTAGGTCCCCCATCCAGATAACCCGACGCTGTTTGGCGACCATTAAACCGCTCCGATATATCTGCGGAACATCATAAATCAGATCTCCGCCGGTCAGATTACGAGCGATACTTTTCAATCCCTGCGCAAGATCTAAACCTTGAGACAGTCCATAGAGGCATAAGACGATTAAAGGCGCGCTCAACAAGACAAGCAAAAACGCTAAGCTGTAAAAGACGTAACGCATCAGCCACCGGCTATTCGATGCAGGAAATGCAGCTCACTCTCCGCTTCGACAATCTCCAAAAGCGGGGTGTGAATAATTTCGCCATCAATCGCAATGGCCATATCGAGCAAAAGGTTTTCATCTAGATTTTCGAAACGCTGTACTAGATCTCGCACAATATCTCGAAAGGTCTTCGCTTCGGAAAGCGTGCGATCCGCTCCGGCAAGCAACTCTAACTCACCGGAGAAATAGACAATTGCCATTACTTTCCGTTTTGTAGAAGGGCGAGCACTCTAGGGGGCGAACAGGGTAGCTCTTCAACTTTTCGGTCGATTGCGTTTCCTACCGAAGTAGCCACCGCAGCTAACGGCGGAATAATTCCAGATTCCCCAACCCCTCTGACACCATAAGGGTGAAACGCGTTTGGTACTTCAACCACAATGGTCTCTATCATAGGGAGGTCAGATGCTAGCGGAACCCTGTAATCGAGAAAACCAGGATTCTCCATCGCACCGTTTTCATCGTAAATGTATTCCTCGTTGAGCGCCCATCCTATACCTTGCGCCGCTCCACCCTGATACTGTCCTTCGACATAACCCGGGTGAATAGCCTTACCGGCATCCTGAGCAGCTGTGTATCGCACAATATCAACCTTACCCGTCTCCGGATCAACAACTGTATCGGCAAGGTGAACAGCGAAACTAGGACCGGCCCCGCGTGCATTGACGTTAGCCGACCCTGAAATCTGTCCGCCTGTCTTTTCGGCGGCTGCACACACCTCCGCCAACGTCATGGATTCTTCGCCTGCCGCGTTAGTCGCGACGCCATCAGAGTACTCGACCTGCTCTGTCGTAACATTCCAAAGGGAAGCGGCACGTGCCTTGACCTGGGAGACCACCTTCTCTGCAGCCTCAATTACGGCCATACCTGTCGCAAACGTGGTTCGGCTGCCTCCAGTCGTAGCACTGTAAGGCAGAGTATCTGTATCAGCTACGATTGGCTTAAGATTCTTCAGCGGGATACCCAACACCTCAGCTGCCATCATTTGCATTGAGGCACGAGAGCCACCGATGTCTGGCGACCCTTCGATAATCGTGCCCGTTCCGTCAGTATTCATATTAAGCGTCACACTAGACTGGCCCCCGATGTTAAACCAGAATCCGGCAGCTACACCCCTTCCCTGATTAGCCCCAACCGAGGACCGGTAGTGATCAGAGCCTTTGACTGCTTCTAGGCACTCGACAAGCCCGACACGCTTCAGTTTCGGCCCGTAGATTGTTTGAGTGCCTTCTTTTGCCGCATTCTTCAAGCGCAGATCGATCGGATCCATTGCCAATTTCTCAGCCAACTCATTGATAGCCATTTCAGCGGCAAATTCTGATTGGGGGGCTCCAGGTGCTCTATACGCTGCGGTTTTAGATCGGTTAAGAACAACATCGAAGCCCACCACATTGACATTTTCTAAGTCATAAGGCGTAAACATCGTCATAACACCAGGCATCAAAGGAGACCCTGGAAAAGCCCCGGCATCATACGCCATCCACCCTTCGGCAGCTGTAATCGTACCATCCTTTTTCGCACCAACTTTGGCTCGAACAATCGCGGCTGAGGTCGGTCCTGTAGAAGTGAACACTTCGTCACGACCCATCACCATTTTTACAGGCTTGCCTGCTTTACGGGAAAGTATCAAAGCCACAGGCTCCAGATAAACAGTCGTTTTTCCACCAAAACCCCCGCCAATTTCACCCGGCACAACTTTGATTTTTCCAAGTTCCATGCCGAGCAAAGCCGCTGTGCTGGCTCTAACATCGAAATGCCCCTGACTGGAACAAAAGATCAGGGACTGCCCATCCTCGTCATAGCGCACGGTACATGCGTGCGGTTCAATATAACCTTGATGCGCTCGAGGTAGCCTATACTCTCGCTCGACAATCACATCGGCTTCGGCGAAACCTGCATCTACATCACCAAGTTTCATCTGGGCACGGGTTGCAATATTCGAGGGTTTATCAGGTTGATCTTCTAAACCCTTCGTAAAGAGGTCTTCATGCAGGAGCGGAGCTCCTTCTCGCATTGCCGCNTCAATATCGAGAACATGAGGTAAAACTTCGTAATCAATTTCAATAAGTGCCAATGCCTCCTCAGCTATCCTTTCAGAGTAGGCAGCGACAGCAGCCACGGCATGGCCATGATAGAACACCTTGTCGTCTGCGAGTATGTTGCGTGAGAGGTCCCTAACGTCCATGGTCGACTCGCCCNCTTCAAGGCGGCCTTCAGATTTATGAAAATCAGCATGAGTAGCGACAGACAGAACACCTGNCATTNCTTCAGCCTTGGTGGTNTCGATNTTCTTTATGCGGGCATGGGCGTGCGGGCTCCGCAGAATTCGTCCCCAAATCATGCCAGGCAATGCGAAGTCTGCTGCATAATTGGCACGACCCGTTACCTTGTCGAAGCCATCAGGGCGAACAGTGCGTTGGCCAATGTATTTAAAATCTTGCGCTTCACTCATCAGGCTCATCCTCTCATTGTCGCTGCAGCGTCAAGCACCGCACGAATTATCTTGTCATAACCGGTACAGCGACATAAATTCCCCGCCAACCAGTACCGTGTTTCTTCTTCTGTCGGATTCGGATTCTCATCCAGAAGCGCTTTGGCGCTGACAACCAATCCGGGAGTACAAATGCCGCATTGCAAGGCAGCGTGTTCAAGAAATTTCTCTTGAATCACATGGAGCTCGTCATTGGCTGCAATACCTTCAACNGTACCGATTTTNGCCCCTTCAGCNTCCACGCCTAGAACCAGACAGGAACAAACTAATCTNCCATCNAAGGTAACGGAGCACGCCCCGCAGTCGCCTGAACCGCAGCCTTCCTTTGTTCCCGTCAAGTTAAGTTCGTTCCGAAGCACATCAAGCAGCGTATCNCCTGGCTCGCAGAGAAACTCGGCAGGATCNCCATTAANCGTAGTCGTTACGTGTGTCTTNCCCATACTTTTACCCCTTAACCCTATCAGCAGCTATTCGTNCTGCGCGCTTCACTAGGACACCAACGACGTGCCGNCGGAATTCAATAGTCCCTCGGCGGTCGTTAATCGGACTGGCGGAATTAGTCGCCGCCGTCGCTGCAGCGTCTAGAGCNACCTCATCGAGAACATTACCCACGAGAGCTGCGGCAGCCTCTGGCACCAATAATGCTGTAGGAGCAACAGCACCGATTGCCACCCTNGCTCTTACACAGGTGCCATCTTTATCGAGTGTCAAGCTCACACCGGCACCGGCAACTGCAATGTCCATCTCCGTGCGTGGAATAAATCTTAGGTATGCATCCGCGGTANTAGTTGGGGGCTNAGGCAGCTTGATAGTTTTGAGTAACTCTCCTTTTNTCAGACANTTGGTGCCNACACCTGTTANGAAGTCCTCAACTGCTACGGTTCTTTCACCAGCAGGACCCACGATTACGCATTCAGCTGAATTTGCGATTAAAGCAGGAATAGTATCTGCCGCAGGAGATGAATTGCAGAGATTACCACCAACGCTTGCTCGTCCTTGTACCTGAGTAGAACCAATGAGATAAGCCGCTTCCACTAACCCAGGGTATATAGCTTTGATGTCGGACCTGGCCGTTAGCTCTGCGCAATTCATCGATGGGCCGAGNTCTAATCCGGAGTNTGAAAGGATCGCATCGCACATTCCCGATATTTTCTTAACATCAACTAAGAGACGCTCGGGATCTTTACTCGCATTGGTTTGAATAATGAGATCAGTACCACCTGCAAGAACCATCGCAGGGACAGATGCATTAGCCAGGAGGCCAATAGCATCTTCAATTGAGTCTGGAGCCTCGTAAGCAACAGAGACCATTTCTTCTCCTTTTATTTATTGAATTTGCGGACGAATCAGCGTCAACAAACGCTGTTTTTTGGAACAAGACNGAATTTATATCATGCAGGNGAAATATGCACCAAGTATACTTACTCCCCATCNNCACCATTGATCAATTATGGCAATAAANGTTACCCANGCCTCTGCCGAGCATGCCGCAATCATCGCAGACTTCAACCAGGCTATGGCCTTGGAGACAGAAAACAAGCTACTAGATCGCANCACCATTCTANCTGGGGTCTCAACCATGCTCNGCGACGAATCCCTCGGGTTCTACCTCATAGCGGAAACCGACATTTCTATTGTTGGATGCTTGGGTGTGACTTACGAGTGGAGCGACTGGAGGAACGGTTTGTTTTGGTGGATTCAGAGCGTCTTCGTGGATCCAGAAAGTCGAGGCCAAGGCGTTTTCACTAGCATGTATGGGACTGTCAAGGCGCGAGCGTTGTCAGACAAACGTACCTGCGGCATACGACTATACGTAGAGAGGGAAAATAAGACAGCCTATAAAACCTATACCGGGTTGGGTATGTACGAAACCGAATATCGTCTGATGGAGGAACTGCTCTAAGTTTCAGAACTAAGCGCTAAATTTCGCATGGACTTCGTCTACCTGAATCTCCTTGGTAGCAGATCAATGCCCTGATGTCGCTATTACCTATAAGATCTCCACGGAGTACTTAGTGTCCGTATGTGTTATGCCGAACCCTGATTGTTCTCTTCAAGCCACTAGACGCGAGGTTCGCGTAATCTATAGAGTTCGTTCACCTAACCAAATATGCAAAAAAAAATTTTTGAATATATCGATAAAATTCTAGCTGGAACGTTAGGGGCTATCGATAAACCAAGCACTATCTGNNTCTATTACTTGATTACATAGTTAAGGTAGGATCAGAGGAAGATAGAGAACCCGCGAGATAAGTTTCGATTTTGTCATTAGCTAGGTCCTCGGACTCGCTGAACTGGANACCTACGCCTGGCCTATGAGGACTCTTAACCCCTTCGTTTGCTACCCAGATAACCTTCCCTTCGATCCGAATTTTTTCTGATTCANCCANAAGATNAAGATGAATAAAAACCTCGTCTCCCAAATCATATTCCGTGTGATCCGCAATAAACAAACCACCGTTTTTAATAAAGGGCATGTAAATGCTATGCAAAGAATCTTTATCCTTGATTTCTATACTGATCATCTTATTTTCAATACTTTCGTTACCGAAGTCCTCCATCAGATACCCGGGTCACTATTTTTCGTTAACTCGTAAAATTTTGCACTATGCGAAAAAGCTGTGCAATCTCAGCCGGTCAATAACCATTCGAATAACATCTGGGGATTGGCGTTAGCTGTTCCACCGAGCACATCTTTAGTTCTGGATAAACGATCCAAGAACTCAAACCTCTTTTGCAGGTCAATTACTACCAATTTCTCTAATTGCGCCGACAAATCACTATTTCGCCACTCTACTCCAGTACTTGATCGACTGATAGTGTCGGCGATTATTTGATAAATAATATCCAACACAAGGCCCGGGGGTTCACCCGACAGTAGACCTGCCATTTCTATTGGCGAGCCTTTTTGTCTCAGAACGTCTACCAATCCGTCGGCTATTCGTCGACGAAGCTCAAGATAATCATCGTCGATAACTTCCATCGCGCGCAAAGGCATATCAGCAGCAATATCTAATAAAAGTGCGGCGTCGAGTTTCGATTCATGATTCTGTTCCAACCATGCAATAGCCTGCTCCCGATCAGGCGTATGACAGGTGAACTGCTGGCAACGACTTCGAATTGTTGGTAAGAGACGGTTTACTTCCTCTGAAACCAGGATAATCGTCATCGCCTCTGACGGCTCTTCAAGGCATTTAAGCAANGCATTCGCGGCCTGAACGTTCATAAAGTGAGCAGGCCGTATAACACATACTTTACGTCCGCCCTGCTGCGCGGTCTGAGCAGCCCATTCAACCATTCTTCGAACCTGATCAATGAGTATTTGCTTGGAATCCTCCGGTACTAAATGCTTAAAATCAGGATGAGTGCCCGCACGAAGCAATTCGCATTGATGACAACGATCACAGGGCGCATTCTCNTCTGCGCAGAGCAAGCGTGAAACGAAACGCCGCAATAAGATGCTTTTGCCCGAGAAAGCTTGACCTGAAAGCAAAATCGAGTGCGGCAGCTCGCCTTTTNCCACCAAACTATGGAATCGGTCGTATAATGGNACCAGCCAGGGTAGNACCTCAGAGGCCATCACAAAAAGACGCTATGACCTNTCGCAGTTCGACTTGAACCGCCTCCATCGACTGCGCGGAGTTTATAACTCGATAATGATNGTACTTTGAACGTGCCAGAAACACAGCACGAACCCGCTCAAAAAATTCCTTTTCTTCCGATTCGAAGCGATCAGGGGAACTATCAGATGTTGCTCTTGCCAATCCGGCAGTCACATCGAGATCCAGCAGGAGAGTCAGNTCGGGCTTGAAACCGTTGAGGACAAGTTCCTCTAATTTAGCTACCTTCTTGCTGCCCAATTGTCTGCCGCCACCCTGGTAGGCGTAAGAGGAATCTGTGAACCTGTCTGAAATCACCCAGACCCCCTTTGACAAGGCGGGTTTGATAACTTCTTCAACATGCTGTTTCCGAGCGGCGAACATTAATAGAAGCTCAGTCATCGCAGTCATAGCCTGTTCTTCCTTATCAAGCAGAATCTTTCGGATTCGTTCACCNGTCATGGTACCGCCNGGNTCTCTGGTCACCAGTACCTCAAAGCCCCTCGCACTGACTAACGATTCGATTAGCGATAAATTTGTCGACTTGCCAACACCTTCAACGCCTTCAATGGTAATAAATCGTCCGGACTTCAATGTCTCAGCCTCTGAAATTGATCAACCGCACGATTGTGCTCAGCTAGAGTTTTGGAGAAAAAACTTCTTCCGTCTCCCATGCCAACGAAATATATATAAGGATGAGCCGATCCGNTNAGCGCTGCTCTTATCGAGGCCCTCCCGGGAGAACATATGGCTCCAGGCGGCAAGCCGCGACGCGTGTAAGTGTTATATGCGGTGTCTNTGGTCAAATGGCTNCGTTTGAGATCACCATCAAAATCCTCTCCGACACCGAAAATAACGGTCGGGTCAGATTGAAGTTTCATACCAAGCCTAAGACGATTATGGAAAACACTCGCTATTTTAGCTCGATCCTCATCCAAACCGGTCTCTTTTTCAATAATAGACGCAAGAATAATCGCCTCAAACGGGTTGTCCAAGTCTATGGAGGGATCTCTCACTGCCCATTCAGAGGCGATGACCGACTTCATGCGTCTGTGAGCTCTCTTAAGTAAATCAAGATCAGAATCGCCATTCACGTAATGGTATGTGTCGGGGAAAAACCATCCTTCTAGAGAATCGCTGATGCCCAGCATCTCTTTTAATTGCACATCATCAAGGTCAACTATTGTCTGCTCCAGAAACGGTGCTCGCCCAAGTGCTCTCCGCCAGTCCCGAAGGTTCCAGCCTTCTGGAAAAGTCATGCGGTACTTTACAACCGAATCCGATCTGAAAAGTCGTAGCAGATCCAACGTCTTCATACCCTCTCTAACCTGATATTGCCCGGCTTTAATGTCTCCAGCTTGACGCGTCAGAGCTCCCAAAAACTGAAAAGTAAACGGCAAAACAGGTAAATCNCCTCGATCGTACAATCGCTTGCTTACGATCGGAATATTGTCACCAGGATAAATATTAAAGACAAAACCCCGATCAACAGAATTGTTCAATTCAAGAACGCTAAAGCAAACGACAAAAGAAACAACGATTGTAGATGACGCAACGACCAGGAATCTCGGACGCAGCATTAACCAACTCGCCTAAAAATTAGAGAGCCATTGGTGCCACCAAAACCGAATGAATTGCTTAGGGCAGCGCTCATAGGAATGTCGCGAGCGTCATGTGGAACATAATCCAGATCACAACCGGCACCTGCCTCGTCCAAATTAATTGTCGGCGGGGCGACCTGATCTTTTAACGCCTTAACTGTAATCGCTGCTTCAATCGAGCCCGCAGCACCTAACGCGTGTCCAATCATTGATTTTGTAGAACTAATTGCCACGTGTNGCGCATGGTCACCAAAAACATACTTTATCGCCTGAGTTTCGGCCACATCGCCCAAAGGGGTTGAGGTACCGTGAGCGTTAATGTAATCAATCTTATCGGCAGCAAGCTCTGCATCGTTCAACGCATTTTGCATTGCCAGGGCCGCACCTGTCCCATTCTCCGGTGGTTGAGTCATGTGGAATGCATCCGCGCTCATTCCAAAACCAGCNAGTTCGCAATAGATTTCAGCACCNCNGCTCCGAGCATGCTCATACTCCTCCAGCACTAACACAGCTGCTCCGTCGCTAAGCACAAAACCATCACGATCCTTATCCCANGGACGGCTAGCTTGCTCTGGAGATTCATTCCGTGTGGACAATGCTTTCATTGCAGCGAATCCCGCCATGGTAGTGGGACCNGTCGCCTTCTCTGCACCACCAACTAGCATNACATCTGCATCGCCCGAAACAATAAGACGAGCACCAAAACCGATATTGTGCGTGCCAGTTGTACAAGCAGTAGTGATCGCAATATTGGGCCCTTGCAGACCAAACATGATAGAAAGGTGCCCAGCTACCATATTGATAATACTACCCGGGACAAAGAAAGGTGTTACACGCTTCGGGCCTTTCTCGAGAACCACTTCATGGCAGGACTCAATAGTCACGATTCCACCGATCCCGGACCCCACNGCTACGCCAATGCGCCGCCGGTTAGAATCATTGATATCAAGCCCTGAATCCCGCATTGCGTGAATACCAGCCACAAGACCATATTGAATAAAACCATCCATCCGCCTAGCCTCTTTAATGGGTATGTAGGGCGCGACGTCAAAATCAGGCACGCCACCACCAAATCGGACGGAAAATTCTGTTGCATCAAANGCCGTGATAGGGCCAATACCGCTTCGACCTTGCGTCAACCCCTCCCACGAGGAATTCAGATCAATACCCAACGGCGTTAGCATACCGATCCCTGTTACTACCACTCTACGTTTAGACAAAATAACTCGCTAACGATATATGACCTGTGAATTTATATTTTTTCTACAAAAACGCTTCTCAAGCTATTACCGCGTTTACAAAATAGGAGATCCAATGACTCGAGGGCCTATCTGGAAATAAAAAAAGCCGTGATCGCCAAAGCGTTCACGGCTTGTCTCAGGGTAGAACCATGTTTAAGTATGGGCTTCGATATAGTCAATTGCTTCTTTAACTGTTGTAATCTTTTCTGCTTCTTCATCAGGAATCTCTGTTTCAAATTCCTCTTCCAGAGCCATCACAAGTTCTACTGTATCCAGCGAATCNGCTCCCAGATCTTCTACGAAGGAAGCTTCCGGAGTGACTTCTTCTTCTTTTACACCGAGTTGTTCACAGACCAATTTGGTCACTCGTTCTATATTAGTGCTCATTTTAAATCTACTCCTAAAGTGATGCAGTCTCGCTGCGCTATTTTAAAGAATTGCCAGATCAGTGATCAAGGAGGATCCTTTATTTTACCCNGCTTCGCAAATAGAGGGCNNTAAAACCCCCNATANTGNNGNTTAATTCATNTACATNCCACCATTAATATGAATAGTCTCGCCGGTAATGTANCCNGCTAAATCNCCAACAAGNAAAGCTACGAGCTCAGCCACTTCAGCNACTTCGCCTAATCTTCCTGCAGGAATCCTCTCCAGCAACTGTTCACGCTGTTTCTCTGATAAGGTCTCAGTCATATCTGTGCCAATCAAGCCAGGTGCAACGCAATTAACCGTGACCCCTCGAGATCCCAATTCCTGTGCAAGCGACTTGCTATAACCAACTATCCCTGCTTTCGCCGCCGCATAATTACTCTGACCGGCATTGCCCATTGAACCAACAACTGAGGTCAGGTTGATAACTCGTCCCCAACGAGCTTTGGTCATGGCCCGCAAGCTCTTTTTTGTCAATCGAAAGAGTGAACTAAGATTAGTATTTATAACCTCATTCCATTCTTCGTCTTTCATCCTAAGAACAATATTATCGCGAGCTATACCAGCATTATTAACCAGAACTAGGGGGTCGCACCCCAACTGTTTTATATCCTCAAAAAGGGCATCTATTGAATTTGCGTCATTGAGGTCTAAAGTTAAGCCTGTACCGTTCACGAGACTCTCAGTAATTGATTCTGCGCCGGCTTTCGTCGTGGCAGTTCCAATTACACGATAACCTCTATTATCCAGATTTTGGGCTATTGCTTTACCAATACCGCGACTAGCACCCGTTATAAGCGCAGTTTTCTGGCTCATTGACCTAATGCCTCACCAACAGCGCTGATAGACTCGTGCGACAGAAGGTTATGACTTTCTATCGATCGATCAATACGCTTGGCTAAACCTGTCAATACTTTTCCCGGGCCACACTCGACCAGCGTCCTAATACCCATAGCACCGAGCTTCTTCACAGTATCAGTCCAAAGAACGGCGCAGCAAATTTGGTCGATAAGTTTCTCTTTGATGACAATCGGATCCTCATGTGCCAAGGCATCAACGTTTTGAACAACTGGTATGACCGGGTCGGAAAAAGTTACAGCGTCAAGCATCTCTGCCATTTGCTCGGCAGCGGGCCGCATCAAGATGCTGTGGAAAGGTGCACTAACGGGCAGCGGCATTGCTCGTTTTGCGCCTGCCGCCTTGCAAGCATCAACGCCACGCTTAACGGCATCAGTGGATCCGGCGATAACAACCTGACCAGGCGCATTAAAATTCGCAGCCTGAACGATATCACCGTCACTCACAGATTCGCATACCGCTCGCACTTCGTCGTCCGACAGACCAATAACAGCTGCCATTCCGCCTTTGCCAAGTGGCACCGCTCTTTGCATAAATCTGCCACGCTGCTGAACAAGTCTGACCGCATCTTCGAATGTAAGCACTTCTGCAGCCACCAGAGCACTGTACTCTCCAAGACTATGTCCCGCTAATGCATCTGGGATGGGCAGACCACTTGACAACGAAAGGCGATAGAGCGCCACACTACAAGTTAAAAGAGCTGGCTGGGTGAATTCAGTTTGGTTTAACCGGTCTTCGGGGCCTTTTGCAACGAGTTGCCATAAGTCATAACCAAGCACCTCAGATGCTTCTGCAAATAAATCCGAACATAAGGATTCAACATCAGCTAACATTCCTACAGTCTGTGAGCCTTGACCAGGGAACACGTATGCCAGTTTAGTCACGCCGAATCAGTCGCCGTCTTTGTGAATAACCTTTTTACCTCTGTAGAAACCATCTGCGGTCACATGGTGACGACGATGAGTCTCGCCCGTGGTGGGATCTTCCGAAAGCGTCGGGCCATTTAATGAATCGTGGGACCTTCTTCTTCCACGCTTAGATCTAGTCACCTTATTTTGTTGAACTGCCATATCAGCTCTCCTTAGTATCCTTTTGCTTAATTGCTGCAGCTAGGCCAGCGAAAGGACGATGAATTGTTAAGTTCCTCCCAAACAGGTCTTTAACATTTTGCTGTTCATAATCGTTATCAGGGCAACGGACCTGCGGGTGTCGGGGTATCATTGGAACACTCATTATCAATTCATCTTCCAGAATTTCAGCCAGCTTAATTTCTGAATCCTCTGCGACTATTACGTCAATACCCTCGACTACCTCCGCCACTTCGCTTTCATTAGAAACTATCTCTAGATCTATTGGACATTCTAAGATAAAACTAAAAGGTTTGAGACAATTCTGACAAACCAGCTTAATAATACTTGAGAG
>NZNP01000144.1 GCA_002694945.1 Gammaproteobacteria bacterium
CTCGTTCAAATCGGTCAGCATGACCGTTGGTGGTCAAACATCAACAGGTGGCGGTCCTTTTGGTGGGGGACGAGTGACAATGGCGAATCATTTAGCATCTATACAGATTCGTTTAAATCCGGAACCTCTGAGAAAACTGTCTGCCGATGAATTAGAGCGTTTATGGCGCAATGAAGTGGGACGTATCCCAGGGGTCGAAAAGTTGAACTATGTGTCTCAGTTCTTCGGCAATCCATCTGATATCGCTTTTGAGTTGACTCATCAGGACGATATGGTTCTCGGTCAAGCTGTCGAAGAGTTGAAGATGCGATATGAAGAGTTTCCGGCGATGTTTGAGATTCAGGATTCCAATACGCCAGGGAAGAGACAGTATGACATTGAATTGACGCCAGCTGGACTTGCCGCGGGGCTTTCCCCAGCGGACGTAGCGATACAGTTGAGACAAATGTTTTACGGTGAGGAAGTGCANAGGATACAGCGAGGGCGAGANGAACTNAGGGTCATGGTGAGATACCCCGAAGATGAGAGGCAAAGCACCGTCAATTTTTTCGATATCAGGGTTCGGTTGGCCGATGGTACCGAGGCNCCTTTGAGGCAGTTGGCAAAAGTAACTGAAAACCGAAGTTACTCGAGTATCGAGCGTGTTAATGGTCGAAGAATTGTGACAGTCAGCGGAAGAGTGGACCGATCTATAACGATGCCTCAGGACATTGANGACGAACTGACGNTAANNNTTNTACCCGCGCTAAAAGANAAATATATNGGACTGCAGATTAATGAAGCAGGTTTTCGAGGTGATGAAAGGGAGAGTCTGGCGTCTTTGGGAAGACTCGCTTTACTAGCGGTACTAATAATTTTTGCGTTACTGGCATCATTGCTCCGAAGTTATAGTCAGCCTTTNATCATCCTAGCCGGCGTTCCATTTGGAGCAGCCGGCGCCTTTATCGGCCATTTCATCCTTGGTTACAATTTATCCTTCTACTCCCTGTTTGGCGTGGTAGCGCTCGCTGGTGTTGTTGTAAACGACTCTTTNATTTTGATGGATAAATACAATCGATTTATGAAAGAAGGCAATTACACCTGTGAGGAAGCCGTNCTGAAAGCTACCGAAAGAAGGTTTCGNCCAATTTTTCTTACTACGGCTACAACATCACTTGGTTTGATGCCGTTGATCTTCGAGACGAGCACTTCAGCGCAGTTTATTATTCCTCTCGCCATCAGTCTCGCTATCGGTATCCTCTTTGCCAGTATTCTGATTCTCTTTGTGGTTCCGACTATGATCGTGATTCATCATNACAGCGTTAAAAGATTAGATAGGTTTTGGGCGCGGTCATTGTCAACGTAGAAGCTTAATAACTAGAAGCGAATTACTGGGAACCTGGAATTGACTCAGTTGTGCTCAGAAAACAAATATAGGGAGCTGTGCCCGATAGCTTCANAGCGGAACCTTTTGAAAATTAAAGGCACGACGGAATTCTATGATAGTAGTCCGGTGTGTAGATATTACTTTTTGTATNCGCAACATCGTAAAGTATTAGATTAAGGGCTTATAATAGCTAGCTTTTACAAAGTTCGGTTTTTCGATGAGTGAATCAATCCAATCCACACAGGATATGACCCCAAACCCTGGCTCCTATGACGATGGCTCAGAACTCAAGTCTGCCTATGANGTACCNTTGGATTCTCTGAATCCTATAAACCCCAGACTCTGGAGTGAGCACAAGTGGGGGGAGTGTTTTGAGAGACTGCGTAACGAAGACCCTGTGCACCTTAATGAAACCGAGTTAGCTGGTCGTTTCTGGTCTTTGTCAAAGTACGAAGACATTAAGGCGGTTGATTCTGATTGGCAAAACTTCAGCTCCGCCCACGGTATTACACTTGGCTTCCCTGTTGAACAGGAATTGCCTGAGGGCGCGCTGGATATCACCACGTTCATCGCCCAGGACCCTCCGGACCATGATGTTCAGAGAAGAACCGTAACTGGTGTTGTTGCACCTCCTAACCTAGCGCTGTTGGAACCGTTGATCCGAGAACGCACCTGCAAAGTGCTGGATTCTCTGCCTGAAAAAGAGACATTTGACTGGGTTGATACCGTCTCGATTGAGTTGACGACGCTGATGTTAGCGACGCTCTTTGATTTTCCGTTGGAGGATCGACGTAAGCTGACCTTCTGGTCGGATATAACGTTTGCTGTGCCCGAGCCAGGAGGGCTAATCGAAAGCGAAGAGGAGCGGCGAGAGGGTTTTCTTGACTGCCTTAATTACTTTTCGGGGTTGTGGCAGGAGCGATTGAAAAAGCCTGGCAATGACCTCGTTTCGATGTTGGCCCACGGCGAAGACACAAAAGACATGGCGCCAATGCACTACTTAGGTAATCTTCTGCTGCTCATCGTCGGAGGTAACGACACTACACGAAATAGTATGTCAGGTAGTGTCTATGCCTTGAATAAGTTTCCAGCGCAATACGAAAAGCTGATAGCCNANCCCGCGCTGATTCCAAAGATGGTGTCAGAAGTGATCCGCTGGCAGACCCCTCTGGCGTACATGCGCAGGACAGCGAACGAGGACTGTGAAATCGGCGGCAAGCAGATCAAAAAAAACGATCAGATATTGATGTGGTACGCTTCTGGCAATCGCGATGAGGATGTTTTCGAGCACGCTAATGAACTGGANATTGAGCGTCCTAACTCGCGTCAGCACTTATCCTTTGGATTCGGCATCCATCGGTGCATGGGTAATCGTCTAGCAGAACTGCAATTGAGAATTTTGTGGGAAGAAATCTTACCCAGATTTGAGCGGATAGTTTTGCAGGATGAGCCGACACGGACCAATTCGTCTTTTGTCAATGGTTANACTAACCTGCCAGTGAAGGTTATTCGTAAATAAGCTTCTGGTTCGTTTAGATCTGTCTTACTAGAACGCTAGTCTCATTCGTCTTGTTTTAACCACATAGGCGATGACCAAGCCCTATGTCTACCAGGTGAAATTTTTATGATGAAGGGAAAGATTTTAAAGAGTANNTAAATGTGAGATGGATTTNTAAGTACTGCTGGTTTCTAGGCTTGATGATCGTCAGTTTCATGATTGGTGGTCTTAGCGCCACAGAGGCAGGCCCCAAGCAAACAGTGATGGCGAAGACTACACCTACTCAAAAGCCTAGTCTTCTGTCAGCTTTTTTTGGGCTGGACGATAGTCTGCCTTTCATCGCCAACCTCCTATGTCTCGGTGCCTGGGATAAGGATGGCATTCCCGTAGTATTTTCCCATACAGTTAATCCGGACAGTCTTCAGACTGAAGATTTTCAAGTGCTAACCCGAGGAGGAGGAGTGGCGACTCCGCTATGCGTAACATTGCGTCCTGCTTCTGATGTTGGCGAGACGAGAACAGTATTATTGATTGGTGAGTTTGGTAATGCTGTAAGTGACCCACCGGTGATAGTCCGTATTGTGGGAGACTTGTTTTCGGATGGCGCTGTTGGTCGACCCTTGAACTTTAGTGGGTTAGAAACTGTTGTAACTCCGCTNAATGCGGGACCGGCGCTTGTCTTGGCAGAGGTTATACCTGAAAGTATTTGGTCGCAATCAACCCCGGGTACTGATTGCCCNCGAAAATCAAAGCAAGTGGTAAGAGTAACCTGGGCCGGGGGGGTCAGATTGGCGGACGGCGAAGAACCCGGTGATACAGAACGAGAGCTCTACCGGATCACTTTGCGTTATCCTGATGGTTCGAAGGAGGATGTCGTACCATTTGCATTGGGTGATCTGGGCGACCGCGATAATAACCATCATTTGTGTCTAGACTCGCAAATCCCCGCATATGCAGTAAGCTTCCCGTCCGGACATTTGGTTGATCCAAATGGAGACTTCAATCCAGATACCTGGGTTCAAGTGGTCGATGTTTCTGATTTATAGTTCCNTCATATTGCTTAGCCAAATTGTTTTGGCAAAGTACTGAATTTAGATCCACAATCAAAAATTAAATCGATCCCTTAGTCTGTAATACAAGATAGATGGTTTCAAAAACCAGGGGTTACCAAAATAGTAAGGNCGCGTAGGAAAATTCAAGTCCATGAACGCTGAACGCTGACTTTGATCGCCTGCTATTTGCTTTCCCATTATCGACCCTAAATAGCTCGAGAGTGATATGCCAGAACCACAATATCCCATCGAGTAATGGATCCCATCCTTTTCTCCAATGTGCGGTAGGTTATCGAAGGTGAAGCCGACAAAGCCAACCCAAGAAAATTCGATGGGCGTATTAGCCAGTTGCGGAAAGATCTCGCTCATAGCGTTGTGCAATCTGGGTGCACTGACCCGTGGGTCGGTTTCAGACAATGCTACGCGGCCGCCAAAAATCATGCGTCCTTCATACATGCGATAGTAGAATACCAGTCGCCGAGTATCAGTCATGGTTCGACCACGAGGGGAAATTTCATGCGCTACTGATTCAGTTACTGGTTCAGTGGCGATCATATAACTACCGATAGGAATTATTCGGCGTCTTTGCCAGAGATTTAGAGGACCCGTATAGCCATTCGTTGCGATAGCGACTTTACTTGCTCTAACAGTTCCTAGGGAAGTGTGGACATTAAATCCTAACGAAAGTGGCTCGATTCGCTCTACCTTGCAGTGACCAACCGTTTTCGTTCCAGCAGATCGGACGCTGTTCAGTAGTCCAGAATGGTAAAGTGCTGGTTGTAGAGACGCATGTTGTGGATACAACACGCCACCATGATATCTATTTGAACCGATTTCTATGTGCTGGTCCCCTGCAGAAATCATCTGCCACTCCAACCCTAATTCGATGGGCAGATTACTTAGGCGACGCGCGGTAGTGTCATAGGCCGCTGTATTGTGAGCTCCACTGAAGTGCCCTGAGCGACGCCAATCGCAATCAATTTCTTCCTCTTTAATAAATTGTTCCAGGAAATCCACCGCTAGGATTCCTTCTCGACACATGGCTAGAGCCTGATCTGGACCGTACCGCTTCACTAATTCTTTGTAATCGCCCTTTAGGCTGGTCGATACTTGTCCACCGTTACGGCTACTGCAGCCATTGCCTAGAGCTTCTGCGTCAACAACCAGTGTGCTAAAACCCGCACGCGTTGTTTGCAACGCGGCATGCAAGCCGGTATACCCCGAGCCGACTACCATTACATCGATGTTATTTGGCAGCCTGGTTGTCTTGGATGTGGATGATTCTGCTAGTGGCGCTTTCTGCCACCAGAAAGGTTCGGCCCTAAAATGATCGCTGAGCATCAGGGTTTAGATATCTAATTCGCATGGCATGAGCCTAACAAACAGGGATAATGAGTGCCATGCGTGAATCTAACCCAAATACAGCCCCTCTTTTTTCTTCGCGTCGGATGTTGATTAATTTTGTTTTGTTGGTGCTCTGCTCGCAGTTTGCGTTTTCTGTTTTAGCGATGAAAGGGGCTTTGCTGCCTCAAATGCTCGAGTTATGGCAGATATCCAAGACACAATTTGGTGTACTGATGTCGATCTACGGCATCGTGCACAATTTTTTTTATGTGGCCCTTGCTTGGGCACAAGACCGGTTTTCGTCCCGTATACTGATCCCAGTAAATATGGTGTTGGGGGGTATAACCACTTTTTTTTTAGGCACCACTACTGACTTTGCCGTTCTATGTTTTTTGTTTGTTATGTTGTCGTTGTGGTGTGAAGGTGCTTTCTGGCCCGCAGTTCTTTCGGCTGTTCGTAAAACTACCAGTGATGGTAACCAGGGCAAAATCTTTGGTTTACTTGAAGGTGGTCGTGGTGGGATCGAATTGCTTCAAAACTTAATGACTGTTGGTCTATATACTGCGTTAGGTTATAGCCTCTATGGTCTGGAGCTAGCATTTAAAATAAATGCGATCGTAATGATTTTTCTTGGCGTTGTGGCTTGGTTCATGTTGCCGAGCGAAACGCTGCTTAAATCTGGTGACGATGCAGGGAAAGCGAATCAGGAAGTTCTCAAAGGGATGAAAACTACCTTTAGAATTCCTGAAATTTGGATGGCAGGGTTCGTTGGCTTTGCAGTTTATCTTGCGTACACCTCGCTACCATTTTTTCTGACTTATTTGCAGGATCTGCATGCCTTGCCCGCACTCGCCATCGCTGCCTTCGGAATCATTTCGACATCGGGAGGTCGTATTGGGATGGCACTTCCTGCAGGTTTCCTCGCTAATCGTTTCTTTGGCGGGTCAACCGGTGGCATGCGTATTGGGCTTTTACTTGTAGCTGCATGTGCTCTCATCACGGCATCTTTGCCAGCTGATGATAGTTTTACTTGGTATGCGATGATTATGATGAGCATGCTAGCTTTATTGTTTTTCTTCATGCGAGCGCTGTATTTTGCGCCTTTTGGAGAGATGGGATTGCCTCAACGATTTTCGGGCTCGGTAATCGCGATTGCAGCCTTTATGATTTATCTGCCGTCTTCTTTTGCGTACTTGTTGTGGGGGTTTTTGCTCGATTCGAACCCGGGCTTAAAGGGTTATCAATACATGTTCTGCATTCTTGGATTTGTTGCTCTGATGGGTATGAGTGTTGCCCATGTTCTGCAAAAGAGGATAAAAAAAGGTATTGCTGAAGAAATTGCTAAACGTATCAAGGAACTTGACGCAGATCTTAATCTTCTGGGTGAAGAAAAAACGCTCAGCCAATTAATTGATAGCTCACCGGAAGCGAAAGCTGGCCGAAAATTGTGAGTATTATATAAGTCTCGGCTTCAAGATTTCGACGAAGTTAATATACGGATTGTTGCTTTAAGTTTATAACCTGGCTTGGGCAAGAATGAATAATATGTCTTGTTGGACGTTCCCTAGTATGTAAGTTTCGCTAACTTGATCATGTTTTTCCGAAACTACTACTGGAAATCGGTTATTGCGGTCGTTCGGAAATTCTCGTGAATGGATCTTCGTTTATCTAATCAAATTTGATCTGCATGCCTCAACCATAAACCTCCACCAAAATGGGGTTTTGGGTCGTAGCTTCTGTGACCCAAAAGACGTTGCACTCTGGGGGATTTCGAAGCAAGTTCTTCGTCGCTATAGTCGATGGGCGACGATTCCTCAGGAACAATCCAACCAAGAACAAAACTAAGATGCATCGCAAGGCGCCAACTATTCTTGGTGGAATTTGCACCCCCTCCGTGCACCAGCTTTCCGCTGTAGATAAGAGCGTCGCCAGGGTTCAGCTCTGCGGGTATGCTCATATCGGGCGTGCCGTAGTCTTTGAAATCTTTCCAGCGATGGCTGCCGGGAATCACTCGTGTGGCCCCGAGTTCTTCTGTGACACTATCCAGACCGATCATAGCACTTAGGGTAATTTCAGGTCCGTTGGGCCAGTCTACCAAAGATAAAATTGGCCAGTTATTGCAGTCTCGATGCATCGGTTGGGCATCGGAACCTGGGCCGATCAGCATCGCTTGCCCAGTGTTGACCCAATACGAGCCACAATTTGGAAGAAGAATATTGTCCGCGAGAGCGGCGAGGATCGGATTTTCAAGCATGTCGAAGAATGCCTCAGAAATTTTGCCCAGACTGGAGAAGCGGATTGTATTGTGACCGACAAATTTTTTCCCAAGCTCGCCAAGTCCCTGAGTCGCGGCCCCTGGTTTAAAGTTCTTTGCTGCTGCGAGTATGTCATCTCGCATAGAAGAAATGAGGCCTGTTTCGAAAAGCCCCTCGATTATGACACCACCGTCCGCTTTGATGACTGTCAGCATCTCCTCAATCGATTCGTCTACAGCTATTCGTTTTAACTCCAAAGCCATTTTAGCCTCATGTTTTGTGTTATCTTTTATACTCACAGGAGTATAGTTCATGTTTTCAGTAGGGGGTTAAATTGAGCCATTGAAGTAATTCTCAAGGCATGGATAGTATGCCCCTATGAATAAAATTTTAGTCATAACAAATTGTAACCTTTAGGGAATATTCCAATTTCTCAATTTAGCTCTAAGTTCCAATGAGAAACAACTCAACCTCGCCATCCGAGCTACAGCCTGACGTTAGCAAAACTGGCGCCGCAGAATATTATTCTGTATTACTTCCTGACGAATCTTTTCTTCTTCAAGGAGAGTTTGCTCAAGTCGGTTTTGATTTAGTTATCACCAATATCAATGGACAGTCGTTTATTGTTGAGGACTATTTCTCGTTTGACCCTCCACCAAATTTGATGATCTTGTCTGGCGCAGGACTTTCTTCAGAAATGGTGATGGCAAAACTCCATCTTCCTTATCTAAATGTAAATTTCGCTGGTCCTGCCGTCGACGCGAATGCCTTGGAAGTTATCGGCGAAGTAAATATCGCTTTAGGGCGCGTCTTTGTGAAAAGAGTAGGCTCGGGAGGTGAAATCGAGGAAGTAGAGCTTGCTCGAGGGGATAAGGTTTTTCAAGGGGACGAACTGGAAACCGGTGCAGATTCTTTCGTCAAGTTAACTATGTTGGATGGTACTACTTTTACTTTAGGCAAAAATGCAAACGCGATACTTACCAACTATTTGTTTGATGAAAGTGAAAGTGAGGGGACTTTTGAGGCTTTCGTTAATAGAGGCGGGTTTAACTACAAGAGTGGAAAAATAGCAGGCCTGTCTGGCCTAGACGTTACCCACTCGACGATATCAACACCCACAGCGATCATCGGTATTCGAGGTAGTGAGTTGGATGGCAATGTTGATGCCCAGGGAAACACAACTATTGTGCATCGCTCCGGTATTCTCTCCATAACGGACATTAATGGTCAAAACGAGGTAATTTTAGACACGCCTGGTAATACTTCGGTGGTTACTTTCACCGGGGTTGGTCGTTTTGAAATGCCGACGCCGGAGCAGATTACGATACTCAACGAGAGTCTTCCTCCTCCGGCATTATTGGAAGAGAGCAATGAGGGGGCTGATGATGCGGATACGGATGAAAACGAAGATGCAGAAGAATCAGAAACAGATGAAGAGGGTGAAATAGAGGATTCGGAATTAGACGAAAATCTGGATTCCGAGGAGGCGCCAGAAGAAGGAGAGGAGTTAGACGAGGAGTCTGAGGCAGATGAAAGTGAAAGCACGGAGGAGTCAGCAACAGATGAAGAAGATGTAATAGAGGATTCGGAAGCAACCGAAGACCCTGATTCCGAGCAAGATTCAGAAAGAGGAGAGGATTTAGCAGAGGAGACTGAGACAGAAGCTAGTGAAAAAGCTGAAGAATCGGAAATATCTGAAGAGGAATCTGAATCAGATACAGATTCTGATTCAGGCGAAGCCTTAGAAAATAGCGAAGATACTGCAGAAAAAACCGAATCGGATAAAAGTCAAGGAAATGAAGATTCAGAAAACGATAATCAGGATACTTCTGATGAGGCAGAAAAATCCTCAGGAGAGTCGCAGGCAGATGACGTAGCTGAAGAGTCTGAAATAACTAAAGCCGAGGAATCCGAAAGCGACTTGGAAGCAGGCGAAGAAGTAGAGGATTCTCAGCCAGGCAAGGGTGATGGGTCGGTAACCGAATCTGAAGAGCAGGAGGGAGAAGCCCCGCCCGATGGAGCACCCCGAGCGGATGGTGAGGCTCCGCCTGATGGTGAGCCGCCCCCTGATGGAGGACCGCCGATGGATGGTGAGGCTCCGCTTGATGGAGGGCCGCCGATGGATGGTGGGCCCCCGCCTGATGGAGGGCCGCCGATTGATGGTGAGGCTCGGCTTGATGGAGGGCCGCCGATGGATGTTGAGGCTCCCCCTGATGGAGGACCGCCGATGGATGGTGAGCCCCCGCCTGACGGAGGACCGTCAATGGACGGCGAGCCGTCTCCTGATGGAGGACCGCTTAACAACCAGCCTCCTTCTGGAGACCAGTCAACTTCGAAGAGTGAGCCTGGGGCAGATAACCAAGGTCTACCTCAAGACGCAGCGGTTTTGAACGATCGAGTGGCGTCATCTAACCAAGATGATCGTGATATAAAGTCTCAGGCTAGTGAGGAAACTAATCAAACAGAACCTTCATCCGACCCACAAAAATCAATCAATGAAGATTCCGCTCAGAATGATGTATTTTCACCAAATGAAAATAGCGCTTCAGGCGAAAATCCAACGCTTGGCGCTCGTCAAAATTCTAGTGAAGACATCGCCGCTAACCCTGGATCAGAGGGAAGTGCTCCGCCAGAAGCTGATAGCAGTTTTACGGACAGTTCAGAACAACCAGGGTCCTCAGCTTCAGACGGTAGAATTGATGTTGGTGCTCAGCCTACCTCTCCAACTTCGTCTAACTCAGGCCTAGATTCTAGCTTTGAAGCAGGATCACCGGAGATGGGGTTCGGTTCACAACCAGGGAATAGCATAGATTCCGGTCTGGGATCGGACGGCGGTTCCCGCGGCTCTGCGAGCGATCCAGGTAATTCTTTTGATGGAAACGGGCTAGAACCTATCAATTCCGATAGTAATGCTTCTGATGGAGGGACCTCTAGCGGAGCTGATAATCAAAGTCCTGTTGATCAGCCCTCCACGGAGCTACCCCCTCTCCCTTCCGATGTTGTGTCAGACAGTGGTCCGCGAGATGGTGAGCCACCTGATGGTGAACCCCCGCTAGATGGTGAGCCGCCTGATGGTGAGCCGCCTGGTGATTTAAGCCAGCAACCCCAAGATGATGATTCCTCACAAGACAACCAAGGTGGTCTTGGTCCAGGGCTAGGCGACGACACAAACATAAACGACAGAGAGCGAGAAGACGACGATCCAGGTAAAGGTAAACCACCAGCAAAAAATGTGTTAAATCAAGGCCCAACAAAAGATACACCAGATGATAAGGATACTGGTGGGCTAATAGAAGGCCCTA
>NZNP01000001.1 GCA_002694945.1 Gammaproteobacteria bacterium
AAGCGATCGCGTCGTCGTTTTTGGAGGGCGGTGGTTTTTTGCCGAAAGAAGAATTCGTCGTCTCCATTAGGCAAAAGAGGATGTCATCAATGTCGTCTTCGTCTTCTTCTTTGAATAATAATGGATGCAGAGTTTTACGTTTCCCGACGCGCGAACGAAAGACCGGCGCCGCTTTGAGAGGAGGAAGAGATGGCAAGAGCCACCGCGGAAGAGGAGAAGGAACGACGACGCTTTTTTCGGCGAGGTGGGTCTTCGCGAGCACAGATAAGGGCGGCGAGAAGAAGGACGATTCTTCTTCTTTGCCACAAAATGCGCACGCAATCGTCGCCGCGTTCGCGAATTCGATCGAAAACGCGACGGAAGCGTCGAAAATATTAGAAGATTTATCGGGAAAAATTTTAGAAAACGACCGGTTATATTACGACGAAGCGAAAGAGAAAATATCGGACAGCGACTACGATATGTTGAGGATGAAGTTTGAAGCGGTGGAGAAGAGATTCGAAGCGTTGAAAGGTAAATATGGTGATGGTTTGGACACTCGCGTGGGGAGCGGGAAAGCGTCTTCGTCTTCGTCTTCGTCTCCTTCTTCTTCTAGAGAGAGCGGATCGTTTGAGTATAAGAAGTATAAACATTTATCGCCGATGAAAAGTTTGAAGAACGCGTTCACCGAAAAAGAAATGCGAGAGTTCGACGAGAGAGTGATGAAAAGCTTAACTGACGACAACGACGACGACGACGACGACGACGACACATTCAATAATAATACTTCGACGATACGTGGTAATTTAGAGTACTGCGCGGAGTTGAAAATCGATGGCGTGAGCGCGAGTTTACGATACGAAAACGGAAAATTAGTAAGAGCGTTGAGTCGCGGTGACGGCGAGTTTGGCGATGATATCACGAGACATGTGATGAGCTCTATGTGTCCAGATGTACCCAGAGAACTGGAAGGGGTAGGGGTAGGGGAATCGTCCTACCCGGCAGTCTTTGAAATTCGTGGGGAGATGTACGTAAAAGAAGACGCTCTGGAAAGAGTCAACGAGAAGAAAATTGCAAACGGAGAAACGCCGTTTAAGAACGCGCGAAATGCCGCCGCAGGAATCATGCGCATGAAAGAACCGAACGTAGATGTTCCTTTATCGTTTATTCCGCACGGATGGGGATCACCCCCAGAGCGAGGAGGAGAAAGCGCATTTTTCAAAACGCAAATTGAGTTTTATGAAAAGTGTCAAAAGTGGGGGTTTTCTGATTTATGCTTAACTAGGAGTATAGTTTCGTCTGATTTGAACGCGCTGTTTGCATTTCACGCGAAAACGTCCGAGTTGAGAAACACGTTATTGCACAAAATTGATGGCATAGTGTATAAAATTAACGAAACGCGTTTGCGCGATCGAATTGGTTCCGACGCGAGAGCGCCGAAATGGGCCATCGCGCATAAGTTCGTCGCCGATGTTGCGATAACGACATTAAAATCAATAGAAGTTCAAGTTGGACGAACTGGCGTGCTGACGCCCGTAGCTATATTAGAACCGTGCGAGTTGAACGGAGCAACTATACGTCGCGCGACGTTGCATAACTTTTTCGAAATTGAACGCAAGAAGATTCAGATTGGCCAAGACGTCGTAGTCGAGAGAGCCGGGGATGTCATTCCGAAAATTATTCGAGTCGCTACGGATGCTGAACGGATAAGCAGTAAAGAGGAAGACGCGTCGTTGTCTTTAGGGGCATCACTGGGGTTATCATCATCATCATCATCATCATCATCATCGTCTTCGTTAAATCTCGGAGGCGCTTCCGCCTACGCTGCTCCGATGTTGTGTCCGTGTTGCAACTCGCTCGTCTCTCGAGACGCCGAAGACGGCATGGTCATTCGATGTAACGCCGGTCTGAAATGTCCAGCGCAAAGAATCGCGAGAGCATCACATTTTGTCTCGAAAAAAGCTTTAGATATTCGCGGTTTAGCGGAAAAGCAAATCGAGAAATTGTTCGAAACAAACGCCATCGAGCGCACGTCGGACATTTTTACGTTGGAGGAAAGATTTTACAATAGAAACGAGGAGAAACTGCCCCCTGTTTGGGCGCGATACGAAAAACCCTCGCAAAAGAAAAAGTACGAGTTTACAAAAAACGCGTTGAATATGTTCGCTGCAATTAACGACGTGAAAACGAATGGCGTTCAGTTGGCGAAATTCATATACGCTTTAGGAATACCGTTCGTCGGCGAAGCGACCGCGAAGGAACTCGCGAAAACGTACAAAAGTTTAGAGAAGTTCAAACAAGCGGCTTTGCGATATCACGAAATCGGGAGTAGTATCGACGAGAGTGACGATGACGACGACGGGAATCTCTCTCTCGAAGCCGTCGAAGGCGTCGGTGATATCGTCGCGAAAAGCATTGCCAATTTTTGGAGCGAGCCAAACAACGCCAACGAGGTCAAAAGAATCTTGGACAACGGCGTGCAAATTCTTCCAGTTGGACACACATCGTCATCTTCATCGTCATCATCATCATCATCATCATCGTCATCACAACCAACCAAACTCTCCAACATGAAAGTCTGCATCACTGGAACTTTCCCAACGTCCCGTAAAAGTATCCAAATCGACATCGAACGCCTCGGCGGTTCCATCTCCAACGCCGTCACAAAATCCACAAACATTTTATTAGTCGGCGACGCGCCCGGGCCGAGTAAACTCGAAAAAGCGAGAGACATGGGAGGAACGCTCATCGTCGTCGAAGGGCTCGAGCGGTTCCGAAACGACTGGTTGCACGAAAAAGACGAGGAGTAGAACGTATAGCGATGAGGGAAGGTGTTGGCGATATTGTCGTCGTCGTCTTATTATTATTATTATTATAGAGAGGAGTAGGAGTCATATTTTGGAGTAAAAATCGAAGAATACTCCACACTTTTGCCCACGCATTAATTAATTGTCTTTCCATTCGTCTTCTTCTGTCAACTTACTAAAAGTGGAAACACACGTATTAAAAGGGCCGCGCTCTCTTTTTCCGGGCGGTACAACGGGACACTTTTTTTCGCGATGATGCGCATCGGCGCTGCGCGTCGAGCGTTGTTCGCGCGGTTGGTGTGTGCCGAGGAGAGATTGGACGTCAGATGTCGCGACGACTTGTGGTCGCTGCATCGTCATCTCAAAGCGACGATGACGTTTACGACGTTTACGACGACGACGACGACGACCAAAAGCCGCGTGCATTCCTTTTGTGCCCCCCGCGCGGAGCGAGACTGGACGAGAACGCGTGGGAATGGCAGCAGCTTTTTTAAGAAGACCACCACCACGGGTGAAAGAAGAAGCGCCGAAATGGTTTTGAAAGGAGGAGGAGGAGGCTCGAAGGATGGGAAGAGATGTTTTCATTCGTCTTCACAAAAGAAGGAGAACATTGGGAAAAACGACGGCCAACACCATCCCGGCACAAACAACAACGCCGCGAAGGAAAAGAGTCGGAAAAAAGAAGACCTTTCGACGACGACGGCTTCGGCGGCGGCGAAGGAATCGGCGAAAGCATCGGAGAACGCGGCAAAAGCGGACCAGATTTTGAAAGCGTCGAAGAGCGGCAAAAATGGTTCCGGCGGTGGTTCGACCAACGCGAATTCGAACGGGAGCACGGGGAACACGGCGCCTCCGGGCGGCGGCGGCGGCGGCGGCGGCGGCGGCGGTGCGAACAAGAAAGGCAACGAGAAGAAGACGGGTGGCAGCGGTACCAACAACGAGGAAAAGGCGAAATCGTTCGCGGAGCTTTTGCAGTCGCAACAAGTCGCCGGGCAGTTGGTGTTACTTCTTTTGCTTGCGTTGGGGGTGTCTTTTTCTCAAGCCGGCCAATCGGAAGTGAGAGAAATCTCGTTCCAAGAGTTCAAGACGAAACTGTTGGAGCAAGGATTGGTCGATCGAATCGAAGTGTCGAATAAATCCACGGCGAAGGTTTTCATCAAGAGTAAAAGTGGAGCAAGTTTGATGTCGATCGGGAACGGAAGTTCCTCGTCAGATGTGGAAAGCTTCGATTCCGGAGGATTCGGTAGACAAAATCAAAACCAACACACACAACGCCAACAAGCGCAACAACAAAATCAACAAACGCACAAGTTTTCCTTCAACATCGGTTCGTTGGAAACGTTCGAACGGAAAATGGAAGAAGCTCAAGAACTCATGGGCGTAGAATCGTCGAAGTTTGTCCCCGTGACTTACGTCTCTGAAATGTATTGGCAAGGCGAAATTTTGCGCGCTTTACCGACGTTAGCCATTTTAGCTGGATGGTTATACTTCATGCGCAGAGGTGCCGTTGGTGGTATGGGTGGCATGGGTGGCCCTGGAGGTGGTCCTGGTGGAGGAATATTTAACGTTGGTAAAGCGACGGTCGCGACCTTGGATAAAAACGCGCCGAAAGTGATGTTTAAAGACGTCGCCGGGTGCGACGAGGCGAAGAAGGAAATCATGGAGTTCGTCGATTTCTTAAAGATGCCGGAAAAGTACGAAAAGTTGGGCGCAAAGATTCCGCGAGGCGCTCTGTTAGTTGGTCCACCTGGGACTGGGAAAACATTATTGGCAAAAGCCACAGCGGGTGAATCGGGCGTTCCGTTCTTATCTATTTCTGGTTCCGACTTTATGGAGATGTTTGTCGGTGTCGGTCCGTCTCGAGTCCGAGACTTGTTCGCTAAAGCTAAAGAACAAAAACCGTCGATTATATTCATCGACGAAATCGACGCGATTGGTCGACAACGCGGGAGAAGCGGATTTGCCGGTGGTAACGACGAACGAGAAAACACGTTGAACCAGTTATTAGTCGAGATGGATGGTTTCGGGTCCTCGCAAGGCGTCGTCATTCTCGGCGGCACGAATCGACCAGACATTTTAGATAAGGCGCTGTTACGACCTGGGAGATTCGATCGACAAATTACCGTCGACCGACCAGACGTGAAAGGCAGAGAACAAATATTTCGAGTACACTTACAAAAAATAGCGTTAGATGGACCCGTCCAGGAGTATTCGGAACGATTAGCCGCGTTAACTCCTGGATTTGCCGGTGCAGACATTGCCAACGTCTGCAACGAAGCTGCGTTGGTCGCCGCGCGCGAGTCCGCTGAATTTGTCGTGTTGGAACACTTTGAAAAAGCGGTCGATCGTGTCATCGCTGGTTTAGAAAAGAAGGAAAAAGTTATCTCCAGGGTGGAACGAGAAACCGTCGCATATCACGAAGCTGGTCACGCCGTCGTCGGTTGGTTCATGGAACACGCCGAACCGTTGTTAAAAGTCTCCATCGTCCCGAGAGGTTCCGCCGCTTTGGGTTTTGCCCAATACCTCCCCAATGAAAATGTTTTGGCCACCACGGAGCAATTAAAGGACATGATGTGCATGACACTCGGGGGTCGTGCCGCGGAAGACGTCATGCTTGGCAAAATCTCCACGGGAGCGCAAAATGATCTCGAAAAAGTCACCAAGATGGCGTATAACATGACGGCAGTATACGGGTTGAACCAAAAAATCGGGTTACTCTCTTTCCCAAAAGGCGAAAACGATTTCAAGTCGCCGTACAGCGAAGATACCGCGCGAATGATCGACGAGGAAGTTCGCGATTTAGTAGAAAAAGCATACGTGCGAACTGTCGCGTTGGTGAGAGAGAAGAAATCCGTCGTTGAAAGTTTAGCAAAGGCGTTGTTAGATAAAGAGGTGTTGCAAAGACATGACTTGGTCAAAGTTATGGGCGAAAGGCCGTTTAAATACGAAGGGCAACAGAACATCGACATTTTAAACCAAGGATTTAGAGACGAGAAGTTGTTGCCGAAAACTCCTTCCGACGAAGATGCGGCGACGACTAGTAGCGACGAAGAAGAAGATTCCGAGAAGGAAGACGGAGACGCGAGCATTCCCGTAACACCAATTCCAGTCGTTTAAAGAAAAATTACTATTGTACACTATATCATCATCAGTTTTGTTGAAAATATATAAGAATTGTTATTACAAGATAATAAGAGCTATATATGAGCACATCAAACTTCGTTCGCAACTTCATTCACGGTCCTCATCGGTGTCGGAGGCGGCACGATGACCGCCGCTATCCTCGAAAACAACCCTCTCCTCTCCCCGCTTTGTTGCAACCGCTCTCTCTCCATCTCCATCATCCGCATCTGACGGATCCGTCTCGCCTTTTTCCCCGTCGGCGTACCCGCAGAGTCCTCATCGCCATCTAAATAATATTCGCTCTCTAACTCTCGTGCCGTGTTCTTCACCACCACTAACTCCTTGTGCCCGGTATTCACGTCTTCGTGTCTTTCAAACGCAAACCGTTTGCACTCGCCGAGAACAATCTCGCACGTGGTGAACACTTCGCACCCTTCCAACAAGTGTCCGCCGCATACTTCTCCGTTTGCATCGGCAACTGCAATGTGGATGTGCATTCCATTTTTCGCGGATATCGTGCCAGTCATGGAAACGATTTCAAATCTCTCTTCCGTCAATTCGGCGATTTCATTCGCGTTCGTTTGCACGGAAGATGCTAATCGAATTCGTGCTTTTTGTACGCTGCCGACGGCAGTCACGATGCATCCGGCTTGAATGTCTTTGAGTTGACAGTAGGCTTCGAGCTCTTTTCGCACGTCCTGTGTTTGTTGTGTGTGTGTGTGGCAGAAGACGCAACACGGGGTCGACGACGACGACGAGAGCGAGAATAATGGTGTTCTTCGCGGTGAGAGACTTTTTCTCGCGTTGAAGCACTTTACTGCAATAAAGCGCGCGCTATGGGAGATTCGATGATGATGATGATGATGATGATGATGATGTGCGCGATTGATCGATCCAAAACGCAAACCGAATCCGACGAGAGAGAGAGAGAAAAAAAGATGCGAGAGAGAAGAGAGAACACAAAACGCGCACCTGACCGGGCTTCAGCCGGAACGGGTGGATCTCCATCGAAAGAGATACGAATGGTATGAGGTGGTCGGGTTTTTGCGCGCGTCTCTCTTTTGGTGAAGAATTTGAAGACTTTTTGACGAATTCTTTTTAAGATGAAAAAAGACACAAAAGAAGAGAGAGAGAGAGACACACACACACACACACACGAGAAGAAAAGAGCTTTGAAGATGTCGCGAGAAAAAGGTACCATATGTACGTCGTATGGTACCATGGTACTCTAATATATACATATACACATACCAAAATGAAATCCACACGTTGCGCGGGCTGCAACGAAGAACCACCATCGGTGGACTAAAGAATAGGTGAGCGCGTTACCGAAACTCTGCGGGCACGATGGTTTCGAATGACGACGACGACGACGACGACGACGATAAAACCGTTCGCGCGACCCACTCACCCAAAAGCGCGTGGTAGAGTAAACCTCTCGCGCCGACGGCGGTGACGGCAAAT
>NZNP01000002.1 GCA_002694945.1 Gammaproteobacteria bacterium
CCTATACCCGCAATAAATGCCTGGTCAAGGTAGAGCGAGCCGAGAGAGCGTCGACGAAAGCGCTTGTCTTGCAACCGCTCAACGATGTTAATAACAGATATGCTGGAATCGAGGACGTCTGGCCCCAATTTTTTAAGGAACGGATGTTGGTAGAGATGGTCTGTGGGCCAAAGTTCAACGTCGGTGGCACTATAGAGGAAGGCGCTGTGACGAGTGGTATGCAATCCGACCCGAAGGCTTCGATTAGTTTTTGGCAACTTGCCGCGCTCAGTAGTCCGCCATACGCCGTAAAGTTGGTTGTGTGAATAAAGAGTTTCGCCGTGTGCAAATTGGGTTAGTAACGCCTTGCCGTGGCAAGTAACACGTTCCACCTTTTTGCCGATTATGCGAGTTGCGGCTGATTGCATTCCTGGCAAGGTAAATTCAGCATGCTCGATGGTTTGATTGGCGAGGATAGTGTTCAGACGATCTGCCGTGAGCCTTATTTCTGGTCCTTCAGGCATAGTGACACCATTATTTTCGAGTTATACGTCGGTGTACGCGAATAGATTTATTTAGTTGCTAGTCATTGAAGGCGTCTGCTGGTCAAATTGTTATTATTATTCCAACGATTGTCGCAGTGCTGCAAGTGGCTATCGTCCCGGCAATGATCGATTTACCGCCAAGAGCTAGGATCTCTGCACGTCTTTCCGGAACCATTGTAACCAATCCTGTAATCATGATGCCTAGGCTGACGAAGTTAGCGAAACCGCAGAGCGCATAAGTCATTATTACCCTGGTTCTAGCCGATAATTCCTCTACTGGGATCTGGCCGAAGCGAACATAGGCGATGAATTCTGTTAGTACGACCTTTGTACCCATAAGCTGCCCAGTAATAAGCGCTTCCGCCAAGGGAACGCCCATCATCATAGTCAAAGGAGCCATAATCAGGCCTAGAATCCGCTCCAGGGTAACAGTAGCGCCGGCTATCTCCGGTAGCGTACCCAAAATGGCATTGGTCAGATAAACGAGAGCAACGATAACAATAATCATTGCGATGATATTCAGAAACAGCTGCAAACCATTAGTGGTCCCGACGGTAATGGCGTCCATCACGCTGTCAGCGCCTCTATCGATATCCTGATTACCGGTTGTCACCGGGGAGCGGTCAGGCACCAATAGATGAGAGATGTAAACAACGGCAGGCAACGTGATTAGTGAGCAGGAAATGAGATGGCCGATTGCATCCGGCACTACGGCCTGAATCATAGCCGCTTCAAGTGCTAGCATGGTTCCAGCTATAGTAGCCATGCCAGCGCACATGACCGCAAAGAGCTCTCCTCGGCTTAGCTTTGCAAGATAGGGCTTGATCATAAGGGGTGACTCAACCATACCCAGGAATGCATTGGCAGAGATCGCTAGACCTAGTGCACCGCCGATCTCTAAGGTTTTTTCCAGAATGAATGAAAAGCCCCGCATAAGCAGTGGCAGTATTCTGAAATACATTAGAATCGCAGAGAATACGCTGATAACGATTACTAATGGCATAGCCTGGAAAGCTAAGATAAAACCACCGCCGGGTGATGTCTCTTTGAACGGCAGCTCGCCCCCGCCAAGATAACCAAAGATAAAAGTAGTCCCTTCTCGCGTCGCAGCTTGGAGTACGGTGATGCCATCGTTAAGTACCACAAATAGTTGCTGTGAAGCGGGTAACGTTAGGAGGGTAATCGCGAATAGAATCTGCAGACCTAGGCTTTTCGCTACGATTGGCAGATGAACATTTTGTCGATTTTCGCTGAATAGCCAGCATAACCCGATCATCAGGCTCAACCCGATAATGCCTTGCGCAATGAGCATGTTTAATATTTCCGGTGGTTAAGCGTGCAAAGTTAACATACTAAAGCGTCGCATTGTTGAGCCAATGAGATTTGCGGTACTGTTGGTAACAATTCGATCAATGAATAAGCAATTTCCGGTGGTGATGTTGTTGGCGATTTTTAAGTACACTAAGGTTAGTGAACCCATTGAGAGGATATGGCATGGCAACTTTTGATATTCCAGGCGACGATGATGCACTGCGGTCAGCATTAGAAGATGTGAACCTGCCTACCCTGCTAATGGTGTTGACTCAATTTGCAGGTGATGATCGCTGGCTTTCTGATCGCTACAAACCAGATCCGATCATGGTTCCTGAAGGCGAACTTTTTCCGGACGACACGGGTAATTACAGTGACGAGGTTGCGGTGGAAATACGTGATGCTGCTTTGGGGTTAATTCGAACATTACGAGACGAAGGCGCCGAACTACCGCAAGCCCCAAGTAAGGAGCGCATGCAGCAGATGATGGAGTTCTCAACCGCCGAATCTGTTGATGCTGACTTCTGCTCCATGCTTCTTGAGGAAACTCGTTTTGTCGATCGTGATGAAAGTTGGAAAAAACTATTGAGGCAGGTAAGCGAGGAAAAGCGCAGGGACTTCCAAGTCATTGTTGTAGGCGCTGGTATGTCGGGTATCTGCACCGGAATTAAACTCAAGGAAGCGGGAATCAGCTTTACAATTCTGGAAAAGAACGATGCAGTAGGGGGTACTTGGTACGAGAATACCTATCCTGACTGTGGTGTGGATACACCGAATCATTTCTACTCTTATTCCTTTGAAAGGAATCCCAATTGGTCCGGATATTTTTCCAAACGCGATGAGCTCCATAGTTACTTCGAACATTGCGTCGATAAATATGGCCTTCGAGAGAATATTAGCCTTAGTTCTGAGGTTAGGAAGATGCGATTACTCTCTGCGACGGGTCGTTGGGAAGTCACTGTAGCGGACAGCAATGGCGATGAAAGCACACTGTCTGCAAATGCTGTTGTCAGTGCGGTTGGCCAGCTGAATCGGCCGGTCGTTCCTGAATTTCCCGGGCTCGATGAATTTGAGGGTGAAGCCTTTCATTCAGCTCGTTGGCGTCATGATGTCTCTCTAGCGGGTAAGCGAGTGGGAGTCATTGGAACCGGTTGCTCTGCGGTACAGCTGGTGCCAAAGACAGCTGATGTCGCTTCGCATTTAACAGTGTTTCAACGAACGCCTCACTGGATTGCCCCTAACAAGGATTACTATCGACCTGTTGAACCTGGTTTGCTTTGGGCCTTGAATCATCTTCCGCTCTATGCCGAATGGCATAGGGCAAGAATGATTTTCAGTTTCATGGACCGCAATTGGGGTGCTGTTCCTGCTGACCCTGACTGGGAGCAACCTGAGACAGCTATGAACCAAGCCAACAACGATTTGAGAGAGGGGCTTGTTTCCTATATCAGTGAACAACTGGGCGACAAGCAGGCCCTGATGGACGTTTGTGTGCCGGACTTCCCTGTATTTGGTAAACGATTGATCGTTGACAACAATTGGTACCAGGCCATGGCGCGGGATGACGTTTCGCTGACTGACTCTTCCATCGTGCGATTTACTTCAACAGGTATAGAAACCGCCGACGGCACGTCGCACGAATTCGACGCCGTTATTTTTGCCACAGGTTTCAATACGAACCGTTTCCTATGGCCGATGGAGGTCGTTGGGACATCGGGTACTAGCCTAGATGCTCGGTGGGGGAATTATCCGCAGGCGTACAAGGGCATTCTGGTGCCGGATTATCCCAATATGTTCTGTCTCTATGGTCCTAACACCAATATCGTTCATGGGGGTAGCATTATTTACAATACTGAATGCCAGGTTAATTACGTGATGCAGTGTCTTTCGCTCATGTTGTCTCGCGATTCTTCAACACTAGAAATCCCTCAGGCGGCAGCAGATGAGTACAACGAAGAAGTTCAGAGCATCAGTGAAACCCTTGCCTGGGGTCACCCTGGAGTGCAAAGTTGGTATAAAAATTCCGAGGGCAAGGTGGTAAATAATTCGCCGTTCAGCAATTTGGAATATTGGGCAAGGACACACGATGTGGAGCCAAACCGTTATCTGATGCAGTAAGAATGACCGCAAAAAGCAGGTCAGATGATCAATCTTTACTGATAATTGTTGTCAATTTAGGTGGCTTTGTTTCGCCGGGTAAACATTGGGTATAGCTGCTCCTGTCTCCCAAAGTTAGCTTGGTTGTCAGATTACTCTAGATAAAGTTAGCCGAGATGATTCCGGAGGAACTCATTAATGACTTCGGTTTGTTCGGGATCGTCGTCAGTATCCATGTGCCCTCGATTGTTTAGCATCTTGTAAGAGAAATCCTGAGCTACATTTATTATTTTCTCTAGACAGGGCCGTTCAGCGTCGTGTTCACCGCAGATACCTAGGATAGGTACTTTGATAGAACGTATCTCTTCTTCTGACAGATTGATGATATTTGGCATCCCCTGAAAGGTTGCTACTAGTGCCTTGAGATTTTTGCCTTTGAGTAATAGATCCGCGATCGCCAAGCTATAGGGGTCTGTTTGGAAGTAGCCTTCGCCGCCGGTTTCCTTTATCCAGGGCCGGAGGCTACCGTGTTTATTTAGTGCCCTGGCTGCCGCACGATAATTTTCAGCTTCCTTCTCACCCGACCAGCCAGAACCTAGAAGAATAAGCGCTTTAACGTTATCTGGATTGCTCACCGCTAGCCTTAAGGCCATCTCAGCACCTGCAGATGCACCGATAATACAAGCTCGTTGGATTCCCAGATGACGCTGGAGCGCGGCGATGTCATCGACCATCTGCATACCATAATCTGCTGGATTGTCTGGTATAGCGCTGCCACCCTGGCCACGATAATCAATAGCGACTAAACGAAATCGAGATTTAAGACGTTTTACCGTAGCATTCCAAGAGGAAGCATCGCCAATAATACCGTGCACGAGAATGATGGCTTGTCCTGCACCATCATCTGTATATGTCAGCCATGTACCCGCAGAATTGAATCTGCCATAGCGACCACTGAAAGAACGGTCGCAAACTGCCTTTAACCTTAGCCAGAAAAGTATAAACCTAGTCAAAAGGTACCTGAACAAGTCAGTCCCACCGACCATGTAATGCCTTAGCTTTAGTGAAATCCGGTCCTTCTCGTCCAAATCCTAGAAAGTTGTTGACGCCGACGAGGTCTGCGAAGCTTGGAGGGTTACGGTCCAGCATGTCCTGAGTCACCCCTTCTCTGATGAGTTCTTGTGTGCGGATATAGGAGCGGCAATAAACTACTGCAGCGTTTAGTCGCAAGCCAGGTACCTTGCGCTCGTATGCGCCGTGCCAGCAGTTACCCGCAGTCACGACAACGGATCCAGCTTTCATTTCTAGCGGGACGCAATCTCTGTTGGCGTAGACATCGGATTCAACCTTTCCGACAGGCCGGCGTAACCACTGATTACTGCCCGGGACCACTGCGAATGCTCCTTTATCTCTTTCATAATCGACCAGTGCGTAATTGGCGACAGAGACAGAAGGTGGATTGGAAAGTTGTAGGGTCCATTGATCGGTATGCAAGGGCAAAGCTGGGTCGCCTTTGGCGCGAACGTGCGAGTAGACCGTCGATAGGACCATGCTTCTGCCCAGGAGATATTGCATGAGTGCGATCGTGTATTCGTTCTGTACCAGTTCCTCGAAAACCGGATCTTCAAAAAGCAAATAGCAGCCTTCTCGTAGAGTGCCGCCATCCCAGGTCTCAAGATTGGGTAATTTGTCGCTCTTGTCGGCTGTCTGCTTGAGAATAACATCCCTCATTTTCTCAACCATGTTCATAGGGATGGCATTTTGAACTACGGTAAATCCTTGCTCCTCGAGCTCAATAACGTGCGCTTCGAGGTTCAGTCGTCTTATTTCGCCGAACACCTGTTCCCTGGAAGTGGTTTCAGTTTTTCCCTGATCGATAGTTTCGCTCATGACTTCCCCTGTTACCCCTTTGTTCTGAATGTACCATGTGGTGATGAGCTTAGGTAAGTCCTCTCAGAAATGCCCTGACACAGATAATTGATGCTCGTAACCTAGCGCTATTATGCCTCTTGGCCATGGCCTTTATTGATTCGTTTTAATTCAGGATAGAAACGATCTAGGGCGACCATGCTCATAGCGAGTAGGGCAGCGCTGGCGATAAAAGCTACGTCGATGCCTATGTACTCAGCGAGCGCGCTCATAGGCATGATGCCAAGTGGCATTAGGCCGAAGGTCATCATAAGAATACTCATGATCCGGCCGCGAAATTCCTCCTTAACGACTAATTGGACAACGCTCATGTGGAGTGAGCCAAGGAGGGTGCCAAATAATCCAGTCAATGCACAGGCCACCAGAGCAAGATCCAGACTAGTCGTGATAGAGAGGACGCCAAGTGACAAAGCCCAGAGATACGATGCGCGGAACATGAATTGTCCTTTACCTCCGAAGTCTCCTAGGCGAGCCAATATCATTGAACCTAAAAAGGCATCGGTCCCGCTTGCAGTCATCAAGAGTCCGAGGCTGTCTGGTCCGCCATTGAGAATATCCTGGTTGAAAGCTGGTAACAGGAACACAGAAACCATGCCGAACATGAATGGGATCAATCCAATCAGCATTAGTCCGAGCATGAGTCGGTCTTCGATCATATAGGTCAGTCCCTCTTGTGTATCTTCCAGCGCTGAGGATGACGCCAATCGTTTAGAAGGTGCGCCCTGGTGGTTCAACATAGCCGTGCTGATTAGAGAAATTGCGTACATCGCTGTGATTATGAAGAAGACGACCCCTACGCCGTAGGTCGATGTCGTATCGCCGCTCGCGAAAAACGCGATAAGAACACCCGCTAAAGCAGGCCCAAGAATTCGGGCGAGATTAAAAGTTGCGCTTTGCAAGGCCATTGCATTGACCAGGTCCTCCCGATCCATGATTTCTGGAACCAAGGCTGTGCGTGCCGGCATACTTAGGGCCATTAATGTTCCGTTGAGAAAGCCGATATAGATGAAATGCCAGAAATCGACTTCACCCTTATAGATGATGTAACCGAGCGAAAATGTAGCAACGGTGGTCAGTGCCTGGGTGACGAGAATAAGAGGTTTTTTAGTCAGGCGGTCAGCCATGACCCCGCCAGCCAGGGAGAAAAGTAGGGTTGGTAACATGAACGATAGCATGACCCAAGTGAGCGCCATGGGTGACTGGGTCATATCATATATAAGCCAGCCCCTGGCAACCATCTGCATCTGCATGCCGAACGATGCTGCGAGGCTAGAAACCCACAGAAATTGAAAGTCCCGAACTTCTAGGGCAGCGAAGGTGCGAGATTTTTTAGTCGAAGTCTTTTGGAGGGTAGCTTCGGTCATAGTGGCCATGTTCGCTGATCAAGTGAGTATAGCAAAGCGTTCGCCAGCCCTTTTTCTAGCTTAA
>NZNP01000003.1 GCA_002694945.1 Gammaproteobacteria bacterium
TATCGGCGGTTAACTCGGTTAGGGTAATTCGAGGTGCTTGGCGGTACAAGCAGCCGGCGGGTTATGTTGCAGAAAAGATTGGCAGTCCAGGGGCAGAAAAAGTCGGCACCTGCTTTGGTGGGAACATGGTGCAGAGCACAGTCAACGCCTCCGCCATTGATATTCTGGCTGGCAACCATGATCTTATTGTTCTTACCGGGGCTGAAATTGGGAATAGTCAGGCGAAGGCTTTGAAAGCCAATGTAGAGCTACCCTTTACGCCTGTAGAAGGCCCGTATGACCGTATGTTAGGTGTTGAAGAGCCCATGTCCTGTGAAGCTGAGCATGAGCGGCAGATCACCAGGCCTATTCAAATGTATCCGATCTTTGAAAATGCGATTCGATATGCGCAGAGTGAAAGTGTGACAGACCATATTGAGAGGGTTTCTAAGCTATGGGCAGGATTTAGTCGGGTAGCCGGGAATAACCCTGATGCGTGGATTACCGATCCGGTTGATGCGGAGACTATAAGGACTGCTGGCCCTGGCAATCGTATGGTGAGCTTCCCTTATCCCAAGTTGATGAATTCAAACAACGCTGTTGATATGTCTGCTGCGATCATTATGTGCTCTGTGGCAAAAGCGGAGTCGTTAGGTATACCTGCTGATAAATGGGTCTACCCGTGGACGGGTACTGACGCTCACGACACTTATTTCGTATCGGGTCGGGATAACCTACATTCTTCTCCAGCCATTCGCTTAGCAGGCAGTCGGGCACTTGAATTGGCAAAAATGGGTGTCGAAGACATTGATCTTGTCGACGTTTACAGCTGTTTTCCCTCGGCTGTGCAGGTAGCAGCCAACGAATTGGGTTTGTCACAGGAACGTGAATTGACGGTAACAGGAGGCCTGACCTTTGGCGGAGGTCCTTTGAATAACTATGTTATGCACAGTATTGTTAGGATGATTAGCTTGCTCCGAAAAGCGCCCGGTGATAAAGGCTTTATCACGGCGAATGGCGGTTATCTGACGAAGCATGCGTTTGGTGTTTACTCAACTGAAGCACCGGCTATTGATTTTCAGCATGCTGACGTTCAGGCGGAGGTGGATCAAAAACCGACTCGTGAATGGGTTGTCGATCATCATGGCGACGCAACAATTGAGTCCTACACAGTTATGTTCGGAGCGGAAGGTCCGGAAGTAGGTCACGCTGCTTGTCTTACTCCTGATGGTAAAAGGACTTGGGCTAATTGCACGGAAAAAGACGTTATTTTGGCCATGACCACCGAGGAATTTTGTGGTCGGTCGGTATCCATTGATGGTGCCGGGACCTTGAGCGTGCGCTAGACGGGGCGATCACCTGCCAAGCTGACTCGGAGCATTTTCCTTAAATAGCCATCATAATCATTCAAAGGAAAGTGCTGACAGGCCCGGTTATCCCAGAAAGCCAAGCTGCCAGGTTGCCATTTAAAGCGGCAGCTGAAGTCAGGCTGTTCTATTCGCTGGCAGAGAAATTCCAAAAGCGGCTGACTTTCCTCGATAGTCCAATTCTCGAAATGGGTCGTGTGCGCGCGGTTCACATATAATAATTGGCGCTTTGTCTCGGGGTGGGTTCTTACTGCGGGATGAGTGGCTTTTAATCCTTTCAATATGCCCCCGGGTCTAGTCTGTGAAATTGCCGCTTTGTCGGCATTGTTAATTGCCTTTAAACGAGACAGGAACTGGCGCAAATCAGGTGACAGGGAGTCAAATACCTCGTACATGTTTGCAAAAAGGGTATCGCCACCCTTTTCCGGAATGTTTACTCCGTAAAGCAGGGCACCCATTGCCGGTGCGTCAAGGTAAGCGGTATCAGAATGCCAGACTCCGCCAAAATTCACGGTGTCCTCGGGCTTCTTAATGATTTCAACAACTTCAGGGAGGCCATCGATGCCAGTTACGAATGGGTAGGGTGTGGGTATACCCAGTTTGCAGGCAAGATTGTAGAGTGTTTGAGGCGATAAAGATTGATCTCGGAAGAAGACAACCAGATGTTTTTTGAGCGCTGATTTTATGCCTGATAACTGCTCTGCACTCGGTCTAGACAAGTCGACGTCGTGAATTATGCAGCCGATACGCTCGTTGAGTAATTCCTGTCGCAAGGCAATCATTAGTGATCGTGAGTACAGTTATCCTGTCGACAGCAGCGGTAGTTTTGGATATGAGCTGCCGCTAGTATGAGGCCACCGATCGATGTTGCGATACGCTCGCCGCTTAAACCAAACAAATCGTGGCCGAAAAATGCGGTGGTCATCAGAGTGCCCAAGCCTATAGCCCCAAGAGTAAGTGTTAGCGCGTCTTTATGTTTTCGACAGCCTATAGTTAATGCGAAGATGCTAACCGGCAAAATGACCACCATCATCAGTAGGTGAAAAACGTTCTCGCTCAGCGTCGTGATGTTCAGAATTGGGAATGCTGTCAGCACAATTGGAAGTGCCAAGCAATGGAGCATGCAAATGCCTGAGAGTACCACCGCAATGGTATCCAAACGTTCGCTCTTGTTGGCTAACTCGTTCATAACGCGGAGGTTTATAGCACAAATGATCTGACTCGACATCATCGGGACGTCTTAGACCGCTTCTAGCTCCACCGGAATACCTGTCATGAAGGATTGGTTTGAAACTTTTTCGTAACTGCCTGGACCTGACGGGAGCAGGTTGTTGGCATTGCAGCCTCGATGAGTACTGGCTGTCTTCATGTGCTTGCCTTGATAGCCCCAACCGTGGGTCATGGCAACGGTACCTGGCTTGAGGTCTGCATCTAACACGACTCGAGTGCTAACTTCACCGAACTGATTGAAAACTCTCACTTCTGATTCATCTCCCAGGTTAAAACGGCGGGCATCCTCGGGATGAATGTAGAGTGGATTTTCTAGATGCTTAGGTCTTTTCAGTGACGTGACATTATGGAACCAGCTATTGATCATGTAGTTAGTTCGCCGGGATATCATTTTCAGCTGTTGGTTATCCTCTTCTGAGAGTTCGTCGAATATGTTCTTGCATAATCCGCGTGCCTCTTCAAAGGTTTCTGGGCAACAATCAATTCTGCCTGTCTCTGTCTGAATGATCTCATCGTAAAAGCGACCTGCTCGGACGGGCGGCAGAACAATGGTGCCTTCTGCTCTAACACTCTCGATGTCCAGGTTGCCCTGACGTAACATGTGGTCAAATCGTTTAAATAAACCTAACTCATCGATGGCGTGCTGGTAATCTTCAAGATTTGCATTCTCGGTGTCGAAACCCTGTGCCTGTTCAATGTGACGTAATATCCACCATTCTGGTTTGCGCTCCGCTCTGGGTGGAACAACGAAATCTGTATATTGGATAAATGGTTCCTTTTGCAAGCCGAGTCCGCAGATGTTGATATCTGCTCGCTCGAACATGTCTGTCGCAGGTAGAACATAATCAGCGTACTCGGAGGTAGCGCTTGGATAGATATCAATCACAACGAGGAATTCTAGCTTATCGAATGCTTCTGCCAGTCTGCTTCCTGTACCCATCGATAACAACGGATTACCTGATACAACGACAAGGCCTTTTATCGGATTGTCTTTAGCCTCGATCATGTCGGCGAGTAAGTTTCCTGGCAGCGAGCCTCGGATTCGCCTAACCTCGCCGAAGGCGGTGTCTTCGTAGTGAATATCGCCTCTAATCCGGCCTGCCTTGGAGGCGGGATAGAAGCCTCGGGAGTAAATATTTCCGCCAGGGCGATCAAAGTTACCCGTGCACAGGCTAAGCATAAATAACAGCCAATAGGCGACTGATCCTTGTCGTCCCATGTTTACGCCAGTTGACATATAGAAAGCAGCGCGTTCTGCTTTGCTGACGTCTCTGGCTAGCTCCCTGATTACCTCAGCTTCAAGGCCTACTACGGGCGCGACTGCTTCAGCTGTGTATTCAGCGACAAAGGCGCGTAAAGCGTCGACGTTATCGCCATGATCCGCTAGAGCATCGTGATCGACGAGATCCTCTGTAAACAGGTTATTAAGCAATGCGGCCATTAAGTAAACGTCAGTATCGGGTTTAACGGCCAAGTGTTGACCAATACCGTTGATTGATTCGTTTTTGCGAGGGTCGACGAAGCGGATATCCGCGCCCCGTTGAGCTGCGCTGCGAAGCGCTTCCATCGGGTCAGCGATGGAAATAAAGCTCATGTGCGAAACTCTGGGGTTTGCACCGAAAATAAGCAGGAAGTTGGTATTTTCAATATCAGGAATTGGATGGATAGTGCTGGACCCAAATACTGCTTCAGAAGCAGCGAATTTGTTGGTGCAGTCTTGAGTGCCTGATGAAAAGTTTCGGCGTATTCTGTTATTGAGGAGAAATGAACCGATAGCAGGACCTGCGAGTGAATTGAAAGCCAGCGGATTACCGGTGTAAGAAGCAATGGCATCGTCGCCGTACTTTTCTTGTAATGTTTTTATGGCGTTTGCGATGCCCTGGCCAGCATGGTCCCAAGATATACGTTGCAGATTTCCATCAGAGTCTCTCTTTTGAGGGAAATTCAAGCGATCTTGATCTTTATGGATTTCAAGTGTCGCGATTCCTTTATGACAGGCGAATCCTTTTGTAACAGGATGTTCTTTGTCTGGTCTTAGGCGTTTTATCTCACTATCTTCAACCTCCGCGACTAGACCACATGAGGGTTCGCAGACTCGACAAAAGGTTCTGACTTCTTGCATATCGATATTCTTGAGATAAAAAGAGCAAAGTACTGGCTGAAAACCAGGAGGTCAAATTTTGTATACTCCTAGGCTCCAAAAATTTAGGTCATAAACGATGTTTGAAGGAAAGACGGTTGTTGTAACTGGAGCCGCCGGTGCCTTGGGGTTCGCAGTTTACGAGCACTTCATGAGGCGGGGAGCCCGCTTGGTAGCTGTGGACTACAGTGACGAACTTTTGCAAAAAACATTTCCTGAGCCGGTTACTAGTAACCAGTACTTGGCAGTGGATCTTACCGAACGCTCTAGTTGTCAGGCAGGACTTGGCTCAGTGGTCGCAGAGGGTGTCGACGTGCTTTGCAACATTGCTGGAGGATTTGCGATGGGTGAACAGGTACATGAGACGTCGGACGAGACATGGGATTTCCTAATGAATCTGAACACCCGTTCGATTATCAATACAGCCGCTGTGGTTGTGCCGACGATGCTTGATCAGCGTCGTGGGAAAATCATCAATGTTGCCGCTCGAGCAGCGACTCAAGGCTTAGCCTCCATGGGCCTTTATACGGCATCAAAAGCAGCTGTCATGCGGTTGACTGAAGCGATGGCTAGTGAATTGCGAGACGAGAACATCAATGTTAATTGCATTATGCCGGGCACTATCGACACGGCAAGGAACCGGCACGATATGCCGGACGCAGATCATTCCAGATGGGTGCCACCGGCTCACTTGGCAAATGTCGTTGGTTTCCTGGCATCGGAAGCGGCCGTAGCTGTCCATGGCGCAGCGATTCCGGTTGATGGACTCAGTTAGGCAGTGATTCCTCGTGATCAGCAGAGTTTCTATGATTAGGTTGCTTACTCGCTAGAGACATTTCGAAAATAGCGACCAGAAGAAAAGAGGAGGTAAGGTTTGACTCAAATAGGTCAATGGCAACGAAAAAAAGTCCGTCGTCTCGCCGACTGTCGGGTCTTTACAGTGAGCGAATCTACGAGCATTTCCCCCCTTTCTGGTGAGGAACACCTTTTTTACTTCATCGATAGTGCTGATTGGGTCAATATTGTGCCGATAACGCCGGATAGGCAGGTTGTGTTTGTCAAACAGTTCCGCCACGGAAGCGAACAAATCACTTTGGAAATTCCTGGTGGAATGATTGACCCAGGAGAGGCCCCAGAGGTTGCCGCGACCCGTGAATGTCTTGAGGAGTCAGGATATAGGGCAGATCGAGTCGAATCGCTGGGTGTTCTTAATCCAAACCCAGCTGTATTTCCCAATCGGTTACATACCTTTGTTGCCAGGGAATGTATCCGTGTCGATGAGATCGCGAATACGTCGACAGAGCAGACCGAAGTTGTGTTGGTGCCATTGGAGGAACTCCCTGAAATGCTAGGGAGTGGCCAGATAGATCATGCTTTAGTTGCTGCGACCCTTTGGCGTTTATTGTATCAGGAGAAGCCATAGTAGAGGCTGAGCAGTGCTGTTTATACAGCCAGTTACCTTTCGTTGTTGCTAAGATTAGTTATTGGCCTCTATCGGTGTGAGAGGAGGTGTGTTGTGTCACTCGTTAGTAGGCTGGTTGCTATCGGTAAGGCGTTGAGAGTAAGTTGGTGACGCCTGATGAAATTTTCGCGAGCATTATTGGGTGGGTTTCTAGATTCTTCCCAGACGGTTAGATTTCGGTACCATGTCAAGAGGAGCATTGTTCGCGGATTTTCGACGTCCTCGACAAAAAGCCCTTGGACTTGGGTATCGAAACTTGATTCGAAGTCTGGCCAGGCATTTTTTGACAATTCGACAATTTCAGAAATGGTTTGAGGCCTGACGCTGAACCATCTGAAGACGTAGACACCTGGGTCCTGGGCAGCAGTATGCTCAGTAGGTCTTGCGGTAGCCTTAAGCGTCCAATCATTTGCAACCTCTATGTTTTTTTGCAGTTTTAAGTTGAGGTTAGTTTCCCCAAAAGTAACTAAGTAAATTTCATTAGTAGCCAGACCAAGTAAAGCGCCAAAAAGGCCAAAGATTTCATGTCCCTGTTCCCTGATCGCTTCACGATGTCTATTGACGGCCTCGACCAGAGCCGGAGGTCCGGGTCTGTCAACGTCACGAAGTTTAATGACTCGATAATGCATGTTGTGCTTACTCTATTAGAGATGCTAGCTCTGAATCGTTGCAAGGAGCTAATGCGGTGAGTGATTAAACGGGCTGATTAAACTCGTTAAGTTTGTTGACTCGTATCAATTGCTGAATTTCTCTTACGTAGGCATAGCCGCGCGCAGAGTAATGCACAAGACCCTCGGCTAATGCTAATCCATTCATTACTCTCTCATTGTTACGAGTTTTCGCTCTTATCGAGCGTAGGTTGATATAGGCGGGATGGGTATTGATGTTATGAATATAGGCATCGATACCTTCACCAACCGAATCGTAGCGAGCAACTTCGTGCTTAAGGCCCTTATCTCTAAATTTCGGCGCCAGTCCGCATCCCGGCTTAAAGCACCAGACGCCGAACAGATTGTTGGCCTTACGTGCGAATCTAGAGGTGCCCCACCCAGATTCATTAGCTGCTTGGGCAAGAACTAATGATTCAGGGACAGCATCAACCTTGATAATCAGTTGGTTTATTTGAGTCAGCAAGTCGCTACCGGCGGATACTCGGTAGCGACTGCTGATTCCCCCAATAAAAGCGAGTGACTGCTTATCTAGCGTTACACCATTCTCGATGTCGGTTTTCAATGCCAGCACTCTAGTGCGTTCGGCTAGAACGGCCAGATTACTCTGGCGAATAAGCGGTAAGAGATATTCAAAGAACTCCTGTTTTTTAGTTCTCACATCTCTAATTGCCAAAAAATCGGGTAGTGCTGTGGTTTCTTGATTGGAACTCGGCAGGATGGACGTGGCGATATCGGATGAGTTTGCCTTACAGCTACTACCTAAAAGTAGCAGGGCGTAAAAGCTGATTGAAATGTTTATTGGCAAATTCATTGCTACCCCCGTCAGTATATGCAATGAAAGAACAATAATATTATTCATTATTCCTCCATTTTCAAGCCTAAAGTGACAGGTCTTGAATCGAGGAATGAGGGGCTTATCGCTGTGAGTTAGAGGAACTGTGACGTTCCCGGGATTAACCGTTTATCTGAAAAATTGAAAATTGTTGGAAAAACGGACAGATTTGGCGTCTCACATGAAAACTTTTGTCTTTCCATGCAGGTCGCGTCGAATTTGCAGCATTAGCGGAATATTCAGGGTGAGGGGCGTAGCCTAACCCAGCCGCTTTCAACATCGGTTAAACCCTCTGTGTATCCAGGTTCACCGGGCATAGTGATCTTGCCAGTTTTTGAATCAACCCTTGCGCGCTCGTCGGAGAGATTTTTCGCGGCACTTTCAATAACTTGTTCTGCAGAATTGAAAAGAGCTAGGCTCCGAATCATGCGTTCCGTTACGGTCATCAGTACCATTTCTTCTCCGTCGATGCGTGCCAGAATATCTTCCGGAGTTAGCCAGGCTGAGTTGACTAGCTCGCTGTCATCGTGGAGTGGAATCTGGTGACTAGGGATCCTAGCGATAAAGAATCGCGCATCGAAGCGCCTGGGAGAACCTAGCGGCGTAATCCAGCGAGCGACATAATGCATCTGCCCGACGTCAGCAAGTAGCCTTTCCTTCTCGAGAATTGTCTTAAGCTCAAGTTCACCGGCATTAAGTGCATCTCGATAGCCCTGGAATCTTGGCTGTTGTTCCCGGTCGATTTTTAAAGGCGTTTCGTCTTCTCTGCGAAGCGCCAGCAATATCCCTGCCTCCTCGAAAGTCTCCCGGATAGCTGCCATGTAATAGGCGGTGGCTCCTGAGTCTAATCCCA
>NZNP01000004.1 GCA_002694945.1 Gammaproteobacteria bacterium
ATCTGGACTCAGCAAGCTGTCGTCGACGAGCGCAGGCAATTTCCCAAAGGGATTGATCGCGAGATAGTCGGGCTGACGATGTTGATTTCCGCGGAGGTCGATCTCCACCAGCTCATAGGGGATGCCCTTTTCTTCGAGGTACCAGCGGGGCATCGAAGCCCTGGTTCGAGGTCCGCCGTACAGGGTCAGTGCCATGGTTTGGTCGCAGCAACCAATCAGTCCTGACAGTCTCCCTAGGGGGTGGTCTTTAGGGTGTGCAGCGAACGCTTTGTGCGTCCCTACTCGGTTCTGATGCGCAACTCTTTTTTTGATCGCAGCCTTGATGCCGGCTCGATTGCACGCCGGGTGAGGGATGTTGCGGCGGGAAAGGTGGGCTTTTACAGCGTTGGTCTCTATCCAGCTTCTCTGGCGTACAACTGCGCCATGCAAAATCAGGCTGGACGCCTGATGCTCGCTGCCCGGCCCGGACGCGATCTGCTCGGGGCGTTTTCAAAGGAAGCGATCGCCAACATGGACGCTGGCCACGTGGCAACGGTGCGCAGCACAGGGACACATGTCTCCTCCACCGAACAACGCCCCAATACCCTCCGGGATCTCATCCTTGAATGTGAACTGGTGGTGCTGAGTGCCAACAGCAACCACATTGAGGAGGATCTACTCAAGGCCTGCCGGCTACGGGAGGAGTTAGGCCGTGAGCAGGTTGTTTTGGCTTGTTTGTCGGGATCGTTCAGCCACGATCCAATCACCAACAACGCCTATGTGCTGTGTGAGCAAGAACCCAACCTGGCGTTCTTCTCAGGGTTTCACCGACATGGAGCCCTGAGAAATCCATTCGACAGTTTCACCGCGAATTTCTGCCACCCCAATGCACTCACCGCGATGCTCGGTGCGCAGCTGCTGGATTGTCTGTCCCCGAACATTCAAGTTTCGCCAGGTGTCCACAACGTTGAGGGGCAGTACATCAAGGCCGCGAAGAACATGGCTTCGGTGTTTGCTGGTTTTGGGTATGCCTTTCATCAAGACAACCCGGGGGTCCTCCCGACGCTGTTGACCCTGTTGTTGGATCAGTGCCTGGATCAAGCGGCAACGGTGTCGATGGCGCGTCCGGATCGGCAAAAGCTGTATCACCGTCAACCGATCCCTCTGACTGAGCTTGGTTATGCGGTGCCACGGATTGAAGCCACCTTGGTTCGTGACGGGGACTTTGAAAAGGTGCGTGATCACACCTTTACGCAGCTCACAGCGATGGTGGCCGATGTGCGCGGCAGCATGATGCTCCCGGTCTCCGGCAGCCCGACACGGAATTTTCAAGTGGGTCAGGTGTTGGCAGCCAAAATGCGTGAGCACAAACGTTGTCCAAGTTCCATGGAGGAACTGGAGCAGTGGTGCGAATCAGCGGGACTCCGCAAGGGTGGTCTGGAAGGCCTCAAATCGCTTCGTTACTGGCCTCAAATTGCGAGGAAATATTCCATCCCTCTCCACGACGCCTCCATGGTGAATCTCCTCTACATGGCTGTGTATGGGCGCCCCGCTGTAAAGGACACGGCTTATCGCGTGATGACTGAAAGCCGTGAATTGTCGAATTACTGCCAGGAATCGGTGCGACCGACCCACAGCCGGCGATACGCAGAAGCGTTGCAAAATCTTGATGTCGTTGAGGCCCTCGATCTAGTTGTCAACGCGGTGATTGCGGATAACGCCCGTAATGCCATGCGTCGCGCAGCTCCCTTGGAGGGCGATGGTGATGGCTTGCCGGCCTATGTCCAATTGATGGATGTGATCGAAACACAGCTGGATGCCTAAGTCAGTCGCCTGTCGTTCTGCACACTGACGGCTTGTGAGTCGTGAAAGAGCAGGCATGGTTTCGATCTGAGACCCATGCGACTGCTGATGACCGAGGCTTTGGAAGCTATTGCAGATCGCTTCCATCCCCGTGAGCGAATTACTGGGATCCACAGTCTTGGCTCGGGCAATGTCAACGAGACCTTTCTCGTGACCCATGACGGACGTCGTGATGGAGGAGCCTTTGTTCTTCAACGATTGAACAAAAGCGTTTTTACGCGTCCTGATCTAGTGATGCGCAATTTGGTTGCGCTTGGTGAGCATGTTCAACGCCGCTTGGAGACGCCGCCGCCGGAGTTGCAAGGGCGGCGATGGGAGGTTCCTCAGGTGGTGCCGTCTCGGCAGGAATCCAGGCCTTGGGTGGAACACGATGGTGAGGTGTGGCGCTCGATTACTTACATCGGCGCTGCCACCACGACGGATGTGATTCGGGATTGTTCTCAAGCCAGGGAAGTCGGCTACGGCTTGGGCATGTTTCATTCCCTGATCAGTGATTTACCTGCGGATTCACTCGCGGACACCCTGGAAGACTTTCACGTCACCCCCTCGTATCTCCGGCGCTTTGATCAGGTCCTCGCGAGGTCCAGTCCGCAGAATCGTTCCAAGGCGCTGACGAATGCGCTCGCTTTTGTGAATCAGCGACGGGAGGGCGCTTCCGTGCTGGAGGATGCAGTTGCTTGTGGTGAACTACACCATCGCCCGATTCATGGCGATCCAAAAATCAACAACGTCATGATGGATGAAGCCACCGGGCAAGCCGTTGGTTTGATTGATCTCGACACCGTCAAGCCAGGACTAATTCACTACGATATTGGCGATTGTTTACGCTCCTGCTGCAATCCGGCTGGAGAAGAAGCCGAAGATCTTGACGGTGTGAGGTTTGATTTGGCTTTGGCTGAATCCATTCTCGAGGGCTATCTCTCGGTTGCTGGCAGTTTTCTGAGCGAACAAGATTGTGCTTATCTTCCCGATTGCATTCGGTTGATTCCTTTTGAGTTGGGCTTGCGCTTCCTCACGGACCATCTCGATGGTGACCGTTATTTCCGGACCAACCACCCCAATCAAAACCTGCACCGAGCCGATGTGCAGTTCCGACTCACCGAGAGCATCGAAAATCAGATGCCTGAGATCCGCGCATTGATCAGCCGTTTGCTGAACGCAGGCTGACATGGGACGACAATCTGTTGAGCTGCGTCAGGCCTCGCGCCTGATTCCCTTCGAAAGTGCTCTGCCGGCGGGCCTCCAGGTGAGTGCTGAGTTGATTTGGAATGATCTGGGTTGGCTTGAGCTGAGTTATGGGGTTCTGGCTGCTTCGTCCGTTGGCCTGTCGGACCTTGTTCTTCCCAGTGGTCTTGTTGATGGGGGGCAGCCGGAGGGTCAGCGTCGGGATGCGTTATGGACCACCACTTGTTTTGAAGCGTTTCTCGGCATGCCCGGTCAGGAGGGCTACTGGGAAATCAATGTGGCGCCCAATGGTGACTGGGCTGTCTATCAATTTGATCGCTACCGCGACGGTCAGGCTCGCCAATCCTTGCTGGATGCTCCTTGCATTGAGCTCAGACGGCGCCACCATCAGCTTCGACTGGATGCCGTTCTTCCCATCAGTCCTTGGTGGCCATCGAATGTGGCTCCTGAATTGGCCTTGACCACGGTGTTGGATTTCGGCACTGCCGGTTGCAGTCATTGGAGTGTGGCTCATCCCAACCTGGGCGCTGATTTTCACGATCGCAGTTTGTATTTGGCTCCTTAAACCGCACCGTTAGGGTTTTTGCTTGTCCGCTCGGGAGAGGAGATGCGCTGGCGTCTGCTGCTCACAGGCACTTGTTGTGGTGCTGGTTTGATCGGGTTTGTTGCCGTTACGGCAGCCCGTGAACCTCAGCCTGTTGTTCCCCAAGAGTCGGCCACCCGTCCGGTCGTGGCTCCCCGTCGTTATCCGGTTGTTCCGCGCTCTGCTCAGGAGACTGCAGACCAGTTGGTCCGAGTTGAAGCAGCCCTCCGTAATCCCTCCACTTCGCCAACGGCGTTGCCGGATTTGGGCCATCAGCAGCAGGTGATCTACAGGGTTTTGTCCGCTGATTCCGCGCGATCTGCTTCGGTGGTGGCCGCCCTTCCTCCGCGTTGGAAGAGTGTGGCTGAACGGCATCTTGCGGCTCGCCGAGAATTTCTGCGGATGAGTCGAGGTCGAGGTCCATCTCGACTTCCTGCTTGGCGCATCATTCAGCCAGAGCCGGCTGAGCAATTGCTGAGCTACTACCGAAAGGCTGAGGCCGCGACCGGAATCGAATGGGAAGTCTTGGCCGCCGTGAACTTGGTCGAAACCGGCATGGGTCGGATCGATGGCATTTCCGTGGCAAATGCTCAGGGACCGATGCAGTTTTTACCGACAACCTGGGCTGAACCGGGGATTGGTGCTGGTGACATCCGCAATCCACATGATGCGATTCAGGCTGCGGCGCGTTATCTCGTGCGACGAGGAGGACTGCAGAACATTCGTCAGGGACTTTGGGGATACAACAACAGTGATTACTACGGGCGTGCAGTGTTGCTCTATGCGTCCCTCATGAAGGAGGACCCACGGGCTTACATCGGTCTCTACCACTGGGAAATCCACTTCAACTCAGCGCTTGGTGACCTTTGGCTACCGGTTGGTTATGTCCAGAACCAACCGATTGCCGTCGCCACATACCTCGAGAGGAATCCGGGAAGCCGTTCCCCCAATTGATTGGACTTCCGTCCGTTGGCACTTACGCTTCAGAGTCGCTTGAACTCTGCAGCGCGTGCCCAAGGAAACTTCCCACCGTGGTGATGAGCTGAGGGGACTTGGATGGCCCGATCTCGATGTGGCCCGCTACGTGGAGTTGTGGGAGTACAGACAGCGCTGGGGGGCCATGAACCTCGAGCGCGAGGATCGGCTGTTTCTTCGCAAAGCCGAAAACGCCTTACCCAAAATCCTTTCTGGGCGCGCTGCGGCGAAAAAGCCCATCAACGAGAAGACCTACTACAAATGGCTCCGCTTCCACCTCGATGCCATGGAGGCCGAAGAAGCCGAGATGGCTCTCAACGAGGGTGAACGCGGAGCTTGGCCGGTGATGCTCGAAGCCGAATTGCGAATCTTGGACCATTACGAGCCTGTGCTCGGGCTGCCGGACACCCTGAAGGCCAAGGCCCTGGCACCAGTTCGGGAAACTCTGGCCAGTCAGGTTGCTGCCCTCGGTGTGACGAAGCCCTACGACTTCGAAGCAGCGCTCAACAAACTCAAAGAGACGGAAAACAGCCGCTGGAAGCATCTTCGTGATGGTGACGGAACCGATCGCACTTATCCAATCCTGAGTTCAGAGGCGATTTCCGGTTTCCGGGCAGAAGCGCATCGTGAATTGCATGCTGTGATTCGCAGTACGTTCCCTTCTCTGGCTGAAACCGAGAAATCAGAGCTCTCTGACGACTAGAACTGGAGGAATGCCGACCTGAAACGGTCCAATGTCCCAGCGCTTTGAGACGCTCCAGCTCCATGCGGGGCAAATCCCAGACCCCACCACCAATTCCAGGGCGGTTCCGATTTACCAGACCAGCTCATACGTCTTCAACGACGCTGAGCATGGAGCCAACCTCTTCGGGTTGAAGGAGTTCGGCAACATCTACACCCGTCTGATGAATCCGACGACGGATGTGTTCGAAAAACGAGTGGCGGCTCTCGAGGGGGGAATTGCAGCCTTGGCAACGGCCTCAGGGCAGTCTGCTCAGTTCCTCGCGATCACCAATTGCATGCAGGCGGGAGACAATTTCGTCTCAACGTCTTATCTCTACGGTGGAACGTATAACCAGTTCAAAGTTCAGTTCCCAAGGTTGGGTATTGATGTGCGCTTCGCCGACGGCGATGACGTTGAGAGCTTTGCCGCTCAAATCGACGACAACACCAAGGCGTTGTATGTGGAGGCGATGGGCAACCCTCGCTTCAATATTCCCGATTTCGCTGGCCTCTCTGCACTCGCGAAAGAGAAGGGCATTCCATTAATTGTGGATAACACGCTCGGTGCAGCTGGTGCCTTGATGCGGCCGATCGACCACGGTGCTGATGTGGTCGTTGAAAGTGCGACCAAATGGATCGGTGGGCATGGCACCAGCCTTGGTGGCGTGATCGTGGATGCTGGAACCTTCAATTGGGGAAATGGCAAATTCCCGTTGATGAGTCAGCCGAGCGCTGCTTATCATGATTTGGTGCACTGGGATGCCTTTGGTTTTGGCAGTGACGTGTGCAAGATGCTTGGCGTACCGGACGATCGAAACGTCGCCTTTGCGTTGCGTGCTCGTGTTGAAGGTTTACGGGATTGGGGCCCTGCTGTCAGCCCCTTCAATAGCTTTTTGCTGTTGCAGGGATTGGAAACACTCAGCCTTCGGGTGGAGCGCCATACGGAGAACGCGATGGCACTGGCGCTTTGGTTGAAGGACCACCCCAAGGTGTCCAGTATTAGTTATCCAGGCCTTTCTGATGATCCGTATCACCAGCGTGCCAAGCAATATCTCACTGGCCGCGGCATGGGCTGCATGTTGATGTTCTCGCTTAAGGGTGGATATGACGATGCTGTGAATTTCATCAATAGCCTTAAGTTGGCCAGCCATTTGGCCAATGTTGGTGATGCCAAAACGTTGGTGATTCATCCTGCCTCGACTACCCACCAGCAGCTCAGTGAAAACGAACAGGCCTCGGCTGGCGTTACGCCAACGATGGTTCGTGTGTCGGTTGGCCTGGAGCATATCGACGACATCAAGGAAGATTTTGAGCAAGCCCTCGCTGTTCTGAGCTGATGATGAATGGGTGACCTATGGCTCTAATTCTTCCTCGCAGCTATCACAAAATTGCGGCGATTGAGCGCAACAGGATCTCCTGGATTGAGCCAAAACAGGCTGAGCGTCAGGACATCCGACCCCTTCGGATTGGCATTCTCAACATCATGCCGTTGGGAAAACAATACGAGTTCAATTTGTTGCATCCCCTCGGCTTATCTGTCCTTCAGATTGAGCCGATTTGGATTCGTTTAGCGTCCCACGCCTACAAAAGCTGGGATCAAAATCATCTCAACCAGCTCTATGTGACCTGGGAGCAAGCCTTGGCCCAGGGCCCTCTTGATGGCTTGATCATCACCGGTGCCCCTGTTGAGCATCTTCCCTTTGATCAGGTCACGTATTGGTCAGAGTTGGTGACATTGATCGAGCAGGCACGGCACACCTGTGCGAGCACTCTTGGTCTGTGCTGGGCTGGCTTTGCCATGGCCTATCTCGCTGGTGTGGACAAGATTCCCTTTGAGCAGAAGCTCTTCGGTATTTATCCACTTCGTAGCTTGATTCCCGGCCATCCCCTGATGGGCACCCAAGACGATCATTTTTATTGTCCTCAGAGCCGTTATGCAGGTTTGCCGGATGCGGCGATGGAATCTGCGCAGCGTCAGGGTCGGCTCCGTCTGCTCGCCTATGGAGAGCAAGTCGGATACACCATTTTCGAAACACCGGATCAGCGTCAGTTGATGCACCTGGGCCACCCGGAGTACAACGTCGGTCGTTTACAGGCTGAGATGGAACGAGACAAAGCTCGAGGAGATGTTCCTCCTCCAGAAAACTTTGATTCGGATCACCCCAAAACCCTCTGGCGCTCCCACCGCAATCTGCTGTTTCAGCAGTGGCTTTGGTTCTGTTATCAGCGTGTGAGTTTGGTCGGCTGAGGGGTTGTGTCCGCAGCAGGTTGAACGGGTTCGTTCAACTGATGGTCCGGAGCGGCCTTGCGGTTCAGCTCGCGCTCCAAGGCTTCAACCCTGCGTTCTCGCAGGCAATGTCTGCAGCCGCCAAGGGTTTGTAAGTGCTTTTCCGGGGTGATCGTGATAGCGAGAACTGGGTGCTTACGGCACCGCAATTTCACCGGGCTTTTGTAACTGCGCCAGATGATTTCGCTGTAATCAAACTGATCTCCGAAGCGTGTTCGTGCTCTCTCGAGGAATTCCTCGTATGTGATCCGTGCTCCCATGGCAGAAATGTATGGGAAGACCCGTCG
>NZNP01000005.1 GCA_002694945.1 Gammaproteobacteria bacterium
TGTAGTAGTACACACGAAAATGAAAAGCACCTTTGAGGAGGAGGAAAAAGATTTATGACGATGGAAGAAGAGGCGGGTGTTTTTGTCAGATAGGAGGGAAAAAGAGGAGGAAAAAAAGAGCAGTGCCGCCAAAAACAACAACACACATATACAAACACACACACATTCTTTATATAGTATTATTAGAGGACGACGACGAAGAAGAAGACAAAGGAGATAAAGACGAAGAAGAAACACCAATGAACGGTGGGTTGCGCGTCGCCGGCGGCGTGGCGAAGAAAGGTGGTCCGAAGAACGCGAAAGACATGTCTCGAGCGGCGTATCAAGGCATTCAGTTTCTCAAATCCTACGGCCAACACATATTAAAAAACCCAGCTATAGTAGATTCGATAATTCAGAAATCGGGAGCAAAGAGCACCGACGTCGCCCTCGAGATTGGTCCAGGGACTGGAAATCTAACCATGAAACTGTTAGAGACGTGCAAAAAAGTAATAGCGATTGAATACGACGCGAGAATGGTTTTGGAACTGCAACGAAGAGTGCAAGGATCGCCGTATCAGTCGAAATTGGAAATCATACAAGGGGATTTCATGAAGGTTGACTTGCCGTATTTCGACGTGTGCGTGGCGAACGTCCCATATCAGATTTCATCGCCGTTGACGTTTAAGTTATTATCGCATCGTCCGCAATTTCGAAGCGCGACGCTCATGTTTCAGAGAGAGTTTGCCATGCGAATGGTTGCACAGGCTGGCGATTCGCAGTATTGTCGCTTGGCGGTGAACACGCAGTTGTTGGCGAAAACGCAACACATTCTAAAAGTCGGGAAGAACAATTTCCGACCACCGCCGAAAGTAGATTCGTCGGTGGTCAGAATTGAGCCGCGGAAACCGCCAGTTCAGGTGAATTTTCGAGAGTGGGACGGTTTAGTTCGCTTGTGTTTTGGGAGGAAGAATAAAACGTTGGGAGGGATTTTTAGGACGAAAACCGTGTTGGAATTGTTGACGAAAAACTATTTGACGTTTAAAGCAGTCAAGGTGAATTTGTTAGACGACGATGCCATGGAATTAGCGGAAGAAGAGGCGAATAGTAAAGAACGTCGGGAGAAAGTTAAGGAACACGTGAAAGAGTTGATCGAGAAGGTTTTAAACACGAACGGGTACGTGGAGATGCGTTCGATTAAAATGACGCAGGATGATTTCTTACAACTGTTAGCGGTGTTTAACGAACACGGGATACACTTTGTCGGTTAACGTTGATATGTGAAGAGTAAAGAAGATGTATGCTTAGGTGTCCCCGCGTTTAGTTAGATACACGTAAAACATAGCAAATTGCAAAACATGTGAAGTGAAGGTAGTAATATCGCAACGACAAAATTAGTCTAACCTTCGCAATAAATATTCAACCTGTACGTCTTTCGTCATCGGCATGATCCATTTAAAATATAAGTTCGCGATAATTTCCGGCGCAACTTTATACTTTTGGTTTTTTGGATTCGTCAACACTTTGCTCGCATCTGGAACTTCCTCGTTGATGTCTTGACCGTAAAACGCCGCCTTATTCGTCACTCTCGCCACCACCCTGTCCTCCACCGCTTGATTCGTCAACAATTGCATCAATCCATTTCCGTCTTGTTTGTGAATCAATTCAGAATATTCCTCCGGTTGTGCGCGAAATTTGGCCTCCGCGACAAACTTCCCGTAATGAATCCGTCTCGATATCAATTGCAAACAGTTTACGTCGCACAAGCCGGCGGACCCGTAGTTATTGTCGTCCCCGCTCTCACACATTCCTGGAACAATATTTTCCACATACATCTCTTTAATTCTATCGTTGATGTTAATTTTCAAGGCGTACTCGTGTAACACCTCTCCAAAGTTCATCGGTGGTATAACCAACGGCGGTAAACTTTCTGGATAAAACGCGTGTTCGTCCGGGGAAGTGTATCTTCGAATCTTCCCATCCATCTGTTCTCGTTCTCTTAACATAAACTCAAGCATCGAGCTTCTCACGCCCGTGTGTGCGTCATAACACGGAACGTCTATGGAATTGGCTTTGTATACCCTATCGTTCACTTTATATTGCGAGCGTTCGATTAACGCGAAAATGATAGAGTCTTCTTGACGAATGAGCGACTGACGAACGTTATCGAGTTTCAATCGGTCCGACAAATCCGCAAAGTTCGGGTCATTGATCGAACGCAAAGGGTTCGCGTTGTCCCTGGAATTGCCATATGCTTTTGTTGATGCTCCTCTCTCGCTGCATCCTCTTTGTCTAATTCTCCTCGCGCTACCCAGACTACTCCCACTACTGCTACTACTGTTGTTGTTGTTGTTGTTATTGTTGTTGTTCAGATAAAACGATGTTTCCCGGGAGGAAGAAGAAGTCGACGAGGACGACGAGGACGCTCTCAAACGATGCGATGCTACGATAGCACTACCGTGCAAACAACAAAGCGTAGATGTCATCATGATATATTAGTGTGCGTGCGTATATAATATATCTTTTTGTGTGCGTGTTTGATGTGGAAGCGGTAAAAGTGAAGACAAAAGAGGAAAACACAGGAAGAGGAAAACACATTTTTAAAAGTTGAGGTATTTTCTTGACTTTGCTCTCTCGTCGTCACGCGCGCGCACTCATTCAACAATATAATACTTACTTGTACAAGGTCTCGTGTAAATGTTATTAAAAATGATACGTAGTTATTGTTGCTAGTGGTTTTGTAACACATTATTATATCGATGAAAGAGCTTCACGTGCTCTCTCTCGTCTTTTCTTTCGATTATTTTATTATTCCCAACGCCGACCGCCTCGCGTTCGTCGAGGCGTCTTGGAAGCTCCTCCTCCGTACGAAGTCATATTCTCCTCTACAGCCGCACGACCTCTCTTTTGCCCACTTTGCTGTCCACCGTAGGATCCTAACCTACCACTACTCTGTCTTCGCGCCGCAGTAGATGGTGGCGGTAGATTTCGACTGCTACGTCTTCGTTGCTGACTAGTAGAGGGTGGTTCCTTGCTCAGTTGCGAGTTACCAAACGAGGGCCACATGGACGTGACGTTTCGCTTTGCCCGTTTACCGTGGCCTAATTCTACAGCATTCACAGTGGATGCGAATCGAAGAGACGCCACGGTTTCTTCCGCAGATTCCTCTTCCGGAGCTACATTTACAAACATAAGCGTCTTACCGTCACCTCCCAAACACGGTGCTAAAAGATACGTCAATTTTGAATTTCTATACGGCACGTGCTTATCGCCTCGCGCGATGGATGCAAAGACGTCTCCTAAACAAGAGAGCGACTTGTTAATCGCGCACGCTTCGGACATTCGCGTGCCTTTGGCGCCCGAACGCTTCGTGCGCTCAGATCCGGCCAAGTCGACGAGATTCAAACATCCAGAAAGTTGCGTTCCTGTGGCAATGTGGACGCCAGTAATGTACACTAAAAACAACGTGTGCGATCGCGAAGAGTGCGTGTTCATCTCTGTAGCTTCAACGGCACGAGCAGCAGTTGCCTTTCGGACGAGAGCTGCCGCGGCGGAAACGGAATCGATATATTCTCTCACGACGCCCGCGACGGTTGGACACCCACCTTCCGGTGCAGTGACGATGTTATGACGCTCGGAGTGCTTTGCGTTTGGCCCAGCTAATAAATCTCGAATTTGGTCGTTGTAGATTTCCACGTACGATGCTTCGATTTCGTACTCGTATCCTTTCTCGAGCAATTTTTCCTTGCGCTCTAGAATGGCACTCACCGCCCGCGGGATGATGCCACGATCTTCGCCGTCCCCGGAACCTAACATAGTGTGCGTTTTCCCACTTCCGGTTTGGCCGTAAGAGAATAAGCACACTTTGTAACCATCCATCGCTGACGTAATCATGGACTCGACTTCCTCGAAAACTTCCGTTTGCGAGGCAGTGGCGTCAAATACGCGATCGAAATTAAATACTCTCGGTTCAAGTTCTGGAACCGTAACGGCGATAGAATCCTTGTCCAAAGCATCGACCGAGCAATAATCTTCTTCACCAACGAACGGAGGACGCATGCGCGCGAATACCCGGACATTTCCGCGTAATTCTTGAATCTGGTTGTGCATCGCGCGTCGAATTTCCTCCGCCTCTAGTAACTGTTGCTCCATCTCGTGCAACCTGTCCGCGTTTCTCATGGCTTCTTCTTCAATCTTCTGCGCTCGTTTCAACGTCGCGGTCGCTTCTGCCTTTGCTCTTTCGGCCTGATTCGTGAGATCCATCAACGTTTGGCTCTTTTGATCCGACTGAGATGTTCTCGACTTCAAAGACTCCACCGTCGCCTTAGATTCCTCGAGCTGTCTTGCAATCTCTTTTTCCTTTCTCAACGAGGCGTTCTTCTCTTCTTGGACACGCAACAATTCTTCGCGCAACTCCAACTCTGCTTGCGAGTTTACGGACGGATCAACCGCATTCTTTGAGTGAAGGCGTTTGCGCTCTTCATCCACTGCGTGTTTGATCTTCATCTCGTATTCAACCGTCAACTTGGTAATCGCATCGGCTTTCTCACGAATAAACATCTCTTCCTTGGATTGCATGGCGGACTGAACGGATTGAGCGATTGTATTTTCGAGTAAAGTTGCTTTGGCTTCGTACTTTTTCCAGTTTGCCTTTGCGGTCTCCAACTCTTCAGAAGTCGCAGCGGGAACCGAGCTCGCCATGTTCCCGGCGGTGGCCGCCGCCGCTTCCAAAGCAACAATCTTAAGGCGCTCGTTCTCGAGTGCTTCTTTTAACTCGTTGATTTGCGCTGAGTTTTGGGCAACTGCTCCCGCTTGGATCTTCGCCTTTTCAGAAGCCAACTCCGCTTGAGACTTTGCAGACATCTCAGCCAATGTCGCCTCAATAATCGCTTGCTTCTCATCCTCCATCTCAGCGCGCAAGTTTTCGATCGCATCGCCGACAGCCTTCTCTCTCGCATCCCCAGCTTTTCTTTCTAGCTCTGCCGTGAGTTTTTCCATTTCAGCCCGGTGCATGCGCAAAGTTTGTTGCTTCGATCTTTCCATGAAAGCCTGTGACTCGGCGCGCAATTGCGCTTCCAAGGCATCGCGCTCTGCTTCTGCCTCTCTGAGTAATTGCTGCCTCAATTCTTCCAAGGCAACCGAGGACTCCTTCGTTAAGATAGCTTTTTGCGACTCCAACTCAGCCTTGAACGCTTCCGTCTTGGATTCGAGCTGTTTATCGAAGCGATCCTTTGCCTCTCTCTCCGCGGCAAGCATCGCGTCTTTGCTTCGCCCTTTCGAACTCTCCAATGCCTCTCGCACTCTTTTTCCAGCCTCAGCATCGAACTCGGCGCGTAACTTTGCAATATCTTCTTTGTGTTTCAACTCAGTTTCTTGGAGAGTGACCATTTTGTCTTCGGCGGATAATTCTCGGAGCGTCGCTGCTTGTTCTTCCAACCTGGAATCTAACATTTGCGCCGCCTTCAACTCCATCTGGGATCTCAAACTTTCCTTCGCGGATTCCATCTCCTTCGCAAAATTAGACTGTGCCACCTCCATCAACGCTTTATGTTCTCGTTGCAACTCTCGTTCTTTTTCCTCCAACGCTTCCTTCTTTTCACGAGCGTATTTCTCGCTCAGCTTGTCTGCGTGTTCCGACAACATCGAGGCGATATCCTTTGCCGAGGATCTCTCCGATTGATCCATCGACAAAGCATCGCGAGCTCTATTGACTTCGTTCTGGAGTTGCTCATTGTTCTTTTCGGCGTGTGCGAGTGCCGATTTCGTCGCCGCAATTTCCAATTCAGCCTCGTGCGTGGCTTGCTTCAGTGCCGCTTGGTGCTCGGCGGTCAACTGCGCTCTCGTCGCTTCAGCCTCTTTGAGCATAGATTTGCAAATAAGATCGTGCTTCTCCTTTTGATCGGCTAAGCGTTGATTCAAATCTTCAAAACGCTGATTAAAACCACTCTTTGATTCACCAATCTGCTCCTTGATCTTCTCCTCCATTTGCAAGTGCCACGCCGCCTTCTCGTTTTCCAACGTCTCCCTCGCTTCCGCGGTAAGCTGTTGTTCCAAATTCTCCACGGCTAACTCTTTCTCTTTCGCCGCTTCAGCCATGATCTTGTCAATCTCGCTTTGTAAACTCTGCTCCAACGCTTGCTTCTCGGCTAACAAATCATTCTTCTCTTTCTCCATTTTGTCTGTCGTCGAGTTCATCTCGTTCACCATCATTTGCAATTTCTCCCTCGACGCGTCCATCTCTCGTTTTTCTTGAACCCACGCTTCCCTTTCCAACGCGTATTTTTCGTTCAAACTTTCGTATCTGCCTTTCAAGTTTGCGTGCTCTTCTTTCAACTCGAACAGTTTGTGCTTCGCGTCTTGCGTCTCCGCTCTGGCTTGACTCGCTTCATCCAAAGCCTTCTTCACATTCTCCGAAGCTTCAGCTACGCCTAGATCTTCCATGGACCTCAACTGCTCGTATTTGTGCGTCTCTTCTTGCAACTTTTGTTCTGCTCTCATCGCTTCATCGACTTTCGATTCCGCTATGGCAATCTTTTTGTTCAACGCCGCCATCACTGCGCTGTGCTCCTCTTCACGAATTCGCGCACGCTCTTGTTCCAAGTCTTCCGTGGCTTTCGACAACTTATCTTCGGCCTCTTGCACTTTGAGCAAATGCGCTTGCGACTCTCTTTGCAGTTCTGTCAACTTTTCTCTCTCGGCGTGTATTTCAGCCAACTCCTGTTGCGTGTGTGGAATCGAACCGGTATTGTTCTCGGCGTTGCGTGCGGCTTTGAGCAAGTCCCTCTCGATCCTTCCGGCGCCGATAACGAATTGTTCTCTTAACTTGACCAAGGCCTTTAACGTTTTCTTCTGCGCTTGAGCGTGCGCGAGCACCTCTTTCACGTAATCCTGGGACCCTTTTGCCGATTTCGGTTTCCATGTGAGTAACTTCTCGATGGTCGCCGAGTAATTCTCGCCGTCCTCGGCTTCGTACAACGACTTGCTCAGAGCTACAACTTTCGACCGTTCTTTTGCAGCGGTGTTGAAGACAAACGTCCCGGTATTATCACCGTTGTTATAGTTTTGATCGTTCAATGCTCTCAAATTCGGTTTCACCGCGGATGAGACTCGCGACGCCGTTTTACTGCCTTGTTTTTCAGTTTTCGCTCGCATGGCAGACATTCTGTTGTGTGTTTTTATAATTTTTGAAAAGTTTTTTGTTCTTCTTGTGAGTAAAAAAAATAATGTTTGATGATTCACCGCGATCGTACGCCGCGCGATAACGAAGGAAAAATCGTTTTTTACGCGCGTTCTCTTTCGTCGTTCCTTCTGTATCATCGATCATCGCGCACTGATGTTCTTTTTTTTTGGGAGAAGGGGCGTCGTCCTCCTCGCAAGTGGTGGTTCAAAGAGAAGATGATTCGAAAAAATCGTCCGTTTGGAAGAGGGGTATTAAAAAACGTCCTCTCCATTTTTTACAAAAATGCACTGTCCAAGAGGACCACCACCCACCACCCCACCAAGACGACGGTCTTTTTTTGTAATTCGAAAACGATGTGTGATTCGACGAGAGTCGACGACAAGACGAACGCACCTCGACTGTATCTTACTCATGGTCTGCGCCGAACTCGGAGGCAATTTAGGACCACCGGTCGTCGCATTCGCATCCATCTCTTGCATGACGCGCGCTTTCGAGCGGGTTCGAGTGGCGGCAGAGCCACCACCTTCGTCGCTCATCTTCTTTTGCAATTTTTTTCAAAAGCCCCCCCGACAGAGAGAAGACGAAAAACAAATCTTCTTCTTCCTTTATTAGTCACGCTCGATGGATGCGTGGCGCGCGCGACGCGAGCAACTCGTCTCTCTCTTTATAGAAAGAAAGAAAGTCGCGCGATGCGTGTGCGTGTGCGTTCTGTGTTGATGCGCGCACAAAAACGCAAAGCGTTGCGAGGCAAATTTATAATGACTTTGAGAAAACGACTCGTCGTCCTCTCAAACGTCTACAAAAAAAATGATGAAAAGAGGGAGAAAATACAAAATTTTCACACCTTAAATTCCCCTCTCCCTTTTTTCTTTTTTTCTTTCTTTCATTCTTTCTTTGGACATTTGATGTGTTGTTTGTTGTGAAACACCCAACTTTCAATCATCGTTCATTTGTCAAACAAACACGTCGAAGAACTTTACAAAGAAGAAGAAGAAGAAGAAGAAGAAGAAGAAGAAGAATGCGCACGAAACGAAGACGTGAGAGAGAAGATACAAAGGACGATGAGATTGTGCTCTCGCACGATGTTGATGACGACGACGACGACGACGACGAAAACGAAA
>NZNP01000006.1 GCA_002694945.1 Gammaproteobacteria bacterium
AAAAGAGAGAGAAAGAGAGAGAGAGTCTCAAACGCTCGACCTTTTTCTTACTTACAATTCCTCTCAAAAAAAATACATCGCCCGTCCCGTGTCTGTCTGTCTGTCTGTCTGTCTGTCTTGTCTGTCTGTTCATACATAAAAAGTGTCTCGTCTCCATTAGTATACTCCTTTACCACACCACCACCTCGGCACCGAAAAATCGTCGTCGTCGTCGTCGTGGTGGTTTTCGCGTCCACACGCATCATCATCATCATCATCATGTCCACGCCGCAGTTCCGCGCGGGAAACCCGCTCGCGCCGGAGAAAGGCGCGTTTCCGCTGGACCATTTCGGGGAGTGCACCGCGACGAAAGAGAAGTATCTGGAGTGTTTGCGAGTGCGTCCGTTTTTTTAACGCGTTAAGGGCTCGTTCGCGCGGTCTCTTTCTCTTTCTCTCTCTCTCTCTCTCTCTCTCACTCTTTCTTTCTCTCGCTCTCTCGTTCTCTGGCCTCGCGACGACGACAGAAGGAAAAATCGGACTCGAACAAGTGTAAACGCGAGTCCAAATTGTACTTGGAATGTCGCATGGCGAATGAGCTGATGGCGGAGCAGCCGTTCGCGACGCTCGGGTTTCGAGAGGACGAAACGACGCCAGACGGGTCGTAATCGACCAAAGCAAAATCGAAAACAGAAGAACTCGAAGAAGAAAACGAGAAGACAGGGTTCGTCGCGGGAGCGAGACGCGCGAGACAACAACAACGGGAGATGGAGGAGAGGCGCGAAGGACGCGGACGATAGCGGTTGTTGTTTATACGGGCTACCTACGGAGTCGCGCGCCATCGAGGGAAGGGAAAGAGAGGGGACGGCTTTTATATGCACTGCACGAATGAAATGTGTTCTCTTGTATGAAAAAATAAACACGCGCGCGTGCCGAGGCTGTCTCGCGAGAGGGACGCGCGTTATGTGCTTCACACTGTGCGTCGCGTCCTTTTCTTCGCTTTCGAAAAAGCAGTAAGTGCTAAATTGAAAAGGGGGACAAGGAAACACCGATGGTAAATCCCTCATTTCCCAAATTTATATAAACGCATACGATGACGCCGTCGGGAAACAAAAACAACTCTGCCATCGACGTGTTAAGTTCGCTCGCGCAGTTTGCATGCGCACCAATCGTCTCTTTACCCGGGTTAGCGGCCATCGCAGCCTTACGAGCGGTTCGAGATTCGAAAAAGATTTCAGTTCTTGGAAACAGACAAAAAGGGGGGATTGATAATGGTGTGGGACGCGTCGCGAATAGTGTGATAGGCGCGAGCGAGAGCATCAAATCACGCGACCCGATCAACTCCGCGATCAACCCAGTCGTTCAACAGTTATTCAAAGAAATATTACAATCTGTGGTGGTTTCACTCGTGTCGAGACAGGTTTTGAGTTCCGCGTCATGCTCTGTTGGTAGTAAACGAAAGACGAAAAAATGCAAGAGCGAGGACAATTTTCGATTGGTGTGTGTGACGGGGACGTATCAAGAAGGATATGCAAACCGCGAAATGCTTAACAGTGGCGAAGAAAAAGCGGTGTTTGTCGGTTACGCCTTGGTAAGAGGGTGCGGGTTGCACTTTGACGTGAAAGCGAATGAGGATAAAGACGAAGAGAAGAAAGAATCACAAGAAGAAGATTTGTACGGTGAGAATGATGTCGCCCCAGTGGTTGTTTTAACGAACGATGAAAGAGATGCAGTCGTATACAGCGTTTACGCGGTCCCATGCGATGCGATAATTTCAAACTTGTTCGACTCCGGTCTTAATGCTCGATTGATGGGTGTGTCCTCGGATACCGCGGCGATCGATTTAGCGGCTGCAGAAACAAGTACGTCCGTTCGAGTCGCTGCGCAAGTGAACGAAGGTTTTGGATTCGCGTTGACGATGTTATCTTTTGGTCGACCGAAGAAGAGTTCAGTATGTGCGAGACCGCTATATGAAAAAAGAGATGGAACCAGGGTGTACAGTTTCAACGACGAACAGTTGGAAAATTGCGGAATCACGAGCGGGAGTTCGTTGGCAAAGATTCGCGCGTTGTGCGTCAGCAGCGAGAAGAAGGAGAGTTATGCTGCTGAGGATGTTGACGAAGACACGTGCGAAGAAAAGAAGAAAACGAATGAGAATAACGAATCATTTTGGCCGATGGACTTGTTGCGTTTGAACAAGGGCATTTTTGAAACCGAAGGCAACTCCGCCGAGAAGATGAATGAAGAAGAGCAAGCGAAAGCAAAGAAGAAAACGAGTAAAAAGCCAAACGCGCCACCTCTAGGCGAATCATCGAATCAGAATAACAACGATAATGTTGATTTCGTAACGTCTTTCTTTCCATCGCTCAACGTTTCCGCGAAGAAGAAGTCTACTGAACAGCAAGAAGAAAACGCTACTTCGACGTTGCAACAGACGCCGGGCGCTTTGGGCGACCATGTCTTATACCCAGCTACGGTCGCCTCTCCATGGCCAGACCAATCCAGAGACGAAGACGAAGATTACATCCCAGACTATGAAGCCGAAGATTTCGATTATGACGACGAACCGTTATCGGGGGGCTCTTCCTTAATGGTCACGCCGACGAAAGAGGCGACGGGTAGTAATCGATGCAATGGTAGCTTTTATGAATCCGCAGCAACGACTCCGAATGCCGAGAAAATTCGAGACGAACCGAGACCATTTGGTTCGGTAAACGCCATCGCAACATCTAGCGTTTCGTCTTCCTATCCAACCGATGAAGAAGAAGCTCGTTCGTCTGAATTTATCTATTCTGTCGATTCCGAATCTGACCCGAAGTCGATGGACCAAAACTCCATTCTCCAAGCGTTCAAAGAGCACAACTCGCATTGGGGCACAAACAACAAGATCGAGAAATTGTTCAAAGAATACAAAATGCCATTAGGAGGTGCCGTAGATGTCGTGCGTTTGTACACTTGCACGCAGAAAAAAGATAAAAATGGTTCTGCGTGCGCGTCTACGCCTCGAAGAAAATCGTCATCCATCGACAAGTCGACTCGCTTGGTCGATTTTGCAAGTTGCGAAAGAGCGATGAAATATGCTGAAACGTTTCACAATGACGAGAAGATAGACGGTGGTGTGCTGCCCAAAAGTCGAGCCGTGTGTTTAGACGGTCGTCGATGTAGGATTTAATGGTTTTAGTCATTTTAGCTTGAAATCTTTCTCGTAAAAATTTAGGTATTTTTCGCATTATCCAAAGTCCTCAATAATTAATTTACGCACGCATCTCACAATTACGAGAGAGAGGGAGAGAGAGAGAGAGAGACCGCATTCAAAACAAAATACTCTCCACGCGTGTCGATGGAATCTCTCTCGATTGTGACTCAAGTACAATCGCCTCGCTCGGGACACTTCGCGTCGACGTCCTATCGTCGAACCAGGAGCGAGACCAAGGAAAATCGAAGACGTCATTTCCCCCAAAACAAAAGAGGCGAGAAAAATATACACAGCGCGCGAGAAGGAGCATCCGTCGTCGTTGGACAAGGAGAATGCGAACAAGAAGAAGAAATGCCAGACATCGAACTGCTCCATCTAGAAGCTTTATCCGTCCTTCAATGGCATTTAGTCTCGAAATCCGTTGCGAAATTTTGCGAGACTTCTTTAGGACGGAAAAAGAGCTCTTGTGCAGGCGGCGGATTGGAGCTCAAAAATACGCGAGAAGATTGCGAACACGAATTGCGACTGACGAGCGGTATTTTGAAGCTGGGCAGAACGAGAGATGATGGAGGTTCAAATAAAAGAAGAACAAGAAGAAGAGATCACGGATATTTGGACGGATGTTTCAAAGGATGTAAAGACGTGCGGATGTTTTTAGAAGGCGCGAAGCGAGGGCAGACGCTGAGCGCAGGGAGTTTTGTGGACGTGTATACGACTTTGGTGGCGATGGAAACGGTGTGCGAGGAAATATTTGATGTGATTGTAAAAGACGATGACGATGTAGAAGCGTTGCAAAAAGCGACGATAAGTTTACGCGAGTGTCGCGACGAAAAAATACAAGCGATGAAGAAAGAGATTGAAAGGTGCATAAACGTAGATGTTGCGACTGGAGCGATACGAAATGATGCATCGGAACATCTAGCGCAAATAAGAGCAAATTTGTCTTCCACGTCAAAGTCGTTAAGGAAGACTTTGCGCGATATTGCCAACGATATGGCACAGAAGAAGTTTGCTGAGCGCTCGCAGATCGTGACCAGACTAGGACGCGAATGTATCCCCATGAAACTAGGATCGGCTGGGCAGTTGAAAGGTATCGTGTTAGCGACTTCGGATTCAGGCGCGACCGTGTTTAAAGAGCCGGAAGAAGTCATCGCAATGAACAACTCTCTTAGCAAGTTGAAAGAGCGGGAGGAGATTGAGATTGAAGTCATTTTGAAACGATTGACGAGAGAGTTGAATGAAGTAGCCGATGTGATTAAAGACGCGCTTGATGTTGGGATGACCACCGCGGATTTAGCAAACGCGAAGGCCAGATACGCGAAATGGATTGGCGGGTCTAGACCTGTGTTTATGGATTCGTTATTTTCTTCGGACAAGAAAGTATCCATAACTAACGCGCAACATCCACTCTTGTTGGAAAAATATCTGCCGAAACTACCGAACTTTTTAGATGATGACGATGATGAAAACGATAAACAAAAAGCATGGGATAAACTCGCACCAGGGAGTTTCTACGACGATAGTGTCGAAGGAGAAGAAGGAGACGAAAGTTTTAGCGAGCTACAACGCACTCGATTCGATTGCCAATCGAAAGTAGTCCCAATTAATTTCCACATTGACGCGGAGGCGAAAGCCGTCGCAATTACCGGTCCAAATACTGGAGGCAAAACAGCCTCATTAAAGACGTTGGGCATTCTCGTACTCATGGCGAGAGCAGGATTATACCCACCATGCGGTGATAAAGGAGATGGTGCCGAACAACAAATTTTACCGTTCGTGAGAACCGTCGCGTGCGACTTAGGCGATTCGCAAACATTACAACTTGGTGATAGTGGATTGTCCACGTTTGGGGCACACATTCGACGATTAAAACGCATTTTGGAATCGTCGACGGAAGAATCATTGGTTTTGCTAGACGAACCAGGTTCAGGAACCGATCCTCGCGAAGGTGCCGCTTTAGCCATAGCCGTCGCCTCTGCTGTCGCGAAGAAATCGAAATTGCTCGTGTTAACCTCGCACTTTGAAGAAATGAAACAGTTTGCACTCGCCGTCGACGAGAACGACAACCAATTCAGAGTCGCTGCCGTTCGCTTTGACGTGGAAAACAACCGACCAACGTACGAATTAGTTTGGGGTAAAACGGAAGATTCGAACGCGTTGTCCATATCGCGCGGGCTAGGCTTATACGGTGATTTGTTGGAAGAGGCAACGCAGGCGCACGCGAAAATGGCTGAACTGGAAATGCGCAACACGAAGAAGCGAGATCAGAACACGGATAAAAGTTTGGACGAAGAAGACGAAGACACAAACCTTGCAGAAAGCCTTCGATTGGAGCGTGAAGAACAGTATTCACGGTTTACACAAGCCACGGAAAGTTTAGAACGCGCTCGGAATTTGAAAACGAAAGTGTTTCGAGAGACGAACTATTTGCGAGAGCGAGTGAACATCTCAAAGGAAAGATTTGAGTTGCAATCCGCGCAGTCCATTGAAGAGGCAAAATTGAGATGCGAAGCAGCAACAAACCTGGTTGAAGTAGAAGAAATCGTCCAGGACACCTTCCCAGATGGCTTTTACATGAACGCGCGTGGGGAAATCGCCCTCGAAGATGACGGAGAGAACGCGTCTGAATACATCCCGAAACCGAAAGATAAAGTGCTCGTAAAAATGCTTGGCGGTGCAGAAGCCGAAGTCGTGAGCGTAGATCTACATGCAAGTGAGTGTACCGTCAGAATTGGCTCGTTGGTGACACGTAGTCCGTTGAACGGCGTATCGAAAGCGACGAAGAAGCAAGTCTTTGGTCGAAAATAGTTTCATGGCACAGCACCGCGTGGAGTCTTATTTCCATAAAGCTAGATTTTAGTACTACTATAATATAACAAGCTATATGTAATAATGCATACTATTAGTCATCTAATCATCCGACAACGAATTAGTCGGATCCTTCAATTTCTTGCGAACTTCTCGCATGTTGAACAAATTCTTGACGATGTTCTCGGCTTCGTTTTCGGCTTCCAACTCCAACTGTTCCTCGCTCGCGTCTTGGAGCATCTTCAACCGCTGTTCTCTTTGTTTTCGTCTTTGCAATTCTTTCATTTCTTTACCTCGCTTCTCGACTCGTCTCAAAATGTTTTTCACCGCGGATTTTTCGTCGTCTGGGTTCTCTACCGCATCGCTTGAATCGTCGTCGCCGAACGAAATTTCGTTATCGCTCTCATCATCGAAAATCCAATCCTCATCGTCGTTCAAGTCGTCAACTTCGATGGCCTTCCCGGCGCTCGAGATGGTTCCCGCCATGACGTCCTCGAAATCTCGGGCGTCCTCCACGTCCTGCATACCGGTGGCCGTGTTCGCTTCGCGCTTCTCGTAGGTGACAATTTTCAAATCATTCTCAGTCAATACGTCTGAATCTGTTCGTTTGCGTTTCAAAAGCGGTTTCCCGCCCGCCACGTTCAATTTCTTATGTCTTTCAGTGTACGCTTGAACGCTCGCGCGCTTAAACACGTCTCTCGTTTCCTCTTCTTCGCGTAACTTCTTCCTCGCCAAGCGATCGCGACGTTTGATTTTCTTCGAAAGTTCGACGTCCTGTCTCGTCGCGTTGGCGATTTGTCGAAGCAATTTTTCCACCGGGTCCAAAAAGTCCCAATCGTCGTCACACTCTGGATCTTCCGGGTCATCGCACACTTTCGACGCGTTGAAAAGATGCACTTTCTTTTTCTTTCGCTTTACTCTCGAAGTTCCTTCTTCCATCATCTCTTGAACTTGTTCTTCGTGCGCCTTGAGAACATTGTGCAAATCGGCCAAGTCTTGAGTGTGATTTTGGTTGTTCTTTTCGATGTTGACGATAACTTCGCCTCTCCGATAATCTCGAAACTCTAATCGCTTTACTCGGTCGAGAAGTTGTTGAACTTTGGGCATCTCTTCGCCGATGTCTTTATTCAGCTTCGCCTGCGCTTCAAGCACGTCGATGGATAGGCGCCAATATTCCTCGTTTTGAAACTCTCGGCGTTTTTCCAAGTGCGCTTTCGAGCACTTCCCAGGCGTTTCTCTTTCACACCTCGCGCGTTCTTCGTCTTCGTGGCTAAAGAGCACTAAAGAGCTTCGCACCCAACGCCCGCCGTGTAATTGCGCGTCTCTGCGTCCTTGAACATCTCTGGTTTTTAAACCAGCGCACTCGTCGAACGACCACGAACCCATCAACCCTCGTTCAAAGCCGTGTAATTTCCCGTGCATGCTATTTTCAATGTCAATTTGAGATCGGTCGATGCCCCAAATTCGAACTTCGTCGATTTCGCCGTTAAAAATGGACGCCGCGTTGCCGTGGTCGAGAATGGCCCCGATAGTAATTGGAGTTTGTGCGTCCCAACCTTGACCTTTCTCTTCTTGTGCACCTCTTAAAGTTCCATTGATAAACATTTTCGAGTACCCGCCGCCGTACGTCACGGCAACGTGCGACCAATCGTCCGCGGGCAAACGCACGCTCGATCGCAATCCGAACGGCGCAACTTCGCGGTGAAAAAAGACCGCCCCATTTTGCTCCACGTGTACGAAAAACTGACCGACAATGCCTCGGTTATACTTGGCAATAATTGTTCCACCGAAATCTTTCGATTTCCGAGGTTTCACCCACGTCTCGATCGTCATGTGCTTTGTTCCAGAAAAGTGTAGGGATTGCGATCGGTCAATCTTCACGTGCGTGTGATCGCCCGCGTGTAAAGAAATCGCACACCCCGAAATTTTCGACGACCGTTTTTCGTTCCTCTGTAACAACAACTGTCTCGTTTCGTTCGTCAATTTAAACGCTCGTCCGATCGCAGAGCTCCCGCCTTCGTTTAATACGCTCTCCATCCGCGAAGCTTCTCTCCCGTTATCGCCAACTTCTTCTAAAACCATCTCCAAAAAGTGCTCCTTATTCACGAACGCCTCTTCATCTCCTACACTCCCTCGTAACTTTAAAAACTGAAACGCTCTTCTGGCAGCTAACTTCAACCCCTCATTCCCATACATGGAGATAAACCTCTTGTATTCCTTCCTGGTGATTCTATCGGTGTTGCTTTTCTTCGCATCTGAAGATTTTTTCTTACTTTTCTTCGTCGACCCGTGCATCATTTCTCTTCTCTTCTCTTCCTCTGCGTGTCTGGCACTTTCGTTCAACCCGTATGGAATCGCCAGTTTCGGTAACAGTCGTAAATCCTCCGAATATTCAAACATAGATTCCAGCGCGAATCTTCGCCAATTCACTCGTTTCTTCTTGCCAAATCGCTCGGGCCAAAATTCGATTTTCTCTACCACTTCGTCTTCGCCTTTAACCAGCGAGTGTCCAAAAACATTCCCATCGCCTTTCTCGTTGCCATTAACGGGTCCCAATTTTCTACCAGAAGAAGAAGAAGATTGAGAAGGTGGTGCACTCTTCGATCCATCGTCGGTGTCGTCGAAATCGTAAAACAAGACAAAGCTCGTGCACACGACCGCGAGAAATGCGAAGAATACGAGCAGTTTTTGTCTGAAAGAACGATGATCGTCTCTTCGTCGCCGAGGCGCATCGAAAGCAGGGTCGTCCGTGCCCATTTTAACGCGTAGTATCCCCGCCCTCTCTTCGCATTCGACGCGCGCAGAAGTGGTAAAGGAAATGTACACGATTAATGCAGATTTTTTTATCTCTTTCAAACGACGGAGAAAATATTGAGGAGGAAAAAATAAGCCATAGGATGTACCCATACTAATGAGTAGGTACGGTACCGAAAACACTACGGTGGTACATAGGTGGTACATGAGGTATTATTAATTAAAAACTACTCTACACTAAAAGGTTGGCGCGTGCGTCATCTCCGATGTTCTCTTCCCGCCTTGCTCTATCGGTACCTCTTTATCTTTGTATTCGTCGATTCGCTTTCTCGAGGCGTCTAAGACGCGTTCGTTCCAGGACTCGTCGAACCCAGGAAATAAGTGCGACGCGGTCGTACCGTTTGGACGCATGGCGTGGTTTAACTTCATCAAAATCCACGCATCTAACGCGGCGTATCTTCTTGCATCGTCCGTTAACGGTCTCCTTGCCCATAAGTCGCCGTCTTCGATGGACGTGTACATGTTTTTGACGCGTTTTTTCAAGTCTTCGCAGACGAGGATTTCCGCATTGGTTAACCGGCGATTGACAGTTTTGGATAACGAAGGGAGGTACTCGACTAAGGTCCCCGCCGCTCGCCGAATAGCAATGTCTAATAATTGCAAATCTAAAACGTTTTTTAGTAACACGTCGTGTTGATGGAATAAAGCGTCGCTGTCCATTCTCACGTCGTAGGCAAGTTTTAAAATCTCCTCGGATTGAATAATTTCTTTCAAACCGCCTTCGACGAAGATTTCCTTTCCACCTGCCGTCATCACGTCGATCAGGAATATCTTCTCCGGAATAGCTATTTGTAACAAAGTGATTTTTCCTGTTCTCGATAATCGGACGCCTTCGCAGTCGTACGCGATAACTTTCGATTGTTTCAATTCGTTTACGCACTGTTTGAACGCCTCCGAGGTGTGCGAATCGATAAATACGACTTGCGCGTCCAACTCTTCCAAGATTTCTCGACACTCTTTGTCGTTCAAAGACGCCGCAGAAACGGTCGCGTTTTGTTCTCCATTTCCTTTCTTCTTCTTTCTCTTTTTATTCGTCGCAGAAGGCGTCGTGGTCGGTGTAGGGGTGGTCGCCGCCGACGCGAAGATTCCCCAAGACAAAGTCTTCTTCCTCATCGTCGCATCGTCATCATCATCATCATCATCATCCAAAAAAGCTCCAACGCTTTTTCCAGCTGCTTTCGCCGTCGTCGTGGTCGTGGTCGTGGTCGTCGTCGCGTTCGTCTCGCCTCCAAAAAAATCCGAGGCGACGACGTGCCTCGTCCTTCTTCGTCTCGCGCACGTCTTGCACATCATAGCCGTCGTCGTCTCGTCGTCCCCCGCCGATGATGATATCGTCGAAACCGTTCGCTTCTTAAACGCAGCTTTGCATTCGATGCACGTCAGTTTCGCCTTTTTCCCCATGATGTCTCTCCTCTTCTTCGGGCGGCGGCGTCCGCCAATTGGCGGCGGCGATGATGATGATGATGATGGGACGAGGACTGCG
>NZNP01000007.1 GCA_002694945.1 Gammaproteobacteria bacterium
TACGGTTGACGGCAGCTTGGTTTGCCGCAGAATCCCCCTCCGCGCCTGCGCTTGGCCAAGTTACCCCCGGCCACGCTGATCCTACTTTTTTCGTAACCTACCGAATGGCAATGGAGTAGTGTCAGGGCGCAGTTTCTTTGGTGAAACGAATGGATAAAACGTTAATAGGCAACATTATGCTCCTCGCCGGGGCGTTGGCACTCGCGGGGTGTGGCTCCGCAGAACTCGAGAAGGAAAGCTCGAAGAAAAAGTCGAGGTCCTCCAGTGGTGCCAAGCCGGTGCTGGTGGAACTGGCCAAGGTGACCCGTGGCCCGATCGAAAAAATCCTCGAGCGTTCCGCACCACTTGAGGCCGAGGCACAGGTGGAGGTCCACGCCCGCACGAGCAATCCGGCGGTCGACCTGCTGGTCGAGGAGGGCGACAAGGTCGAAAAGGGGCAGGTGCTCCTGCGGCTCGAGAATGATCGCCAAAAGAATGACTACGATCAGGCGAAGAGCCAGCTCGACAAGGAGCAGATCGACTTCGCCCGGCAGGAAAATCTCTACAAGGACAATCTCATCAGCGAGCAGGATTTTCGCAACGCCAAGTTCTCGCTGTCGCAACGGCAGTTGAGTTTTGAGGAGGCGCAGCGGCAGTTCGAGTACACCGAGGTGCGCGCGCCGATCGCCGGCACGATAACACTGCGCGATGTGAAGGTGGGTGATCAGGTCGGCAGCGGCCGAAAGATTTTTGAGATCATCGACTTTGAATCCATTGTGGCGGTCATCCATGTGCCGGAACAGTATCTGCCGGATCTCAAGCCGAACATGGAGGCGAGGCTGATCTCCAACACGCTTGGCGATGATAACATCATTCCGGCGTTCGTGAAGCGGATTTCACCAATCGTCGAGGCGCGTGCCGGCACGGTGAAAGTCACGGTAGCGGTGAGGGAATTGGGCGCATTGCGGCCCGGCATGTGGGTGGATGTGGAGTTGGTGCTCAACACCAAGCAGGACGCCATCCTGATTCCGAAAAAATCGATCGTCTACGACAACGACCAGACGTACGCGTTCAAGATGCACCTCAACAGCACCAATAACGTGAAAAGCGTGAAGCGCCACCTGGTGTTGCCGCTCAATGCGGACAAGGTGCATATCGAGCCGACCGACGGTTTTGCCGTGGGCGACATGATCGTGGTCGCAGGCCAGTCCGGCCTGAAGGAAAATTCGCTGATACGTGAGCTGGGCGATCCGTTGCCGGGCGAAACCAACGCCGTACCGGCAACCGTCAGCACCAACACCATCAAGTAACCTCCCGACTTCCGTCACGGAATGGAGTCTCCCCATCGCAACCCCAACTTCACCACCGACCGACCGGTCGCGGTGTTGATGGTGTTTCTGGCAGCGATCGTATTTGGTTATTTTTCACTGATACAACTCCCGGTCACGCTCATGCCAGAGATGAGCTACCCGACCCTGACCGTTCGAACCGAATATCCCGGTGCCGCGCCGGAGGAGGTGGAAAACGACATCAGCCGCCGCATTGAGGAGGCCCTCGGCGTGGTCGGCGGCCTCAACGAGATCAGCAGCATAAGCCGTGCGGGTGTGAGTGACGTAATCCTCGAGTTTGTCTGGGGCACGTCGATGGTGGACGCCATCCAGAACACACTCGAGAAACTCGATCTCGTCCGGCTGCCGCGCGAGGCGGAGAAGCCTTTGCTGCTGCACTACGACCCGTCTCTCGATCCGGTGATGGAGTTAAGCCTTTCCGGCTCCAGCCGGAGTATCAAGTACAAGGGGGATGAAGGGCTGCGCCGGTTGCGCCGGATCGCTGAGCTGCAGGTCAAACGGCAAATCGAGCCTATCAAGGGCGTGGCCGCTGCAAGGGTACGGGGAGGATTGGAGGAGGAGATCCATGTTTTAATCAATGAGGCCAAACTGCAACGGGTTAGCCTGTCAATTGGGCAAGTGATCAGCCGTCTTCGTGCGGAAAACATCAACGCCGCCGGTGGACGAATTCAGGAGGGTGGCGCCGAGTACATGATCCGCACCATCAACGAATATCAAAGCCTCGAGGAGATCGCGAACACCATTGTCTTTCGCCGGGAAGGTCGCGAGATTCGCGTGAAAGACCTAGGGCAAGTTGTCTACGGTCAGCGTGACCGTGAGATGATGACCAAGACCGATGGCAATGAAAGTGTCCAAATTGACATTTACAAGGAAGCTGACGCCAACATGATCAATGTGGCCGAGCAGGTCTCCCGACTCATCGGGAAGATCTCCGGCTCCAGCCGATCCACGCTCGCCGGCAAACTCCGCGCTGAAGAGGATGCCTATCTCCGGGTGGTGGCGGATCGATCCATCTTTATCGACAGCAGTATCTCCGAAGTAATGAGCACAGCATACTTTGGCGGCATGCTGGCCATCCTTGTGCTGCTGATTTTTCTGCGCGACCTGCGGACGACCGCCATCATCGCGCTGAGTATCCCCATCTCGATTTTAGTCACGTTCGCGCCGCTCAATATCCTCGACGTGACGCTGAACATCATGTCGCTCGGTGGCTTGGCGATGGGTATCGGGATGTTGGTGGACTCTTCCATCGTGGTGCTCGAATCAATTTATCGTTGCCGCGAGGAGGGCGATTCCATCCGCAAAGCTGCCATCCGTGGCACGAAGGAAGTGCGCGGTGCAGTGATCGCCTCGACCCTCACCTCGATCTGTGTGTTTTTCCCGATGGTGTTCGTGGAGGGTCTTGCCGGACAGGTTTTCAGTGACCTAGGCCTAACGGTGGTCACCTCATTGATCGCCTCGCTGATCGTTGCGGTGTTATTCATCCCGATGTTGGCCAGCCGCACCGGGTTTCAGTTGAAGTCGGACGCAGGCATGGTCTCCCACTTTTTCGGCTCCATCAACGGGCGGATGAACCTAAGCTCATACTGGCTACGCTTTTTGTTCCCAGCCGCCGCGTTGCTGGGTGCCATGCTGGTTGTGGTTCTCAGTTACACATGGTGGATGGTGGGTGCCATGGACGATCCCAAGTTCGAGGAAGAAATCGTTTACGGCGCCGTGGCGATGTCGGTGTTTAGTTTCTGGCAATTGGTCTGTTTTATCCCCGGCATAATAGCCTTGGCCAAGCGCCTACACGACCTTGGCCGGACAGCCTGGTGGCTGCTCGCCGCGGCCGCGCCGCCGGTCGTGGCGATGATCGCTTTCGTCGTAGCGATGAGCGAGATGGGAGATGATTCTAACCCGGCCTCTTTTGCCTTATTTGCGTTATTTGAAGGTAGTGGACTTTTGATGTTGGTCAGTTGGGTTCCGGCGTGGATCCTGACCCTGATCTGCTCGGTCGTTCCCGGCTCGAAAAACGAAAACCGCTTTGGCCAAGCAGACCACGAGGGGCAAACCTTGGCCAAGCTCTGGGGGTCATTCCGGGCGTTTGGCGAGAGCCACCAACGCAACCGGACAGTCTTCCTCGCAACGTCGCCCTACTTCGCCTTGCGCTTGGCCGTTTCGTTCCTGTTGGAATTGATCGGTCTGTCTTTGTTGTGGGCTATACGCGCTGTGTCGTTTATGGGCCTGACCGCCTATCGTGCCATCATGAAAATCGGCTCCGTATTTGGGGCCTTGCTTACCAGGGTTTTCGGCGAACCGAAGGGCGATTCAACCGACGGCAAAGGCAAAGGATTTTATCGCTCGCTGATCCATTGGGCGTTGGATAGCCCGGTGGCGATGATCGCACTCGCGGCGGCCTGTTTTTGGGTCACGTACTCCGTGGGGCGCTCGCTGGAAACCGAACTGCTCCCTGAGGTGCATCAGAGCGAATTCACGTTTGAGGTGTCCCTCCCCGTGGGCACACCACTGGTCGAGACGGTAAAATTGCTTGGCGATGTGGAACAAAAGATCCTCGACTCCAAAAAAGACAAGGACAGCAAAATTGAAACCTTGCTGGTGATGTACGGCTTCGACACCAGTAACATGAAACGCTCCGACGAAGGTGAACACTCTGCCCGGTTTAAGCTGTTGTTGAAAAAGACGAGCAACCCACATGAGACCGAGGAGGAGGTCATAGCGCAGTTGCGGGAGATGTTTGATGACGTCCCGGACATCACCACCCGCGTCACGCGCCCTGTTTTGTTTAGCTCAAAAAAACCGGTCGTAATCCAGATCAATGGCGAGGAGTTGCCGGAGTTGAAGGAGTACTCAGACCAGGCCACGGCGCTGCTCTCCAAGGAGGCTGAGCTGGCAGACGTCGAGCCAACGTTGCGTAGCGGTGCGCCAGAGGTGCAGATCACCTACGACCGTCAGCAGATAATCCGGCACGGCCTCAACATCAACTCCATCGCGGAGCAGGTGCGCGACATGGTCAAGGGCTCCGAGGCCACCCGGCTAAACCGCCGCGATCGCCGTGTACCAATCGTGGTGCGACTGGCCGAGGAAGATCGCGAACAGGTTGCAGACGTTGGCCAGCTAACGGTCAATCCTGGTGACGATACACCGATCCCGCTCAACTCCATCGCAGAGCTTACAGTGGGCGAAGGCCCAAGCGAGATTCGCCGCATCGACGGCAATCGCGTGGCTCTCGTACAGGCCAACATCGGCAGCGGATCGCTTGGCTCTGCGGTAGAAACAGCCGAGACAGTGCTTAGAAACGCACTGGATTTGCCGGGCTACATGGAATTTCTCATCACCGGCCAAAACAAAGAGTGGGAGCGCAGTCGCACGAGCCTCTTCCTCGCGCTTGGCCTGAGCCTGTTCCTCGTCTATGTGATCATGGCGTCACAGTTCGAGTCGCTCATCCAGCCGTTCATCATCATGTTCACCATCCCTATGGCCTTTGTCGGGACGGTGCTTGGCCTGAAGTTTTTCGGCATCAACGTCTCCGTGGTCGTGTTTCTCGGGATGATTATGCTGGCCGGCATCGTGGTGAACAATGCAATCGTGCTGGTTGACTACACCAACACACTGCGCGGCCGAGGGATAGCCCTGAAGGAAGCCATCATCCAGGCCGTCTGCGTCCGGCTACGCCCGATTTTGATGACCACTGCCACCACCGTGCTTGGCCTGCTGCCGATGGCTCTTGGCCTAGGTGACGGCGCCGAGATCCGCACGCCGATGGCCGTGGCCGTGATTTGCGGTCTACTCACTTCGACCGTGCTGACGCTGCTCGTCATCCCGACAATTTACTACCTGTTTGGACTGGTCGGCGAACGTTATTTCAAGGCTGTGGAGGACTAACGGAGTTTGGCCAAACGCGCGTTGTTGTTCTCGCCTGCTGTAACGAAAGCTGCCGCGCAAAAGTACTGTCCAATAACCGTCCGCCTAGCTAAGCGCTTGGCCAGGGCCTAAAGCGATGCAAACTAACAAAATCGCCACCGAAATCACGCGACTGTCCCTAAGCCGCAAAGTTACGGTTTTTGTGTTCTTCCTGACGATTCTTGCCGTTGGTTTGATCTCGGTTGGCAAATTGCCACTGGAAAAGTATCCAAAGGGCCAAGACTACAGTTACATCCGTATTAGGACCGGCTGGAGTTCCGGTGTCGCGGAGGAGGCCATGCAAAAAATCGGCCTACCAATGGAAGAAGAACTTAGTACTGTACGTGGCATCCAGTCGATTAACACCCGCAGCTCACAATCTTCAGCTGAGGTCAGTCTCAGCTTTAAGCGTGATACAGACATGGACGTCGCCTATCGCGAAGTACGCGACAGAATGGAACGCGCATCACTCCGATTCCCCGAGGGAGTTGACGATTACAGAATCTACAAGTACTGAGGACCAAGCCAAACGGTGTGCCGTTTGTCAATCCGCTATACCGACGATGAAAATCTTTACAACAACATTGAAAGAAATCTGGTGCGCCCTCTCCAAAGAATCGACGGCGTGGCGGATGTAAGTTTTCGGATTCGAAGAAAGGGAATCCAGATCGAAGTAGACAAAGACCGAGCAGAGGCGTACCGCCTAAGCATTAGTCGACTCTCGAGCCGGCTAAGAGGGGAGAACTTTACCTTATCCAGCGGTACGGTAATCGACGGAGGGAAGAAGTACCTTCTAAAGTCGACGAGTACCTTTCATTCACTTGAAGATCTAAGAAACATCCCGGTAAGTGACACGGTTTACCTCAAGGACATCGCTACAATCCGATACGGTATAGATGATATGTATCAAGATACCGAACGTTGGAACCAAATGCAATCGGCCGGCATATCAGTAGTCAAGGAAAGCGAAGCCAATACAGTAGAGGTGGGAAATGCAGTGGCTGCAGCTATAGAAAATATCAAAACTAATCCTGAGTTAGCAAAATATGAAATTCACCTATATCAGAATTACGGAGATATCATAAAAAAACAGCTCAAGAGTCTAGTGAATAATGGATTATTCGGCGCCTGCCTTGCAGCGGTAGTACTATATTTTTTCCTACGCCAATTCCGGCTGACAATGGTTATCGCACTGGCAATTCCACTCTGCCTGTTTATCTCCATGACAGTGATGTTCTTCGCAGGGGACACGCTAAACATGACATCGATACTCGGTTTGGTGATCTGTGTAGGGCTGCTAGTTGATAACTCAGTGGTCGTAGCGGAAAATATCCATCGGCATTACCAGTCCGGACTCTCGCGCCGCGAAGCCTGCATGCGCGGCGTGGGTGAAATCGGGCTTGCGGTTTCCACTGCAACACTAACAACGATCATCGTTTTCCTTCCATCTTTACTCGTTGGGGGAGAAATGCGCTTCATGCTTTATCAGCTTGCCTTACCGGTAGTCTCCGCGCTTTTGGCCTCGCTTGCCACAGCAATCGTTTTCATTCCCCTATGCGTTTACTTGACCGTGGGTACCATGCAACCTGATAAGCCCTACCCCCGTAGACGCAAAAGGGATCACATTAGAAAGGCTCTTAAAGCGATCTACAGCTGGACATTTGAGAAATTAAACATTGCATACAACATAGCGCTAAATTTCTATCTTTCCCGCCGGTTGGATTTAGCGTTTATCCTAATCTTACTTCTGTCTGGCACCTACTTCTACGCATTCCAGAACGTAGAGTTTACTGGTTACCGTAGGGGTGGCTCGGATGACTTTCGCATGAGAGTGCGCTTTCCAGAGCACTACACTATAGATCAGAAAAATGCCTTTTTCACGAAGGTCGAAAACATTGCGGAAACGAACAAGGTAGAACTTGGAATCTCCAGTTACCGAGTCGAATTCGACAAACACACTTATGGTGAATTCGAAGCCGACTACTCCAAAGAAAAGGGTACAGCAGGGATTCCACGTGAGGAGATTCCCGATCATCTTTACAAGATGTTCCCGGAAATTCCAGGTGTAAGAGTTTATTATTCTGGCATGGACACAGGAGGCGAGAAGCGAAATGACGAAAAGTCGAGACAACATTTGCGCTTGGTTGGGGACGACGCCCGGCAACTGGAGGAGGTCGGTGAAATGCTTCGGCCGGTTTTTGAAAACCTACCCGGCGTGCTTTCGCTAGAAGACAAGGACTCAGACGATGCACCCAACGAAATGGCACTGATGATCGACCGCAACAAGGCCAGTTCGATAGGGGTTGCCCCAAATGATGTAGCTAATGTTGTAAGCAGTGCTTTGCGCGGTCGATCTCTGGCAGACTTCAAAGGAAATGGCCGACAAATTCCAGTGAAAATGCGGTTTAGCGAAGAGGATCGTGCAGAGTTGGAAGACATTAACAATTACCGCGTCAAGAGCGATGACGGTCGCGATGCCTCTGTTGCCTCACTTACTAAGCCAGCGATGCTTAAGAGCCAATCCTCCATACGGCGCTCAGACAAAAAGGTTAGTTACTATATAAGCATGAAGCTTGAATCGGGAAAGGAGAGAGAAGCTCGAAGGGCAATTTACGAGGCCCAGAAAAACATCGATCTCCCCGAGGGTGTTTCGTTCAATGATCCACCTGAAACTTTTGATGACGACGAAGTTTCGGCCAGTCTGATAGCTATGGGGCTATCAGTTATATTCATTTATATGCTTATCGCATTTCTTTTTGAAAGTGTTCTAATGCCGCTATCGATCGTTCTAACAATTCCACTAGCAGCCATAGGTTCGATATGGACTCACCATCTGAATGGCACTAACATCGATGACATGGGTATGGTGGGCTGCATTCTGCTTACAGGCGTAGTGGTCAATAACGGAATAGTACTTATCGACTACGCCAACCGCCTCCGCGCTGGAGGCATGGAGCGAAACGATGCATTGCTACTGGCCACAAGGCACCGTTTCCGACCGATTGTGATGACTGCAATGACCACCATGTTTGGCATGATTCCGCTAACCTTCGCCTCGGCCGAGACAATGGGAAGGAGTTTTGAAAGTTTTGGCTTGATGATTATCGGCGGTATGGCTTCGGCCACCCTTTTCACACTACTGGCTGTCCCAGTTTTTTACACTCTGATCGATGACGCCCAAAAGGCGCTGCAAAACATCCTCGCTACGGTCCTGGGCCGCTCGCCCAAGCCAAGCGCTGCGGAGTAACCTAAAGCGCTCAGGCAATGTATTCTTTTACGGGTTACTGCGTTGACCCGGGCCAACCTTCTCATCATCCTATAGAGCCACTTGCTGTGGCGGCTCCCTGATGCAATCTAACGAACTAGCCTCAAAGATAACCCGGCTGTCCCTCAATCGTCGGGTTAGCATGTTCGTACTATTTCTTACTATCTTAGTAGTAGGCCTTATTGCGATTAGTCGCCTCCAAATAGAGCTTTTACCAAAAGGTTTCGAGGGCGATTCGATATCTATACGTGTCCATTGGAAATCTGCAGTTCCTATAGAAACAATGGAAAAAA